>SBEK01000043.1 GCA_009668925.1 Deltaproteobacteria bacterium
TTAAGTTATTTTATGTATTCAGGGGACCCCCTGCGTGATTTCCGGTTTCCCGCGCATTACCTTTTCGATTCCGGCCGGCAACCCGGCTGGAGCCGTCCCTGTTTCCATGATTTCATCAATACCATCATTCCTGCTTTAGTTATGGCTCTATATCTGATCCCGGAAATTATTTCCAGATTCAAGATGTCCGGTTCAATGGGGCGGCTGGTGATCCTGAGATAAGGATAATATCCCCCGATCTATTTATTGCTTGTATTGCATATCTATATTGATTAAACTGCCAGGTAAATCATATGTGTTTACTGCCCGGTGTATAAGGGGGTTTGCCGGAAAGGGCCCCTGAGGAGTGAAAGCAGGCACGCGTGCCTTAAACGCCTTCTGTTCTCTGCCTGATTCGGCGCGACGAGCGCAGCCTGGACGACTGACCCGTGAAAAGGATTAAGTGAATCTTGCGGACACTTTTTAACAAAGGCAGATAGAAGACAGAACCGCCGGGGCGGATACCGGTAAATACGATGAGCCCACAACCTTTGGCAGGAAGAATACTGGAGGCGATCAACCGGTTCTTTGTTCCGGCCTCCCTGGACCCCGAAGAGCGATCCCGGCGGCTGGTTGCCGGCTTTGCCGCCCTCGTGGCCGCGGCCGTTCTCTACCTCTACGGCACGCGAAATCTGATCCACGGAAATCTCACCAACGGATTTCTCGAATTTGGCACCGCCGTCATTTACACGTTCAGTTTCTTTTTCGGGAAAACGCAGCGGAAGATCGAAACCCTGATCAAGGTGAATCTTGGCTGGACGGGTTTCTTACTCCTCTTCCTGCTCCTGCACAGCGCCACGCGCTGGCACGAGATGTTTTGGCTCTACCTCTTTCTCCCCGCCTTGTTCTTCCTGCTGGGCCCCCTTGCCGGAATGATTTGGAATTTGGTTTTCCTCACTGGCGTGGCCGTTGTACTGTTTGTTCTTCAAGGAAAGATCCCCAATACCGCACCCCTGGAGACGGACTACGCGGTGCGTTATCTTATCTCACTTACCGCCCTTACCCTTATCACCTATGGCTACGAGTCGGTCCGGGAAAGGTATCGGATCGAGGTGAAGGAGAAACAGCGAACGATAGAGGAAGAAAAAGCGAAACTCCAGAAGGCCAAGCATGAGGCCGAACAGGCGAATCTTGCCAAATCCCAGTTCCTGGCGAACATGAGCCATGAACTGCGTACGCCCCTCAACGCCATCATTGGCTTTACGGAACTGCTGGTAAACCGCCATGCGGGAGAGATCAACCCCACCCAGCAGGAGCACCTCTCTGATATACACCAAAGCGGCACGCATCTTCTGGCGCTCATCAACGACGTTCTGGATCTCGCCAAGGTGGAGGCGGGACGGATGGAACTGGAACCAGGTATAGTAAATCTCCCTGCGCTTATAGACGCGAGTATGATCATGTTCAGGGAGGGTGCCCGCAAACAGGGTATTGCCCTGGAATCGAAACTGGACGGTCTGCCCGTCACGATTCGCGTCGATGAGCGCAAGTTCAAGCAGATCCTTAATAACTTACTGTCCAACGCGGTGAAGTTTACCCCTGACGGCGGGCGGATTATCGTCAGCGGGGAGATCCTGCGCCGGGAGGGAGGCCGCTTTCTGGACCACAAGGGGGACAAGCTTCCGGCATCCGTCGCCGGGGATGATGGACCCTGGCTTAAGATTTCCGTGGCGGACACAGGAGTCGGGATACCACGAGATGACCTGGAGAGGATCTTCGAACCCTTCGAGCAGGGGGACGGCTCGGACAGCCGCCGCTTCCAGGGAACCGGGCTGGGACTTTCCCTGAGCCGGAAACTGGCGGCGCTGCATGGCGGCAACGTCTTCGCCGAGAGCCCCGGTCCTAAACAGGGCGCCACGGTCAGTTTTTTGATCCCGCTGAGATAAACATCAGAAGCCGATGAATTGATTCCGATGCGCCGCAAAATAGCTATTGTGATTTATTCCGTAATTTCTTATAAATGAAAACCAATTGACCCTACAAGTTGAATCAGTAAATAATGCCCAACCGTTTCGACCGGTAACTGACCGGTCTGGATGCCACATTTGCCAACAATATCAACACGGGAGAAGGATCGCAAACGACGGTGCTGAGCAACGCATTCGTTAGCATTCCCGCCGGCGCCGCCGGTACATATTACACCATTTTGCTCACAACTCCCTTTGTCTACAATGGAGAAGAAAGCCTGGTCGTCGAAGTCCAGCGCAACGCGTGCACCGGAACGGTGAACACCGTAAATCATGATCCGGCTGCCGGGACACGGACTGTTTTTGCCTCAGACACGACTTCGTTAAGCGGTACTGCGGCGACATGGTTCCCGGATACGAAATTCGGTATTGATGGCGGGGATAGTGCTATCCTGTATTCTAGTGCCGGCGCCAATAGCTTTCCCTTTGGGAATACCAGAAAAATTCAGCTTCTCTACACAGCCGCGGCAATTAGCGGATCAGGTGCTATTACCGGTATCGGGTTCCCCGTGGGTAACGTGACCACAACTGGTTCTTCCGCTACCGCGACGGTTACGCTTGGTCATACAAGTTTGACCGGGCTTTCCGCCACCTATGCTGATAATTTTAACTCGGGAACACCGGTGGTCGTGACCAACGCCAGAACTTTCACAATACCCGCCGGCATTCCTGTCGGCAAATATATCTGGATCCCCATACCGGATGGCGCGTTTAGCTACAACGGCACGGATAATCTTGTTGTACAAATTGAAACTACTGCTGTCAGCGGTGTAACCTGGTGGATGACTATGAGCGGCGGCGCAGCCAATACGCGTGTGTATGGCAACCCCGGAGACACAACAGGAACTCCCGACACTGCCAAGTATTTCATCAAGTTCCGTTTTGCCGGCGCGCCTGTTCATTTCATTACCGGCGGCAGTGAAAGCGATACCTATCCTTTCGCCCTGAGTGCTTCGGGAAGCAAGCGTCAGAGGGTGTACCGGTCTTCGGAACTTGGCGCCAAAGGAACCATTACCCAATTAGCCCACCGTCTGGCAGACAACGCGGTTGCCGGAACATATGACACGCTAACCGTCAAACTTGCCCATACGGACTTAACAACTCTGGGGACGTCTTTTTCGGCAAATCTGCCGAGTGCTACAACCGTTTATACCGTTACGTATTCAATTCCCGCCACGTTGAAAGCCGGAGACTGGATAGAAATTCCGCTCGCCACGCCATTTGCCTATAATCCGGGAAATAATCTGATGATCGAAATATCCAATCATTCAGGAAATGCCGGCAACATCAACCGCGGCAGCGTGAACAGCACACTCTACCCCAGCCGCCGGGCCTTCGCCGGCGACTATACGACAGACACCGCGGGGACAAGTGATTTTCTCGCCGATTTTCGTCTGATCGTGCAGTGAGATAATCTTTCTTAAAATCTCATGAAAAGAGCCGTAAGGGTTGGCGCCCTTCCGGCTCTTTTTTTATGCAGGTCTTCATCAGGGAATCTTTGCGGCGGCCTTACGTTTACATTCGGAATTAAATAGAACCAGTCGGATGTTCGGACGTTCGCTCGTTTTGCCTGTTCTCATTTATTCATCATTAAAATGGACTTGTCCGGATTTCCTCTCTATATTCCCATCGCACCAATTTACTTTTTTACCCGTGTCCCGCTTATCGGTCCATCATTGAGCATGATCCAGAATGTTGATGCACACCCGGTCAATTGATATTTCGCAACACCTATCTCATCGAGGTGAGAATTTCAGCCGATTGATATTTTAAAATACATCCCCTACACTCCCCCCTCAAATGAGATCTTCCCACCGTTTGTTTCGGTTCCCGCGATTTTTGTCAGTTTCTAACTGACAATATCCTGCCATTTAACTCCTATTGTTTACTTCATTCGCCGCGATTAGTATTGATGCAACAGCTGACGGGCTATGCGCGGGACTTTACATGAACAGGCTTTGGAAAAGGCTCACCCGCGCAATGGAAATTGGAGACGATTATAAAATTGCCTGGAGCATGCCTGCCCCCATCAGAAAGGCTCAAACATAATGCGATTGGCCATGCCGAATCCGGAAGAGGCGGATAAACCATCCCTGCGGGACATTGACATGCAGTACTATTCACTGCTCCCGTTATCGTGGCTGTTGGTTTTTATCTTCACCCTGCCTTTTATCGTGCAGACCTATGCCTTAATGCTTATTCTCGGGAAACAAAGAGCCATCCGGATTGTCGGCAGGCAATTGATATCGGCGGCGACATTGGTCTCGAAAGTCATCGTCCCGCGAATCAATTCAAAACTGGAATTTCCGGTATTCAAGCAAAAAATTAAAAGGAACTTTCTCTTTTTCAGAAGGCTCTTGCATTTAAGCATTGAAAATGAAACGCAGGACAAAATTGAATTCAGATTTCAGTTTTGTCCCGTCTCCAAAATGCTGATGATATTCAGACTGTCGGATCTGTGCAAATACTCCTGTGCCGGAGACTGGAAGCACGCCAAGCGCAATAGGGAGTACTGGATTTTTACAAGAGAACAAACCATCGGAACCGGCGGCTCATACTGCAACCATACCTACTCCAGAAAACAATAAGGATAAATGAGGATAAATGTACCTGTCCCCATTTTTTTTTGTCAATAATATTTATAAGCCCGGATAGGATTTCAATGCACAATTAACGGGACAGGCACAATTAACGGGAAAGGTACATTTAAATGTGGCCGATTTGTTTTCTATTTAATTTTATTCTCAACGATTTCTTTCCGGTTTCGTGACCGGGCTTTGATGCCCCGGCCAACGCCATTTCAATTTCCCTGATGGTTGGCAGGCTTCCTTGTAATTCTTTGGGCAGCCGGGTGACAATTTTTGTCTTCCAATCGGCAACGCCGATGGGCTTTCGAAAATCTCTTAAGGCATATTCGACAATAAGCCGGTCCTTGCCTTTGCAAAGCAAAAGGCCGATGGTCGATTTTTAACGTGTCAGGTAGGCATCCATTTCATTCAGGCATTCGCTGATTCCGGTCACATATGCGCCGCTGGCGATCGAATAACCGGTCTCCGTCATCGGGCAGATCACCCAGGCGCGCTCGGGCTTAAGCGCCTTAATCGTTTCGGAAAAGCCTTTGGATAGATGGGGTGTGAGAGATGCCTTGATTTCAAACGTCAGCCGTCTTTTCCCCCTGACTAAAACCAGGTCGATTTCTTCACCTGATGATGTTCTGTAGAAAAAGGGCTGCCACGCAGGCAAAGCTGCAATAACCTGTTCAATACACCAGCCCTCCCACGATGCGCCGAATACCGGATGACCGTATAGTTCCGTCATGCTGTCAATTTCCAGAAGGGTATGCAAAAGCCCGCTGTCACGCAGGTAAATTTTGGGCGACTTGACCAGGCGCTTTTTAAGGTTGATCTCCAAAGGCCGCAGGAGCCGCACCATAAAGGTCTGCTCCAGAATATCAAGATATTTGCGGACCGTATTATGCGATATGTCCATGGATTGACCGATTTTCGAGGCATTGAAGATGTTGCCGTGATAATGTGCAATCATTTTCCAAAACCTCGTCATCACCGGCATGGGCAGGGCAAATCCCAACGATGGAATGTCGCGGCTTAAATAATCCTGGATCATGTCCCTTCGCCAGGCGTCGCTTTGACGGTCATCCAGTGCGAGAAATGCCGGAGGGAAACCGCCGCGCCACCAGTGCGTTTTAAAATTCCACTTTTTGCTGCCTTTGTCATTGAGAAGCTCCTTCCAGAGAAACGGCGTCAGTTCAATGTAGTGGATTCTTCCGGCCAGTGTTTCGCCGCCGTGCCGAATCAGGTCACGGGACGCGGAACCCAGAATCAGAAAACGCCCGGGCCGCCTGTCTTGATCAACAAGCGCCCGCAAGAGCGGAAACAGATCTGGACGCAGTTGGATTTCATCAATGCAAACCAGCTGGCGGGAATGTTCTTTAAGGAATAATTCAGCGTCGGCCAACTTTCTCATATCCGATGGTAGCTGCAAGTCCAGAAAAAGGACATGCTTCACGTCTTGCAGAACGTGACGGGCCAGTGTCGATTTTCCACATTGGCGAGGGCCTATGATTGCCGTGACGGGGTTTTGGCCGAGGGACTGCTTAGTTTCATCGACCGCGTTGCGGTTAATATATCTTTGCATATTGTCACCATGCTTTACAATTTACAAAGATATTAGCACAACCTGAATCTGCTTTCATTAATTATTTTATGCTCGGCAACCGGCAGGCGGGGAAAGCGCTCCGCATGATGCTGGAGCGCCGCCTATGTCTGCTTTCGCTCTCACCCAACCTCTCCCACGCGTGCTCTTTAGGGTATCGAGAGAGAGGAGTCAAACGATTGTCCGTCGTTATCCGCCGCAAACAAGGAGGTCTCGGACGCGATTCGGGCTAAACTGATAACCTGAAGGTCACCACCTGAAGGTGGCACTGCGCGAAGTCGCACGCCGCGCTCTTCAGATAAATGGTTAAACGGGCGGGGCTATCGTTTTTCCGCCCACTCGAAGTACGTCTCGATGGCGTACACGGCCTCCTGGATCGTCCCGTAGACGGGGAAGCCCGCCTTGCGCAGGGAATTGAAGGTATCAATCCGGATACGCTGGGCATCAGGATTGTTTTCCAGGAAGTTGACAAGAACGGAGATCACCGGCTTCTTGATGCATTCAGCCATTTTCTGGATCGTGTCGGCGCTGTTCTTGATCTGGAGAATCATCTCGGCCTGGATGAGGTATTCGACGTCAAAGTAGGGAATGACCACGTCGATGTTGTCGTCCTCGTCCATGGCCTGCATGGTGTGCAGCATGACGTTGAGATCGAAGCCGAAGGCGCCCAGATCGACGGGGTTGATCGTCGAGGTGTTGACGCCCCTGATCTTTTCGCTGATCATCTGCTGCGCCGCAGGCCCCAGTTCGGGAACCTTGCAGCCCGAGGCCACGGCCAGGTCGGTGAACAATACGGATACGCCTCCGCCCGCGCCCAGGAATCCGACGCGCCGCCCGCCGGGGAATTTTCTCGCGGTGCCCAGCATCGCCAGGTTCATCAGCCGATCGAAGTTTTCCACCAGCAGGCCGCCGTGCTGTTTCACGGCCGCGGCCCAGATGGTGTAGTTGCTGGCCATTGCTCCCGTGTGGCTGGCCGCCGCTTTCGAGCCCTCCTCCGTTTTGCCGCCCTTCAGGATCAGCACGGGCTTCTTCGCCGTCGTCCGTTTGAGTGTTTTGAGGAATCGGGCAATGTCCTTGATGTCTTCCACGTAACAAGCGATCAGGCGGATCTTATCGTCGTCCGCCAGGTAATCGATGTAGTCCTCCAGGCGGAGGTCGATCTGGTTTCCGTAGGAGACAACCTTGTTGAGCCAGATCCGGCGGGTCGTCGCCAGAGCGGTAAAGCTCGACGTAATGCCGCCGGATTGCCCCAGAAAGGCGATGGCGCCCGGCTCTTCCTGCTCGTGCAATAGTTTGAAGGATAATTTCGATTCGAAGCACTGCGCGCCGATGCAGTTGGGGCCGATGATGCGGAGGTGGCCCTTGCGGGCCTCGCGGACCATGTCTTTCTCCATTTGCAGGTTGCCCGTCTCGCCGAAGCCCGAGGTGAAGAAGTGAAGGAACTTGACGCCCCTGCGCACGGCGGCCCTGACGATGTCGATGGACTGCTCTACCGGCGCGGCCACAATGGCGTAATCGACGGGCTCCGGCAGATCGTCGATCGTCGGATAAGCCTTGAGGCCCGACACTTCGGGGCGGCGCGAATTGACGGGATAAAGCCGTCCGGCATAGCCGTTCATTTGCTGGATTTGGAAATAGGGCACCCGGCCTCCGCCCAGGTTGTCCGATGCGCCGATAACGGCGATGCTTTGGGGATAAAATAATGCATCAAGATTCATTGCCTTCCTCCTTCATGTCTCCGGTTGAGATTTCAGGATCGTCGCTTCGCGTTTGGATTCAGTTGACGATCGATCAGGTTCAGCATGTCAGCACCGATAGCGACGGCCGGGCCGTCGGACGCGGATCATTGTATTTTATGGCAAGTGCGTTCGCGGGTTCGTGCTGCATCGCGCCTGCCGGTTGCCAGCAAACCGCTTACCTGCCGGCGACATATTACAACTTTGCGGACATGATGCAAGAGGAAATCAGGAAAATAGTGAATGGGGAAAGGAACAAGGTGAAAGGTGAAGGGTGAAAGGTGAAAGACTAGAAGCAAAAAAATATCCTCCCCCCTACCCTCCGGCATACGCCGGACTGACGCCTCCAAAGGGGGACACGAAGAGTGCGAGACTTTTCACGCATCTCCCCCCCACCTAACCTGAAGGTTACGCGCGAGGGGGACACCAGCAAGCGGCTAAGGAGCATCCGTTGATTTGCAGCACTTCAAACTGCTATTCACCAACAGCCTTCGCCAGCTTCTCCATGAGTGCCAGCGCGTCTTTGTCGAATTTGGAAAAGGCAAACCATTTCTTGCCCAGGTCTTTCAAGGATGCGCCGAAATGATAAACGGTTTTGCCGTCGATGATGATAAAGCGGTCGTGGGAATTGCGAAACTCTTTGACGGTAATTTCCGGGTATTGCTCGTTGTACTTTCTAACATCCAGGGCAAGCTGTTTGGAAATGGTCCTGGTCAGAATCGTAATTTTCACTTTCTTTCCGGCTTTGGAAAGCAAGATCAAGGTAGAGTCGTCAACGTAGTTGTCAATCAACACAATTGATTTGCGGGCAGTGCGAATCAGGTCGGAAGCAAACTGATAGGCATCAAAGATCTGTCCGTCAAAGAAAATGCCCTGACTGGGCTTGATGCTGCGTTCTTCAATGGCGTCAAAGATTTGTTCAAATTTATGATCGGCGTCCGCCTTGTGCTCGATTTGTTTTCTTTCCACAGCACCCAAGCGTTGAAACACTTCCGCATTGGCAGCCAGAAGCCGGCGCATGGCGACGAAGGCATTGATGACCTGAATGCTGATCTGAACAGCCTTTGCGCCTTTGAGAACGCCGGACAGCATGGCCACGCCCTGTTCGGTAAAACATAGGGAGATACTCACGCCCACCCTTTTGGTTTGAGGTCACAATTTGTGACCTCAAACTTTGCTTATCGCTTGATATGCTTATTGGGAACCTCAAAGAGTCTTCATTTTCTAAGGTCACAATTTGTGACCTTAGAAGATTATTCTCGTCAGACGTAAGTTGAAAACTGAATTCCTTTGGAAATCTTTCAATATTTCTTTTGACCGCCTGATTCAATGCTTTCGTTTCCAAACCGTAGAATTCTGCCAGATCAATATCCAGCATGACTTGGACGCCACGGATAGTATAGATGCGGATTTGAATATCATCCGTCTTCATGAGGGAATGCTCAGCCATTTAGCTTCGCCTTTCGCATATCTTCGATAATCAAATGGTGTGACTTTCCCACGTATCACAATGTGTGATACCTTCATTTTACTATCGTCGCTAAATCGCTTCTCGATTCGATGTGACAAATTGTGACTTCAAATTGGGAAGCAAGGTGCAACACCCGGTTTCTTTATCCGTGCAGACATTTTTTGATTAATTGCCTGCCATCTGACAACTTTAAAAACACATTGCAAGAACAAAACAGGAAAATAGTTGTTGGGTTATCGTGAATGCTCGCCTCCGGCACGGACATCCGGGCCTTGGCGGTGTTATGGGCAATGCCGCATTCCGTCGCGAGCGCTGAGAGGTTGATCAATTGCCCCGCGCGGCCGGCGCAAATAATTGTAACTGCCCCTTTTTTTCTACCGATTGAATCTAACTATTGACAGTCAGCCATAAACTTGATTACGTAGTAACGTCTGCAATAAATAATCATCTTAATCCGATGAATTGAGAGATCGCCTTGAATAAAGCCCTCATAAAAAGCAAGTTCAGTATCGATAAAGAACTCGTTATTATTCTTGTGTTAGTTGCCATTGCCTGTTTTATTTATTTCTTTATTGTCAATCAGCGGGCGTTTTTGAACATTTTTTATCTGCCGGTCCTGCTCGGCGCCTATTTTTTCGGCAAGCGCTACGCCGTTGTTTCCTCGGCATTTTCCGTCGCGCTTATCGGTTGTCTGGCCTATCTGTTTCCGCACAGCTTCACCTTGTACCCCGGTCCCAACGCCGAATTATTCAAGTGGATGGACATCATCACATGGGGGCTTTTTTTGATTTTTACGGGCTATTGCATGGGCATGCTTTATGACAAGAAAGAAGAAGCCCGCAAGAAGCTTCAGCGAACATACAGCGGCATTATTGAAATGCTCTCCCTGGTGATCGAATCGGTCGACAATTACACACAAAGCCATTCCCACCGGGTTTCCATGATGGCGGAGCTGATCGCCCATCAAATGAAACTCAGCCCGGTCGAAGTGGAAAATATCCGTGTAGCCGCCCTCCTACACGATTTTGGAAAGGTTGGCGTAAGCGAGACCATTTTACAGAAAGTAACCGAACTGACGGCCCAGGAGCGGATTAAGATCCGTCAGCACGCCTGGCTGGCCGTCAATATGCTCGAACCGCTCGGAGAAACGATTGGCGATATTCTCCCCATCATTTTGCATCATCATGAAAAATACGACGGCAGCGGCTACTACAAAGCCGCACAAGACGACATTCCGCTGGGCGCAAGGATTATTGCCGTGGCCGACGTCTACGATGCGTTGACGACCGACCGGCCCTACCGCGCGGCCTTCAGCTCATTGGAAGCCAAACAGGAAATCCTGGCCAATTCCGGAACGCATTTTGATCCCGCTGTGGTTATCGCGTTCATCCAGGTTTTGCCCCACATCGAATCGGAAAATTATCCGAATAGTGGGACATCCTACCCATAACAAAAGCTCGCCGGAAAATGTTCGATGTGGCCCAGAAAGGCAGCTCATAGCAAAATGCGATGAGAGAGCTTTGCACAACACCAAAAACAAAGGTAGTGGAAGGGATAGGGTGCAAGGTGAATGGCGAATGGTGAATGGTCAAAGGCTAGTACAGAAAAACATCCTCCCCCTACCCTCCGGCATACGCCGGACTGACGCCTCCAGCCGGGGATACGAAGAGCGTGAGACTGTGAGGCACCACCACCCGCCGCCCCGTCGGCACGCGTGCCCTCGCACCACCTTGAGGTGGTCACAGTATTGCGCCACCCCCCGCAGACTTGGTCGTGATTACCCTTCTTGTCATTTCGGGCAAGTACGGCGCGACATTGAGCCTGCCCCGGACCTGATCCGGGGGAATCCAGGAAAATCATTTGTTTCTGGATACCGGCCTCCCAGACTGTGTCGTAATGTCATTGCCAGGGAGTTTAACGACCGAAGCAATCTCATAAGTTGCCGTATACATGAGAGTACCACGACGCCTGAGAGGCGTCTCGTAATGACAAACCAGAATTGCGACACAGCCTGTCCGCCGGTATGACGACCTTTATACTGATTCCCTTTAGTCCGACACAGTCTGCGGCGGAGGACAATGCAGCTTGCTGCGACTGTGTTGTTGCGACATGGGCAAAGATTTTGTACTGAAAAAGCGTAAATCGTTCGATTTTTCCGTACAAATTTTTTCTTTTCGTACGGAAATTTATTTATTCTCCGATTTGACCCGAGCTAACTATTAGAAATTACAATACATGACTAATGCACCAGCTCTGGCATGTTTATTGAACACAAGTTGCGCAACAGTCTTACAAAACCAGTTACGGAATCGACATAAATACACAATGGAGATGCCTTATGAAATTGATGGTGGAATATTTCATTCTTATCGTCCTGGATTTGTTTACCGCGGGGCTTGTCGCATTGATCCTCCGGGCAATTTACGGCAAGAACCTGACGTATAAGCTGTTTCTCTGGTTGATTCCGGGTCTGGTCATTCTGATCTGCAATACCGCTCTCACAGTGAAATTGGGCGGTCTCGCCAATCCGCCGGCCGTCATTGCCTGCATGGTGAGCGGTCTGGGAATCCTGGTTGCCAATTTTGTCCTGGTGGGCAAATTTCTGATCCGGAAACTCGATAACATCGCCAGCGAAATTTCCCAGTCCGCGGACGACGTCAACTCCGCATCCGGCATGGTGTCCACATCCAGCCAGAAACTTGCGGAAGGCGCCGCCTCTCAGGCGTCCTCCATGGAAGAAATTTCCTCATCGCTTATGGAGATGTCTTCCACGGCCGTCCGGAACGCCGAGATTACCGATCAGGTGGACGGCCTCATGCACGTCGATGCCAAAGAGAGTTTCGGTCTGATCCATCAGAAAATGGACGCCATGCAGCAAGCCGTCAACTCCGGCGTCGAGGCAACGATCCAAACGGCCAAGATCATCAAGACCATCGACGGAATCGCCTTCCAGACCAATTTGCTCGCGCTCAACGCCGCGGTGGAAGCGGCCCGGGCGGGCGAAGCGGGCGCCGGCTTTGCCGTCGTATCCGATGAGGTCAGAAATCTGGCGATGCGCTCCGCCGAAGCGGCCAAAAATACGGAGGCGCTGATTGCCGATTCCACGGCCAAAATCAAACAGGCCTATGGTTTATTCGAACAGATTAAAAACGAATTAGCCAACAACAGGCAGCTTGCCGTAAAAGGGATAAAGCTTCTTTCCAATGTGTCTGTATCCTCCCGGGAGCAGGCGCAGGGAATCGGGCAAATCAATGCCGCCATTGCGGGAATCAACGATGCAATCCAGAGCACCGCGGCAACCGCGGAAGAGTCGGCCGGCGCGGCAGAGGAGCTGAACGCCCAGTCCTATCATTTGAAGAGCAGCGCCGAGGAGCTGTCTCAAATCATCAGCGGCAGAAGAGCGTGACCATTTTACCGGCCTAAAGGCAACTTCCCGGTATTTCAATACCCTGAGTGTAAATATGATCTTCTCCCTTTTTGTTCGCGTCATTATCTTTCGAACCGTGAATCCGGCTTGACAACATTCCCTTATTTTGCTAGCGCTTTAGACAAAGGTTCCCTGTCATCGTAAATCACCCACAGCAAAATATTAGGGGGTTTATATGAAGAAATGGGGTCAGCGGAAGTTATCCATACAGCGCCTCCGGGAGAGTTAAGACGACTCTTCCGGAGGCTGTTTTTTTTCTTTCTCCTGCAGTACGTTTCCTCCCCCCAATCTCACTGTAAATCATCACAAGTCTTTTCTTTTTTAGCAGCAAACGGATTTTCAAGTCAGGGCGCGGCCTGATTGCCGCCTCTGGAAAAATGATTTTTCATTCTTTGAAGCAACCCGCGGCAAGCCGTCGACGCAGGACATGAACGTCCCTTTTTGCGGCAAGCTGCGGGAAATTAACGCTCATCAGCTTGAGCGGAATTGAAAGGAGAAATCACGTATGACTCGTCAAAAGAAATGGATTCATTTTTCGAAGATTGCGTTGTTTGTTTCTTTGGTTGTGTTCGCCGCCGCCGGGTCCGCGCCGGCGTCGGGCAATACCGTCACGAAAACCGATTACGGCATCCTGAGGGGCTACGTGGAAAATGATGTCCTGATCTGGAAGGGCGTACCGTATGCCAAACCGCCGGTGGATGACTTTCGGTGGAAAGCCCCCCAAAAGCCTGATGCCTGGCACGGTGTCCGCGATGCGACCCAGCCTGCCAAAAAATGCACGCAGCTCTTGACGACCGACGAATGGATCCGCACCGGGGTGGTGGATCCGGACAGCAGCGAGGACTGCCTGTATGTGGACATTTACCGGCCCGAGCGCCCCGCCTACAAGCATGAAAAGCTGCCCGTCTATGTGTGGATTCACGGAGGCTCCAACAACTTCGGCTCCGCGAGGCAGTATGACGGCAGAAACCTGGCGCTTCGCTCCGATGTGGTCGTAGTGGTTGTGCAGTACCGGCTCGGCCCCCTCGGATGGCTGTATCATCCGTCCCTCCAGACCGGCGGCGTGGACGTCCTTTCGGACTCCGGCAATTTCGGCACGCTCGACCATGCGCAGGCGCTTAGGTGGATTCGCAAGAACATCGACGCATTCGGCGGCGACCCTCATAATGTGCTCGTCACCGGCGAATCCGCGGGCGCGCACAACACAATGAATATGGTGATTTCGCCTCTGGGCCGGGGGCTCTTCCAGAAGGCGATGTCCGAAAGCGGCGGGATGGCCACGGTGCAGACAACCACGGGGCTGGCCCAGGCCAACGACATCATCGAAAAGCTGATCCGGTTTAAGGAAAATGTCGACGCGGCAACCGCTAAGGCGCGACGCCAGGCAATGGAAAGCGACGCGACGCTTCAGGACTACCTGCGGGCCGCTTCGGGCGGAGACTTGTTCCTGGCGATGCTGAAATACGGGACGGTGCCGACTTTTTCGGCTTACGAAGACGGCACGGTGCTGCCTGTAGGCGGCTGGATTCCGGCCATCCGCAGCGGCAACTACAACCGCATGCCGATCATTCTGGGCAGCAACGAATATGAAAGCAAGTCGTTCATGCCGCTCTATTACGCCTACGTCAAACCGCTCGGCGTGCCTTCGGGCCCTTACACCTGGTTTAATCTGATCAATGTCCTGAGACAGGACCTGCCGCTAGGCCTCAACGACGTGCTCCCTGTTCAGCATGACAAAGATGTCTATGAGATCACCGGGTACTTCGGAAGCCAGAACTGGAAGGCCAAGTATGTGGACACGGTGGCCCGCGAACTGGCCTCGGTGCAAGATCAGGTCTACGCTTACTTCTTTAAATGGGGCGGCCCCGGTTCCGGGCCGTCGCCCTTTGATTTCATCTACGGCGCGGGCCACGCCGCCGAGATCCCCTTCTTTTTCGGAGGCGATAAGGGTCTTTTCGGCTATCCGTTTGTCCCGGCAAATGAAGCGGGCCGCGTCGCGCTGCAATCCGCGATGATGGGCTATCTGGCCAATTTTGCCTGGACGGGCAATCCCAATTCCCATTTCGGCCATCGCCCGGGCGGCTGGCGCCACGGCCATCACGCGCATCTGCCGGGCTGGACCGCGTGGTCCAACGCCGCCGGAGCGCCCAAGATGATTATTTTTGATGCGGATTACAATCAGGCGAACATCTCGATGAGTCCGGACGAAATCACGATAGAAGGCGTCGCCGCCTCGTTGGAAGCGGCTATGACCAATTTCAGCTTCACGCCCGGGGAAAAAATCGCGGCCCGCATCTTCCAGTTTTCAAAACCCTGGTAGGCGAAAGCCCGCTGTTGGATTTCATGTTCACGGGGGCAGAGGGAGTCAATCCTCTGCCCTCTTTTTTTATGGCATCCGCGTCTTGCGGTTATTGTTTCTTTCCCGGATAAACGCGCGCCAGAAGCGGACTGGGATCAAGAAAAGCGCCGATGGAAGAAATCGGATACTTGAAACCGATCGTTTTCAAAACGGCCAGTCCTTCGATTGCGCGATCAAGGTAAGACGGCGGGAGCGCGATGGCGATTTCATCATCCCGCACCTGCCCCATGGCCCGCTCGCCGTAGCAGGGAATCGCCAGGGAAGGTTTCCCGGTATTGAAGCATTGCCCGAGCGAATCAACGCACGCCCCTTCACCGATGAAGTTGAATTCGAAACGTTCAAATTTTATTTTCTGGATTCCACACATGAGCATCATGATCTGGGCGGGGTTGCCGTAAATGAGGACGACGTCGGGCTCGAAGTTTCCCTTGCTCAAAGGTCCGACGACAATCGCCTCGCCCGGCGGGACTCTCAGGTAAAACTGCTGCTGCGCCAGACCGTCCTCAACGGAAGCCATCCAGGTCCGCCGGAAAAGCTTGGCTTCCTGCAGCATGGTCTCTTCGGTTGCGGCCTGAAGGCCGTGAATGCGTTTGCAGCGGTCGCCCAGTTTGCTCTCGGAGGTCAATCCGACGGTTACGTCGCCCACCCGGGCCATAAACTGAATCTGACAAAATACGCAGGTCTCACGCCACTTCAAAACGTCTTTCACCTGGTCGAGTTCAGCGGCTTTCTCAAAGCGCTTGAAGCCTATGGGTTCCGTGGCCAGACACAACTTTTCTTTTAGGGTCTTACTTTTTTCAATCCAGTTTTCCATTATGATCTCCTTGCACTTGCCGTGTCGCTAATAACAGTTGAAAGATGAGTTTCTGAATCGACATCCCGCGGGCATTTATTTTCGTTCCCCGGATTAAATCCCTGTAAATGATGTGACGTGTTCGCCAATTTTAATGGGCCGGCAGGATTGGGTTTCCCGCCGCGGCGATTATAGGAAGTCCGCCCTATCCTGTCAATCGCGAATCGGGCGTCGCCTAACCGCCGGGCCGGACGGTCTTCCCGGGGCTTTGGGAAAATGTTCAGGCGAGGATCACCAGACCGACTAAGGGCACGGCCAGGATCAGGGTCGTCATCAACCACCAGCGGGCAGCTTCCGGATCGGGTTTCATTTCATTCTTGCAGCGAATGATGGAGACAATTGCACCGACGCCGGAAGACAGCGCAATCGCTGTGGCCAATAATCCGCGGTTGGCACAGCCGAAAAAGCTGACAGGCGTTCGGGCCACCGCGAAGAACAGCAGGCAGGCGATTGCGGGCAGTGCAATATGGTAGATGATTCGTTTCATTGGGCTCTCACTTTCGAAAAGATCTGTAAACGATTTCTTTCATTGTGTCAAAGGTTCTGCGGCCCCTGATCTGCTGCCGGCACGGTATCCCCGTTAGAGGGCGTGCCGGAGGATCTGTCGCCCTCATAAGGTGTGCAGGGATTTTTGGGACCTTGATCCCGCATTCGCCGGACTTCGCCCCGCTGCCGCGGCGATCAGCCTTGAACCTTATATCTTATCCCCCTGGGATGCAGGGGGAGCTGTCCCCCTTCGGAGGCGTCAGTCCGGCGCATGCCGGAGGGTGGCGCGCAGCGCCGGGGGAGGTTCCGTGTTCAGGTCAAGTCTGCCGACGGCGCTCCGCCGTGAACCGTATCCCCATCCTAACCTGAAGGTTACGCGAGCGGGGAACAAACGAAGGTTACTTCATTTCCCGGAATCTGGCTTCGATGGCAGTGATGTCTTCGATGCGGATTAATGCGTCGTAAAAATCCCGTCCCGAGGCGAGCTTCTCAATGTGCACCAGATGGTCGCCCACGGTCTTGACATACCCCTGGATCGATTTGCCCGAACGCAGATGGATCACCACGTCTTTGCCGATGAAGATCTTTAAATTGTCCTTGATGGAGCTGCCCGTGTCAAATTTTGCGCCTTCCACGGCCGTGGCCGTCCGGGCCTCGGCCGACGCGGGATACTGAACCCATAAACCCGCCAACAACATGACTGCCAAGACCGCCAAAAGCGACATTTGCGTGGATCTTTTCATGACTGCCTCCTTATTGTTTTCAGGGATTCGATTCATTTTGGATATTACTGCATTCGCGGCAATGAATGTCAAGAAGGATATGCCTCGCCAGAACCGGCACTGCAAAAAGGCCGCGCCATCCGATCGATGAAGCGGCCTTTTTTTGTTTTCCAATACTTGCGCGGTTTATACGTGCATCCGGACGTTTCTAGTCCAGAACAATCATGACCCGGCACTTCTGCAGAAAGGTCAGGTTTTCTCTCGCGGCGCGGATCTTCTTCGCGTCGTCATTGCTGATGACGAATTCCGACATCCCCGCACCCTGGGCGCTTAGAGCCTTGACGGTCAGCGGATTGGCGGTGACCCGGTCATTCACCTGCGCCGTATTGAGGTCGCGCGCATAGCCGCAGATGCCCTGCGCAACAGCGTAGTCTTTTTTGACGATCAGCGTTCCGTAAACTTCAGCGCCCGTTTCGTCGAAGATCTTGGGCGACATGGCCGGTCGGGCCGAGAGGCCCCGGCCGTCAAGGACCAGGCCGGTGTAAACTTCATCTTTCGGAGCCGGTTTCTTGGAAAACGGCGCGGGCTTGTGATCCTTTATGTCCTCTTTCTTATCCGTAACGATGGCCTGGGGAATAATGGCTTTGGCCACGCCGGAGAGCGGCATCCGCACGGTCACTTCCACCGTTCCGTCGGACATGTATTCTTTTTTGGAAATCTGCGCGCCTTTCACCATGCCGCTGATCGCCGTGTTGATGACGTCGCTTTCCACGACAAAATCCTTGACGGTGGTTCGGGAATCAATCTGCACGCCCTGCACCACTTCCAGCAGATTCCGGTAGGCATCCACCTGCGCCGCGCGCAGCGCCATCGGACGCGCCTGGGGCTTGCCGTAATACTGCTCGGGGGGCGCGCCGGTTCCGACGGCTTCGATATATCCATCTTCATAGTTCACAAGCCCTTTGTCGCCTATCTGATTCGTCACCTTGGATTCGATGATCTTCGTCCAATCCTTCATGCCGACTTTGCCGTCCTGGTTATTCTGGGCAAAACCGATACCCGCACACAAAAGAATGATAACGATGATTGACATGCCCACTTTGCAAAGCGACTTCATAAAAGACCTCCTCGATTGAAATGTTAAAGAATTATTACTTCCTTGCGGTGATTGCGGAAGCTTTATACCATAATTCCTACGAAAATCCTGATATTTTTTAGGGCCTCAGCTGCGCCGAAGATGGTGCGGCCCGCTGATGGATAAGGCATAGGCGGCGCACCGGAGCGCCTCCGCAAAGAAGACCGGGAATGCGTTTACTCTAAGCGAGGATGTAACCGGCGTTGAGTTTCACCTGAGCCGCACCGCGCCGATTCGATCCTCCTCTGGAGGGGGCAGGGGGAAATTTGCGGTCCTAAAATTTCCTTTCTGCGCCCCCGCCGCCCGAAGCGCCGGACTCATAGAACTTGTCCGGAGCCGCCTGCGGAGGCTGCCCGGCACCGATGATTCCGGGAGTCAGGGCAGAAGCGGCATCCGCCCAGCCTACGCCGTGGTCCGCGGGCTTAAGGATCTCTTCGGCCGTAAAACCGCGCCGCGCTTTTTCCGGACCGCGGCCAAGCCACCGGCTGATCCCGAGCGACAGGGCAATGAGCACAAGGCCGAGGATGGCCGGGTCCCAGGCCCAGCGCGTCATCCCCAGATAGCTCTTGTTGGTGGCAAGCGTCGCTACGGCCATGATGAGGCTTATGTTCAGGATCAGGCGCTTGCGGCTTTTAATCCCCCAGGCGATTCCCGCGGCGGGGATGATGAACGAGAGGACGTAAGACGACCAGTAAAGATAAGGCGGATAGGACTTCGGATGCAGATAAATGATATGCGTTTCCCTGGTGATGAGTCCGATCAGGCCGGCGAGCTCCAGGTTGACCGTAAGATAAATGGCGATGAGCAGGAAGGCCTGCATGACGGCGCACCGACGCTTCCGGAAATCCTCGCTCACGGGCTTATCGAAGGCCAAGTTGAAAATAAACAGACCCGACAGGATCAGCAAAAGCAGAAGTCGCTCCGCGTCCGGCGCCAGGCGGAATTGAAATGGAATAAGTGAGAGGGCAGCGATGCTGATCATCGCCGCGTATGAGTAGCCGAAACGCAGATAAATCAGGCCGGCGATGACGGCGAAAAGCGAGCAGACCGTAGCAACAACCTGGTGATTCCAATGGCGGACACCGATTAGAACTGAAACGCTGATTACAAAACAAACCATCGCCGCCATGAGGAGCGCCTCTTCAATCCCATACCGGTATAGCCGGCGCGCTTTCACGATGGACTCGGCCAGAATGAAACAAGCGAGGCTGAACAACAAAACCAGGGCAGCTATTCCTTTGTCACCAAGCCTGTTCCCCGTGAGCCAGATCAGCAAGCCCACGACCGCCCCGGCGCCGAGGAGCGTAAAAACAAAAAACAGGATGCGGAAAAATAAGTTGGTTTGCTGAAGCCCGGGATCGGCTGCATCCTTGATGGAACCGAACTGATCTTCACTTATCAAACCGGATCGCTTCCAGGTTCCGGCCTCCCGGCGGATGTAGATTTTTTCTTCCTGTTCGGGCGAATAGATACTGAACTTCATTCACCCTCCTTGAACCGGCGCGACATTTTAAAGATCAGGCCCACCACGGCAAGGGATGTGGCAATAAAATAGGCAAAAGCAAGGAAGGTTTCCCGGTGGATGAAATCAAATACCACAATGCTGATGCCGATATATCCGTAGATCGCGGCGTAAAGCATATAGAGAAACTTGCGGGTGCGGACCGAATAAAGGGCCAGCGCCGCACCGGCAACCAGGAGCGCCGGGAAATACAGCGACAGGAGTTTATACCGGGCAATACCGGCGATGAGTGCCGCGCCAAGAAAGTGGACCGCGAAATTCAAATAGATGTCCAGGAAGTGTTTTTTAACATCCAGCCGCCAGGCCGCTGCGCCCGCGCCCAGTACAATCAGGGCATAGGCAATGGCGTAGAGGCGATAGTATTCCTGAAGCGAAAAGAGCCGGAAGCCCGAGAGCGTGAAGCCGAACCAGGCGGCAAGCGTGGAAAGGGCCAGCGACAAAACCAGACGGTTGTCAAACCGGTACGCAAGGAAAAAAAACAGAACGACCGATATCAGCAAATAGTTCTTCCACGCGTCGCCCAGCACGTGGTACCGGACTTCGATGTAGGCGACAAGCATGGAAAAGAAGGCGCAGCCGAAAAACAAAATATAATCGAAAGCGACATTGGGGGGAGAAACGGCGTCCTTCGCGAAGGGGCCGCCTTTCAGGAAGCAGTAAATGAAGGCCGCGGCGGCTCCCAGCGTGAGCGCGGAGATGACGGCCGCGTCGCCCAGCTCCAGAAAATATTGCTTCACGGTGAGGCCTGCTCCCGCGATGACCATCAGGATGCCGAGGTAAAGAAAGAAACGCAGCTCGCGGTGGACGGAAATAATTTTCCTCTCCTGCAAATCGATCAGCAGGCCGGCCTGTCCGTCTTCGAGTTTTTTTTCGTCGCGCAATTTTCTCAAAAGGTCTGCGATCATCATGAGTGGTTTCAAATTTACTTTTCTTGGGGTGAGGAATCTGATTGCTTTCGCGCAGACTCTAGAATCTGCAAAAAAAGATGTCAAGACAAAAGACAATTTCACAATAATGAACTTCTGGCATAATACTTGATTCATTTTTGAAGTAACATCTGTTGCAGGAATTTCCCGGAAGCCGGGGTCGATGGTCCGGCAAACCGGTATTGATATAAGATATTGTAATCGCTAACTTATTAGATAAAACCTCAACGAGCCCGGTAATCAGCCGGAAATCTCTTCTCTGATAAGGGCGAACAAATTTGTTCGACTGAAAACTTAGAAAAGGACACAAACATTATGACACCTTTTGCCCGCGTGACCACCGGCATCGCCGGCCTGGATGAAATGCTCAATTATCTGCAGATGGGCGACAATGTCGTCTGGCAGGTCGACGACATCAACGACTACAAACGCTTTGTCGACCCTTACGTGGAGGCGGCGCTGGAACGAAATCATCGCATCGTTTATATGCGCTTTGCCCGCCACCGTCCCCTGCTCGGACCCAGCGACAGAGTCAAGATTTATACACTCAACGCCGATGAAGGGTTTGAATCCTTTTCGACCCAGGTCCACAACATTGTGCGCGACGAAGGCCGTGATGTGTTTTATGTTTTTGACTGCCTATCCGATCTGCTCATGGCCTGGGCAACCGACCTGATGATCGGCAACTTTTTTGTCATCACCTGCCCTTATCTCTTCGAACTGAACACGGTTGCCTATTTTGCGATCCTGCGCAGCCGTCACTCCTTCAAGACCGTGGCGCGGATCCGGGAAACCACCCAGGTGCTCCTCGATGTTTACAACAACGACGACAAGGTGTGCGTCCATCCGCTCAAAGCCTGGAAACGTTATACGCCGACGATGTTTCTGCCGCATATTCTGGAAGGCGAAAAGTTTGTCCCGATCCTGAACAGCGCGGATGCCGCAAGCATCCTGTGCTTCCTGACGGATAAGAACGCCACCAGCGGCGTGCGCAACCTCGATTACTGGGACCGGCTTTTCCTCAGGGCCACGCGCGTCCTGGAAGATCCGGATGCCGAGAAGGAAAAAGAGGAGATGGTGGAGTCGCTGTCGCGCGTTTTGATCGGACGCGAGAAGCGCATGCTGTCGCTGGTGAAGGAATATTTCTCTCTGGAAGATTTGGTGGAAATCAAGAAGCGCCTGATCGGCACGGGGTTTATCGGCGGCAAGTCCGTGGGCATGCTGCTCGCCCGCAACATCCTGCACAAGGACCCGAACCGCGAATGGAGGGCCGAACTCGAAATTCACGATTCCTTCTACATCGGTTCGGATATTTTCTATTCCTTTATGGTGCAAAACGGCTGGTGGAAGCTGCTCATGGCGCAAAAGACCGACGAAGGTTATTTCGAAGTCGCCCGTGAGCTGAAAAGCAAGATGCTGCATGGCGTCTTCCCCGATGAAGTGAAGGAGCAGTTTCAGCTCATGCTGGAGTACTTCGGCCAGTCGCCGATCATTGTCCGCTCCAGTTCGCTTCTCGAGGACGCTTTCGGCAATGCTTTTGCCGGAAAGTACGAAAGCTATTTCTGCGTCAACCAGGGAACGCCCGAAGAACGCTACCGGTATTTTGAAGAAGCCGTCCGCAAGATTTTCGCCTCGACGATGAATGAAGACGCCCTGACGTACCGGCTGCAGCGCGGCCTCGCCCATCAGGATGAACAAATGGCGCTTCTGGTCCAGCGCGTGTCCGGTTCTCACCGCAGCAGCTATTTTTTCCCGGACCTGGCGGGCGTCGGTCTGTCCTACAATACGTTTGTCTGGCAAAAGGGGATGGACCCGAAGGCCGGCATGCTGCGCATCGTGTTCGGCCTGGGAACGCGCGCGGTCAACCGCGTTGAAAACGATTATCCGCGCATCGTCGCCCTGGACGCGCCGCTCACCAAACCATACTCCAAACTCGAAGACATCAAACGCTTCTCCCAGAGTGAAGTCGATCTCCTGAATTTGCAGGAAAACAGTTTTCAGACGCTGCCGGCGGTGGATCTGCTGACCGAGGATATCGAACCGCATCTGGCCTTGATCGCAACGCGCGACGTCGCCGCGGCCGAATATCTGCAATCCATTGGCAGGCCCCCCAAGGATGCCTGGATTCTCACGTTTGACGAATTAATGGGCGGAACGCCGTTTGCCGAAACCATGTCCGCCATGCTCAAGAAGCTGGAACAGGTGTACCGCTACCCGGTGGACATTGAGTTTACGGTCAACATCAACGCCCAGGGCAAACCTCAGATCAACCTGCTGCAGTGCCGTCCGTTCCAGACCAAGGGCCACTACAGCCGCGTCGAGTTGCCGGAGAAAATCAGCAAATCCAAAATCCTGATCAAACAGGACGCCAATTTTATGGGCGGCAGCATCTATCAGGCCATCTCCCGCATCATTTATATCGATCCCCAGGGTTATGCGGGGCTGGCTCTGGCCGAAAAGCACGAGGTGGCCAGACTCGTAGGCAAGCTCAACCGCCAGATCGGAAAACGCGACAAGATGCCGACCATTCTTCTCGGTCCGGGGCGCTGGGGAACCACGACGCCGGCCATGGGCGTACCCGTGACATTCTCGGAAATCAACAACGTTACGGCCATCGGCGAAATTGCCTACCAGGACGGAGCGCTCATTCCGGACTTGTCTTTCGGCACGCATTTCTTCCAGGATATGGTCGAAATGGATATTTTTTATATGGCCGTCTACCCCGAAAAAGAGGACGTCATTTTCAATTCGGCGTGGATCAAAAAGCAGCCCAATATCCTGACGGACCTCATGCCGGACGCCTCACGTTTCAGCAAAGTGGTTCAAGTCATTGATGTCCGGGCAAAAGATTTGCGCCTGCTTTCGGATATCGTCACACAAAAAATGATTTGCTTCTTCGCGAAATAGGAAGCGCCGGTTTTACGTTTTACGTTTCACGTTTCGGGCGGTGTTCCCTTCACCGAAGGGTGCAGGGTTCTTTGTCCCCCTCCGTGAGGAGGTGCCGGGGGAGCTGTCCCCCTCTGGAGGGGGTGGCACGAAGTGCCGGGGGAGGTTGTGATCGACCCCCTCATCTGTCAACCCTCACATAAAGCAGCCGCCGGCACCACCACCGGGATCAAAAAACATTACGCAGCAAGACCTCCCCCTACCCCCTCCAAAGG
>SBEK01000044.1 GCA_009668925.1 Deltaproteobacteria bacterium
CAATAAAATCTATGGCATCATCATATTAACGTTGTTCCAAAAAACAATGAACAGCCAAGTCTTTTTTATAAAAATTTCTCGAAAGGAGAACAAAAGCCGGTCAATAAATAATATTGACTCTTTTTTTTCGCCCTGTCAGAAAGGGCCTCTACGACGTTTGAATTAAGGAGAGAATTATGAATGTGGCAGTTTTACTGATTATTGCGGCTGTCCTATTTTATTTGGCGTATCGTTTTTATGCGCGGTTTATAGCGAAACTTTTCGGAGAAAACGACGGCAATCCTACGCCGGCGCATTCCCTGAAAGATGGTGTTGATTACGTTCCGACCAAGCCCCTTATTCTTTTTGGCCACCATTTCGCAAGTATCGCCGGAGGAGGACCCATTATTGGACCGACGGTAGCGCTTCTGTTTGGTTTCCTGCCGGTCTGGCTATGGGCGGTTGTGGGCACCATTTTTATCGGCGCTGTCCAGGATATGACCGTTCTATTTGCCAGCATCAGGGAAAGGGGCAAGTCTATTGCTGAAATTGCCAAAGAATCGTTGGGAAATACAGGGTTCTTTCTTTTTATCAGTTTTGCCATTTTGATGCTGCTTCTCTTGACGTCTGCGTTCTTAGGCTTGACGGCAGTGTCTCTCACTTCTTTAGTCCCGTTGGACATGATGAGGCTTGACGCCAGCCAGAGGATCGTCAACACCGTGATGGTTAATGGCGTGCTCAATGCGCAGATAGGCGGCATTTCCTCAACATCTCTCATCATTATTACGGCGTTCGCGCCGGTGATCGGCTGGCTGGTCTATAAACGGGACATCCACGTCTACTGGGCGGCAACTCTGGCCGTCATTGTTTGTATCGGTTCCATCCTTGTCGGTATGAGGTTTCCGGTGACGCTGGGCCCCGATATCTGGATGATCATTCTCTGTTTTTATACGCTGCTTGCTGCCGGAATCCCCGTCTGGGTCATTCTTCAGCCCCGGGATTTTACCAATTCCTTTTTGCTCTACGTGGGTGTTGCGGCGCTGTTTATCGGCGGCATCGTTGCCGGTATCAAAGGCGTAACGTTTACGGCCCCCGCGCTCAATCTGGCGGAAGGAGCCGGTAAACTGGGCCCCATCTGGCCGTTTCTTTTCATTACGGTAGCATGCGGCGCCGTTTCGGGATTTCATTCGCTGGTTGCGGGAGGAACGTCCAGCAAGCAGGTTTCGAAAGAAACGCATGTTAAAAAGGTTGCCTTTGGCGGGATGCTGCTGGAGGGCCTGTTGGCGATCGGCGTCATGATTGCGGTCGGCTGCGGCATCGCCTTCAGTGACTATGTGAGTATCGCCTTTCCCGCTGCGACCGGCGCAAAAGCCAACCCCATTCTGGCGTTCGCTGTCGGCGTTGGCGGCCTGCTGGATAAAGCCTTGGGTATCCCGCCCGTTTATGGGACTGTATTCGGAATCCTGATGGTCGAGGGTTTCGTCATTACAACGCTGGACACAGCCGTCCGGCTGAACCGGTACCTGTTTGAAGAGCTCTGGCAGGTCATTTTCAAAAATGTCCCGAAAATCATGAAATCCTATCTGTTCAATGCCTTGCTGTGCGTCATCTTGATGTATTTTCTGGCATACACCAACGCGTTTGCCGCGATCTGGCCGATCTTCGGCTCCGCCAATCAATTACTGGCTTCGCTCGCACTGATTGCTGTGTCGGCGTGGCTGGCGAAAAGAAAGAAAACGACCTGGTTTACCATATTGCCGGCGATTTTCATGATGGTCACCACCATCTACTCGCTACTATCTCTTCTGATCAATAAGTACATTCCTAAAAACAATATTGCCTTGTCCGTTACGGATGTGCTGTTGATCATCCTCTGCATCGGGGTCATTTATCTGGCCGTGAAAAAATGGAAGACCATAGACACCAATAATAAGCAGACCGCGAAAGGAATTTCCTAGAATGATAAATGCGAATAGATTTCTGTAATGTTTTTTCCCTTTCGGTCATCCGCAATCTACTTGAAGCAATCAGGATTATTCCGAAAGGATTGACATAAGGACTGAGGACTGAATATTCCCGTGCGCATCGTGAGCATGAGCAATGTGAGCCCTGGGTCGAGATGGTAAAATTGAACGGAAACGTGCCATAGTGACGGACGCCTTGCAGGGTATACATTGAAAAGAACTCCGGCCGGAACCCATAAATTTGATCCATGAGAAAGGGTTTGTATCAATCATCGATGAAGTCTGATACCTCAAAATGTCAATTACCGGCGATAAGCGATCCCGGAGAGACGTCATCGTCCATCCTGATTAACGGGCGCACTGTATCGTTCAAGAAGAGCGGCGCCGGACCGCCCCTTGTCGTTTTCCATGGGTGGATAGGTGATGAAGACACGTTTGCTCCCTGTAACACCGCTTTTGCTCAACATTATACCGTTTACAGACCAGCGTGGCCGGGTTATGGTAAAAGTTCACCTCTGCCTAATTTCTCTATCGAAGACCTTGTGGAGATCGGAAGGCAATTCCTTCTTGCGACAGGAAATACCCCGGTAACTCTTGTCGGTAACTGCCTGGGCGGCGTTGTTGCCGTTGAGCTGATTCGACTTTATCCGGAATTGGTAAAACAATTGATCCTCATAGAGATGTATGACTACATGCCCTGGTATTTACATTTCCTGCTCATCCCCAAGCTGAATGTCTTGCTCTACAATCTGCTGTTCAAAAGTACGACACGTTTCCGAATTCTCAACCGTCTTTTGACCACCAAATTCGTCAGGGAAGGCAAGGGAATGCGTTACACGGAAGAGGGCTTCCGCCGCACCGCTGCTCAAACAGCCACTGATTTTCTTAAGGCAGTGAAAAGTTTCGAAAATAAATTATACCGGGAGCAATACCATACGGATATTGCGACGATCTATGTGGAGGGCGGACGAAGCTTCAAACCCATAAGCGCGTTCCGAGAGACAGCAATCAAATACTTCAGCAATTTAACCATTGTGTCCATGCCGGATTCTTTACATATGCCCATTGCAGAGCAACCGGAGTGTTTCAGCGCCAATGTCCTTCATTATCTCGGCCACTCAACATCGGGATAGGAAAAATCGAAAACAAGATCGACGCCGGACAATTTCCCGTCCGTTGAGGATGATGGTCGTCTATTCATACCTGTATCTTCTATGTCTCAATCAGAATCAGCTTATCGCCGATTTCCACGGAGGAGCCGGGAGAAACAAAAATATCTGTCACTTTACCGCTGATCTCGGCCGTGATGTTGGTCAGCATTTTCATGGCTTCCAAAACAACCAGAACGTCGCCTTCACCGACCGCTTCCCCGACAGCCACAGGGATTTGATTGACGGCGCCTTTCATTGTCGCGCGGATATCGCCCACCCGGGCCAGCGTCTCAATTTCTTTGGCGGAAAGGGTGACCTTGACTTTTGCTTTTTCACCGGTTTCGTCTTCTGCAGCCGTTAAGATCGGCTCCGGATGATAGTCGACGCCGAGGATCGTCATGTAATCGCCGTCTTTGGTGCGCCGCAGCGGGCCTATTTCAATGGTATGGTGTTTGCCGTAGGCATCGGGGAATTCAAATTTGTCGCCGATGCTGAATCCGCCGCGCCTGAACCAAACATTGGGCGGCAGGACCCAGGTCTTGCCGAATTTTTCCTCGAATTTGAAGAAACTCACGGCGTCATTAGGGTGCTGCAAATAAAGGACCAGTTCGTCATCGGTGGATTTCCGGCCCAAAGCGTGATCCAGCATTCTCTTTTCAATGGCCAAGTCGATATCTTCAATCTTCTGATAGCCGGATTCTCTTTTGACGATTTTCTTCCAGTCCTTACCGAACACAGCTTCATAAATCTCGGGTCCCGGCTTATAAAACGGAAACTTGCCGTATCGTTCCAACAGGAGGTTCTTCAAATCGTCGCTGGCGTCTTTGTAGCGTTCTCCCTTGACGACATTGTTGGCGGCTGTCGTCCAGAGAATCTGCGATCCGGGCGTCACACTCCAAAAGTTTCCCAGTTCTGTCTGTACGCGAGGCAGTTCTTTTTGTAAAATTTCCGGCATGCGCTTAAGAAATCCGCCTTTTTGGGCTTGCTCGAAGCTCGAGCCTGTGGCCCCGCCGGGCAACTTATGAGTTTGGACAGTCGGATCAAACCCGAAGAACTGCGACTCGAAATCACGATAAGAAGGGCGTTCGTGTCTGAGCTTGTTGGAGGCGTCAATGATCGCCTGCTTGTCCAGACCGACAGCCGTGTGGCCATAATCATCGAGGATATTCACAATGGTGAGAAGCGGCGGAGGTCCGTAGAATCCGGTCAGGGCATGATCTCCCGCATCGAAAATTTTTGCGCCGTTCTGGACGGCGGCTACGACGCGTCCTATTTCATTGCCGTCGGTGTTATGGCCGTGGTAATGAACAAGCAAATCGGGGTGCCTCTGCAGGATCGCATGGATCAAATCACCGATGCGCCGGGGTGTTCCCAGGCCGGCGTGATTTTTAACGGCCAGAATGATATCCGGTCCGGTCACCTCAAGAATCTCGGCAATCTTTTTCAGGTAGAACTTGTTGGTGTGTTCGGGCCCGGTGGAAAAACAAACCGCAGCCTCAAGAATCCTTCCCGCCTTTTTGACTTCTTCATAAACCGGAATCATGTTGGGGATATAGTTCAGAAAATCGAAAACGCGCCAGACGTGGACGTAACGTGCAAATGTCTCTATGGTCAAGCGGATGACGTTTTCCGGATAAGGGCGGTAGCCGAACAGGTTGACGCCCCGGCACAATGTCTGAAATAGCGTATCGGGCATATACCCTGAAAGCACCTCAAGCTTTTCTAGGGGATTTATCTGCTTGCGCAGCAGGTCAACATGCACTGACGCCCCGCCGGTGATTTCCAGGGAAAAGAAACCGGCGGCATTTCTCTCCGGGGCCACCAGAATCTGGGTATGGGGCATGATCCTGTTTTTAAAATCCGACTGGGACAAGTCCCGTTCCGCGTTGGTAACGTAGTATCCTTTTTGCCGGCGCATCTTATCGAGTATCGATTTTACTCCGGTGTTTTTAAGTTCCCGGGGGGTGATTCGTCCTTCGGGTAGGCTTTTCATAAACCAGTTTCTCCTTGGTGCTTTTTCCATCAATAGGCGTAGGGGTTCATTTTCAGCGAGTGAATTTCCGCGATGAGCTTGGACAGCCTGGCGATCTCCCGCTCCGTCTCGGGATAGTTAAATATTTCAGGATGCTGATCGAGATAGCTGGTCGTAAATTTACCGTTGCGGAAATCCTTTTCATCGCAAATGGACAAATAAAACGGAATAGTAGTTTTCGGGCCGACAATTAAGAAATCGCCGAGCGCCCGCTTCAAACGCTGAATGGTTTGTTCCCAGGAATAGCCGCGAACCGTCAGTTTCACCAGAAGAGAATCGTAATCGGTTGGTATCTTGTAACCCTGATAAACAATGCCGTCGAGGCGGATTTCCGGACCACCGGGTGACTGATAAACTTCCACGCGTTTGCCGCCCTCCGGCATGAAGTTGTTTTTCGGGTCCTCTGCATTGACCCGGACCTGAATGGCTTTACCGACCAGGTGGATGCGTTCTTCCGGAATTTCCAGCCGGCCGCCTTCGGCCAGGAGAATCTGTTGGCGGATAATATCGATGCCGGTCAGGATTTCCGTTACTGTATGCTCAACCTGCAGGCGCGTATTGACTTCCATGAACCAAAACGCATTGGTCTGCGGATCAACAAGAAATTCCACCGTACCGGCATTGACATAACCTGCCTGATGCGCGGCGCGTATGGCCGTCTGGTGCATCGCATCGAGTACGGAGGGCGGCAGATCGGCTGGAGCGATCTCCAGAAGTTTTTGATGGCGCCTCTGGATGGAACAATCTCTCGTTCCAAGATGCATAGCTTTGCCGTAAGCGTCGGCGAGAATCTGGACTTCGATGTGTCGCGGAGACTCCACGGCCTTTTCAATATAGATGCGATCATCATTAAAAGCAGAGCGCGCTTCGGACCGCGCCTGCGGCAATTGTACCCGTAAGTCTTCAGCGTCGGTAATTTTGCGGATGCCGCGTCCGCCACCTCCGGCTAATGCCTTGAACATGATGGGATAGCCATGCTGTTCACCAAAGGCCAGTGCTTCACGAATACCAGCTTCACCTTCGGAAAGAACCCCTGTCCCCGGTACAAACGGAATAGCGGCCTTTTCCATGATACTGCGGGCGACGACCTTGTTGCCCAGATCGCTGATGACTTTAGGCGGCGGTCCGATAAAAGTAAGACCGGTCTCTTCACAGGCTGCGGCCAGATCGGGATTTTCCGATAAAAAGCCGTAGCCGGGATGAATGGCGTCCGCTCCGGATTTCTGCGCTGCCCAAATAATTTTATCGACATTCAGATAATCCTTGCGGGGCCCGTCGCCGATCAAAATGGCCTGGTCGGCGAAACGCAGGAAATAAGCCTCACTGTCCGGCTTCTCATAAACGGCCGCCGTGTCGAGCCCCATTTCTTTTGCCGTGCGAATAATTCTTAAGGCGATTTCACCACGGTTCGCCACTAATATCTTCCGGATTTTTTTCAAAATACTTTCCCCTTCGGTGCCGGCCTGTCTGGGCGCAAAACACCTTCATTTTAAGCACGTTATACTGATGATGTAACCTTGTCAAGCGGAAGTCTGTCCGGCACTCCTGCGGATACCTGTCAGGATTCCGAAAGGTTTTTCAGAATTTTTTTCATGTTCTCGAGACGGAAGGGTTTACCCAGAACGTCCCGAAAACCGCGATCCAAAAAATCCTGAATTTGAGAATCTCCAAATTCGGACAAGATGGCAACAGCTTTGACATCCGGGTCGATATTTTTGAGCTTGGCGAGTGCAGCATCCCCACCCAAGCCCTGCTTAACGGAGATTTCCATGAAGACAGCACTGAACGCTTCATCGGCCGCCCTCGCTTCCTGGTAAATTCGGATGACTTCCTGGCCGCTCGACACACCGGTAACCGCAAATCCCAGCTTCTCCATATAGATCTGAAGAATTTTGCGGATGTCTTCATTATCATCCATAATCAGAATCCGTTTCGGAGCAGGCGCCTGCTCGACAACCGGCGGCACTTCGTCTACGACACTTCCTGGTTGGGCCGGAAGGTACAAGCTGAATATTGCTCCACAGCCTTCTGTTGAATTCACAGTGATGTATCCGCCGTGTTTCTTTAAAACAGAATGACAGACCGCCAGGCCCAGGCCCAGGCCTGTGCCCTTATCTTTGCTCATGGGTTTGGTGGAATAATACGGATCAAATATTCTGGCGATATGCTCAGCGGGAATGCCCGAGCCGTTGTCTTCGAAAGTAATCTTAAGATACGGTCCCTCGGCGAGAGGCAAGGTATCTGCATCGGTAATGTCGGCGTTTTCGGCGTGAATGGTCAGAGTTCCGCCGTCCGGCATTGCTTCTCGGGCATTATCAGCGAGGTGGCTGAAGCACTGCCTGATCTGAAGCGGATCCACCTCAGCGGGCCAAAGTTCAGCAGGGATATCCATGACCAGGCGGACCTGCGACGACTGCAGAGAAGTATTTGCTGACTCGCGAAGCAGATTTTCTATCCGGCAAATCTTGAAAACCGGCGTTCCTCCACGAGAAAAGGTAATGAGCCGATTGGTGATGTCCCTCGTTTTTTCCACGGCTTCCTGCGCCATCTGCAGACTTTGACGAGCGGTTTCTTCTTCAGGCAGGCTAAAGAGAGCCACGTCGATATTTCCCTGGACAATCGTCATGAGATTGTTGAAATCATGAGCGATGCCGCCGGCCAGAATGCTTAAGGAGTCAAGTTTCTCCGGCTGCTTCAGCGGCTCTTTCAACTGGATTCGATCCGTGACGTCGTAAATCATCGCGCAGATGACGGGCTTACCGCTGACTTGCACGACGCTGCTTGTGACTTCCACATCTCTCACCGAACCATCCGCCCGCTTATGTTTGAAAAGAACAGGACTGCTTTCCCGCGCTCCCGCCAGTTTCATCTTTTTGCTGATCTCTTTTGCGGGCAGCGTGTCGAGAGTTGATATTTTCTTTTGTGTCAACTCTTCTCTGTTCCATCCATAAAAGGCGCAGGCCGCGGGATTCGCGTCCCGGATTGCTCCGCTCTCCGGATCGATCAATAACATGGCCATCCGATTGTTTTCGAACAGGCTTCGGTAAAGCTTTACGTTTTCCTCCAACGCCTCCATCGCCGTCCTTTGTTCGGTAATGTCGATGCCGAAAAAGGCCATTTGGGTGACATTACCGCCTTCTCGTTTGATGGGGTAGAGAGAATTGAGAATGGTTTCATCCGTTCGTTTTTCTTCAAACCGGACCGGTTGGCCGGTTCTTAAAGACTCCGCAACAAGCTTTCGTCGCTTCTCCCCCGTTGCAGGGCTCACAAAATCATACATTGTGCGTCCGGAAAGCAAGGTGGTGAGATCCGTGTTCAGTCGCCGGGCAGCCGTTTCGTTGGCATAGAGAATTCTGCCCTCGGCATCCGTCAGAAAAATGCTTTCGGTTGTTGCATCGAGGAGAGCCTGCATCTGGTTTTCGTTTTGCCGCATCTGGCTTTCGCTTTGCTGGATCTGCCTTTTGAGGTGGTGTATCTGGTTTTCGAGTTGGAGGATGCGGTTGGTGCGCTCCGCAAGTTCCGCTTCAACTCGTTTCTGCTCACTGATGTCCTCATAAAAGCCTAAAACCCCGATCGCCCGGCCGTCTGTATCCGTCAAAGGGACTTTGGTTGTATTTAGCCAGCGCTCACGTCCATCGGGCATTATCTGTGATTCTTCGCAGTTGATTTTGGCTCGTCCGCTCATGACGGACAGGTCCTCTTCACGAATCACGTCAGCCCGTCCGCTCCAGGTCATATTTTGGTCACCACCTCCGATGAGGTCTTCAGGCTTCTCACATCCGGCATCCTTCGCGAATGACCGATTTGCGCCGACATAACTCGACTGTTTGTCTTTCCAATAAATTCTTACCGGCAGGGCATTAATGATCAATTGCAGCAGCCGTTCGGTTTCAGCCTGCCGCAGCCGGCTGGTCTGGTCCGCGGATTCTGCGGCTTTACGATCCGTAATATCTGTGCTGAAGACGGCCAATTGGTTTACTTTGCCCTCTTCCTCCAGGATGGGGTAAACAGAATTGAACATTACTCTGTCGTTGAGTTCATCCTGAAAGTGAACAGGTTTTCCTGTTTTTTGAGCTTGCAGAAAAAGGAGTCTGCGTTTAACCCCCACATCCGGAGGAATAAAATCGTTTATGTTCCCCTTTTTCAGAAGCGTCTCCAAATCCGTTCCCAGGCGGCTGGCTGTTACCTCATTCGCCAGCTCTATATGACCGTCTATATCGATCACAAAAGTGCTTTCGGTTGCGGCGTTCAGAACCGCCTGCAATTGATTTTCTCCTTTTTGCAGTTTTTCTTCACAGGCGCTCAGGTTGGCCAGGGTTTGTTTGGTTGCTGTAATATTCCGGCTGACGCCAAGAATCTCAACCATCTTTTTTTCTTCATTCCGCAGCGGAGTAATCTCGGTTTCGGTCCAGACCGTTGATCCGTCTTTGCATTTAAATTCCAGCTGAACCGTTAAAGGCCGATTCCGCAAGGCTTTCCCTGATCTCTCCTGTGCAATTTCCGCGATCCAGATTTCATTGAAATGTTGGAGGGATGCAGGAGTCAAGGCCTCCCTAAGGTTTTGTTCCATCGCCTCCTGGGGCGTAAATCCGCGCAGCCGTTCGATGGAAGGACTAATGTATGTCGGTTGAAGAGACACGTCCATCATCCAGATCACGTCACTCATGTTTTCGGCCACCAGGCGATAGAGTTTTTCACCTTCCTGGGAAACATTACCCGTATCTTTGCTTTCCGTGATGTCACGATTGCTGCAAAGAATGCCTGCATATTGCCCGTCCGCGTCATAAACGGGCTGACAACTGTGACTGATCCAGCGGGTTTTCCTGTCTTTCCGAACGATGCGGAATTCTTCTTCCACGTGAGATTTTGCTTTATGCATAAAACGGACATGGTCATCAAACGCCGTTCGGTCGTCGGGATGAATGATTTTAAACAGAAGTTTTGCATCCTTTTTAAAGTCTTCCGGCTCATAACCGGTAAGCCGTCGGCTGGAGGGAGATATGTAGATGAGGCGGTCGTCGGCATTCAGCCAGAAAGTCCAGTCCGGATCGTTGTCGGCCAGATCGCGGTAAAGCTTTTCGTTTTCCGACAGTTTTTCAATCGTTTCCTGGTACTGAATTTTTAGTTGCTCAGAGTAGGCCATTTGCCGGCGAAGCGACTTGATTTCCTCGACATACTGCCGATTGCTCTTTTCAATCATGGGCAATTTTCTCCATTTTCAAATGACGAATCCGTTCGATTTAGTTTCGATGCCTGTATTTTCATATATTTCGGCATTTTTTGCAATGAAGTTTAATTGAAATTCGTGACTTGCGTCACACATCGCCAAGTAAGAGGCCGGTTGCCGTTCCCACCGAACGAACGAAGCGGTCAAAGGCGATGAGGCTGAATATTGCCTGGTGTCATCAATTTGATTGATTATTGTTTGCAAGTATCTTCCGTCCCGTGTAATATCACCATGGTACCCGCGGACACAGAACAGCTAATGGCCATAACTGTAAAAACAGTAATTCAGAATCGTAAACCAAGGTTATGATATGGAAAAGGATTCAAAGATGTCTCGTCTGGAGTGCCGCCCTCGGGTAATCGGCGCGGATCAGCTATTGGAAAAAATCAAGCCCGGACAAAAAATATTCGTCTCCAGTGGTGCCGCGACGCCAGGTAAAATGCTTTCCGCCATCACCCAGTCCGAAGCGCGCAATATCCGCGATCTGGAAATCATCCAGCTCATCACACTGGGCGACTACCTGTCGCATTCCAATGCCCGTCAGTATCGCCTGAAAACTTTCAATATCGGCGAAAGCATCAGCAAGGAAGTCTCCGAAGGCAAAATTGACTTCATTCCAGCCAACTTGATGGAACTCCCTTACATTTTTCTATCAGGGGCGGTAAGTGTCGATGTCGCGATCATTCAGACCTCTGTTCCTGATGAGAAAGGATTTGTGTCACTGGGGGTGGCCGTGGATGTGGCCAGTATCGTCATCAAACAGGCCTCCTTGGTCGTTGCCGAAGTGAATCCGAATATGCCGGTCACCCACGGTGAAACGGCCGTTCATCTGAGCAGCATCGATTACATCGTGGAAAGCGATTTGCCGCTTATTGAACGTGACTACAAATGCTATGACGACATCTTGGATCGCATCGGCTGGAACATCTCCAACCTGATTGAAGACGGATCAACGGTTGTCCTGCACGTGGGCCGGATCTTCAACGCGGTGGCGGCTCATTTGAAAAATAAGAAGAATCTGGGAATTTTAACCCATGTCATTTCCGACTGGGCGATGACGCTTGTCGAATCCGGCGCTGTTTCCATGGATCGCAACCGCTACTCCGGCGGTCTGATCACCGGCAGTTATTGTTACGGCAGTAGGGCGCTGTATGATTACGTCCATCGGAATCCCGTTTTCGAGTTTTATCCGATTGCCCAGCTCAGCAATCCTTATGTTGTGCGGCGAATCAAGAGCCTCATCGGCATTATGAATGTTAAGAAAATCGATATCTCCGGCGAATCGGTCATCTTTCACTCGGGTGATAATCTTCTTTCCGGTTATGAAAGCAAACTGAACTTCTCCGTGGCGGCGACCATCTCGAAAAAAGGCAAAGCGATTGTGGCGCTCAATTCCGTGGATAAACAGGGCAACAGCAATATCGTTATCAAACATGACTGCGACGTCGAGAATCCGCACAGCACGCTGGGCGTTGTCAAATACATCGTCACGGAATACGGGGTGGCCAACCTGTTCGGCAAATCCATTCGGGAAAGAACCATTGCGATGATCGATATTGCCCACCCCGATCATCGGGAGAGTCTGCTGGCGCAGGCCAAAGCGCTCAACTATGTCTATCCGGATCAGATTTATGTCGCACGCCACGCGGCCAATTACCCGGCGCTCCTGGAAACGCGAAAGACCTTGAAAGACGGGCTGGAAATTAAAATTCGTCCGATCAAGCCTTCCGACGAAGACATGATGCGTCGGCTGTTTTACAACTTCTCCGACGAGTCCAAATACTTTCGCTATTTTGTGCCGAAGCCCGTCATGCCCCACAGGGAGATGCAAAAATACGCCAATATCGACTATGAGGAAGTCCTTTCCATTGTGGCCATCGTGGAAAAAGGGCGCAACGAACGGATCATCGGCGAGGCACGCTACGCGTTTGATGAAAGCGCTGACGCTTACGAAGTCGCTTTCATTGTCGATGAAGAATTTCAGGGCAAGGGCGTTGCCTCTTTCCTCTTCAATTATTTGATCAAAATTGCGCGCGACCGGGGGCTAAAAGAATTTATTGCTTACGTTCTGCCGCGCAATGATGCCATGCTGAAAGTTTTTGAAAAAGCGAGAGTAAGATCGATTCGGTCGTTTGAAGATGATACGTTGGTCCTGCGGTTCAATCTTTCAGAGGAAAATAACAAAGGTGTTGAGGCCGGAAAGCAATCTTCATAAGCGCTATCTGCCGAACCCGGCAACAAGCCCGGGGGCTCGCCGCCTTTTCCAGAAAATGATATTGTCTTGGATCCGAGGGACTATCCAACCATTCTAAGCGGCAGGATGAATCCGGTACTTTGGTCTGCCGGCGCCTGCGGCCCCTCGGGAAACGGTCCTTTGTTGCGAAGCCGATTATGATGTCGCTGCATAGGTTAAATCATTCTTGCCTTAACGTCCCGTTTATGAAATACTCTCCGCAAATTTAATACATTAGTCGATCTGCGGACTTTTAAATTTTGAAAATGTCATGGGAATGACATAAGTAATATCAATAGAATTGAGATCAAGGAGGTAGTAACAATATGTCAAATGCAGTCATTGTCAGCAATGCGCGGACCGCTGTCGGAGCTTTCGGCGGATCCCTGAAAGACGTTTCCGCAAAGGATTTGGGAGCTCTCGTTATTCGTGAAACGCTGATCAAGGCCGGTTTCAAGCCGGCTGTACCCGCGCATGCCAAAGAAGATGCGCCGGATACGGCCAGAAATGAAGGCCTTTCCCCTATCGAACAGCAGTATTCCAAGTGGGCGGATAACCTGAAGGAGCTCGCCGTGGATGAAGTCATTATGGGCAACGTCATCGGCGCAGGTCAGGGACAGAATGCAGGCCGACAGGCGATGATCCGCGCCGGTCTGCCCAAAGAGACCACGGCCTTCACGATCAATAAAGTTTGCGCGTCCGGCATGAAAGCCATCGCACTCGCCGCCGCCAGCATCAAGGCGGGCGACAATGAAGTCGTTATCGCGGGCGGCATGGAAAATATGAGCGACGTTCCGATCGGTTTGCCCAAGGCGCGCTGGGGTCATCGGATGGACATGCCTTTCGGCAAAACCGTTGACCTGATGGTGTTTGATGCTCTGTATGAAATATTCTATGGTTACCATATGGGCATTACCGCTGAAAATATTGCCGCGCGATACGGCATTTCCCGTGAAGAACAGGATAAGCTGAGCCTCGAAAGCCACGGCCGGGCCCGCAACGCTATTAAAAGCGGCATCCTGAAAAATGAGATCGTTCCGGTCAGCATCCCCCAGAAAAAAGGCAATCCGATCGTGTTTGATACGGACGAGCGTCCGATGGATACGAGTATGGAAAAGTTGGCCAAACTGGCCACGGCCTTCAAGAAAGACGGCACAGTCACCGCCGGTAATGCTTCAGGCATCAACGATGCAGCAGCAGCCCTTTTGATTATGAGTGAAGATAGAGCCAAGCAGTTGGGCCTTACGCCGCTCGCGCGGATCAAAGGCTATGCCTCGGGCGGCGTTGATCCCGCTTACATGGGCTTGGGTCCCGTTCCGGCTGTCCGGAGACTATTGCGCCAGACCGGCACATCGATTAAAGACTACGGCCTGTTTGAACTCAACGAAGCATTCGCCTCTCAGGCGATCGCCTGCCTGCGCGAGTTGAACATTCCCTGGGACATTACCAATGTCAACGGATCGGCCATTTCGATCGGCCATCCGGTCGGCTGTTCGGGGGCGCGCATTGTGATGGCGCTGGCCAACGAAATGAAGCGCCGGAATGTCGCGCTGGGATTGGCTTCCCTGTGTATCGGTGGGGGTCAGGGTATGGCATTGGCACTGGAAGCAGTTTAGGAAGGCTTTCATTGTTTTCAGATAAAAGGGAACGGCCGCGGCCGTTCCCTTTTTATAAAATTCGCGGATAAGAAAGACTGCAATATGCCGTATCAAACAGTGAATGGGATCAAGATTCATTATGAAGAACAGGGCGCAGGCGAACCGCTTATTCTCATCAACGGACTGGCATTCCCTATGGATCTCTGGTTTGCACAAATCCGCGAGCTCTCCAAAGATTTTCGGGTCATTGCGTTGGATAACCGGGGCATTGGCCTGAGCGATAAACCGGATGAGGAATATTCGATTGCGCTCATGGCTTCCGATGCCGTCGGACTGCTCCGGGCGCTGGGAATTGCCAAGGCCCATATAGTGGGCTTATCCATGGGGGGATTCATCTCGCAGGAAATTGCTCTTTCTTATCCGGACATTGTCGATCATCTGGTTCTCGTGGCGACCGGCATGGGTGGGCCCCGCTGCCAGGCATTGGGCAAGCCATTCTGGGATCAAGCGACGGCGGCCATCTCGGGTAAACCGCCTGAACAGATCTATCGCATAGATATGACGCTGATGACGGCGCCGGGTTTCGCGCAAAAGCATCCGGATATGCTCGAGCAGTCGGTTGCGCTGCGCATGAGGCATTTGCAGCCGTTCTATGCTTTCATGAGACAACTTGCCGCCTGCTCCGTTTTTGACAGCAACAGCCGCGCGCAAAATATTTCTCAACCGACTCTGATTATTTTAGGTCAGGATGACCCTCTTTTCCCGATTCCGCTCGCCGATGATTTCCGGCAAAAGCTGCCCGGGGCAAAAATGATTATCTACGAAAATTGCGGCCATGCCATTCTTCTGGAAAAAGCCGAACAGTTGTCCCGCGATATCCGGGAGTTTTTAAAGAGCTGATGAATTCAATAAAGATCGTTACGCCTGACGACGCCGTCCGGGTCATCAAATCCGGCGACCACATCCATCTGAGCTCGGTGGCCAGTTCCCCACAGTGCTTGCTGAATGCCCTGTGCCGGCGCGGACGCGCGGGCGATCTGCAGAATGTTCATATTCATCATTTGCATACGGAAGGCCCGGCGCCATACGCGGCCCCTGAATTTGAAGGTATTTTTCAACTGGATTCCTTCTTTGTCGGTCCCAATGTCCGCCGGCAAACCCAACAGGGATATGCCGATTACATTCCCGTCTTTCTGGGCGAAACGCAACGCCTGTACCGGGAGGGTTACCTGCCATGCAATGTGGCCATGATCCAGGTCTGCCCGCCGGACGAGCGGGGCCTTGTGTCCCTGGGAACGTCGGTGGATGCGACACTTGCCGCCATGGAAGTTGCCCAGACCGTCATTGCGGTTATCAACCCGCATGTCCCGCGGACATGCGGCGATGGACTCATCTCCAGCGACCGCATTGATCTGTTCGTGGACGACGACACCCCCTTGGAAACGGTTCATTTTGCAGCGCCGGATCAGCTGGAGGCGGCCATCGGCAGACAATGTGCAGCGCTTATTGAAGACGGCGCCACTCTGCAGATGGGGATCGGTGCGATTCCCAACGCCGTGCTTAGTCAGCTCGGCGGCCACAAAAACCTGGGGATTCACACGGAGATGTTTGCTGACGGGGTGATTCCGCTTGTGGAAAAGGGCGTAATCAACGGCGAGAACAAATCAATCGACTGCGGAAAGATAGTGGCGACATTTCTGCTCGGTTCAAAGGAATTATACGATTACTCACATCGGAACGAGCAGGTGTTGATGAAAGACGTCGGGTATACGAATGACCCCTTTATCATTTCCAGAAATCCGATGGTCACGGCGATTAATTCCGCATTGCAGGTGGATTTGACAGGACAGATCTGCGCCGATTCCCTGGGAACAATGTTTTATTCCGGCGTTGGCGGGCAAATAGACTTCTTTTACGGCGCGTCGCGATCGCGCGGCGGCAAGGCCGTTATCGCCATGCCGTCGGTAACGGCCACGGGAGTCAGTAAGCTGGCTCCCATTTTGTTGCCCGGTGCGGGCGTGGTGACCACACGCGCCCACATGCATTGGCTGGTAACGGAGTACGGTGCGGTGAATCTTTACGGACGCTCCCTGCAGGAGCGGGCCCGGCTGATCATCAGCATCGCTCATCCGGACCACCGCGAAACGCTGGACCGGTCGGCATTTGAGCGTTTTGGATCCCATTATCACTTTGTAAAGAAACGATGAAGATGCATGTTGAGCATCCGGTTAGGGAAGGGTTGATTTGTCACGGCACCATCGAAATGGCTGCACGGTGAAGACGACAAGATTACGGATCGATCTGCAGCCGGAAATCATCCCTTTCCTTTTCCAATCTTTCAAACAATCTGACGACCCGGCTATAATCCCGGCCCATCATCTTCTTCGATTCGTCAGCATGTTGCCAGATGATTTCCAACGGACCTTCGATATCCGTGGAAAGGACGTCCCAGAGCGCGTCCAGATTGCGGCCAAAGTGCTCCGGTAAGGCAAGTCCGCAGCCAAGCCGATCATAGAGATCGCTAAGCGATTGAATGCAGCGGCCGTTTATCCGGCAGCGCTTTATCGACATGAGGGAACCTCCGTAAAAGTCTGATAATGGTCAATGGTTACCCATCGCTCGCCGTCACGCGAGAAGACGAGGCGCTTGCCGCCGCGCCGGCCGCCTTGATAGTCCAGATCCGCTTCCCGCCATTTTCTATGCGGCAGGCGTCGCTCCAGATTTCCGAACCGGTCGCCGCCGATGCTCATACCTTTGAGCCCGCTTATCGACCACAAATCTTTGCCGGGTTTCCAACCCCGTGACCGGGCCTCTTGCTTGGTCAGGAATTTAGCCGGAAGTTTCTTGTTTCCCGTGTTGTTCAGGTGGTGGAGGATGCCGACGAGTTCCTGCTCATCGATTGCCGGCAAAAGCCGTGCATTCAGGGTTTGAACAATCTTCTCACAGGATTGGGCACAGGCGTCCGCAAGCCCTAAGGGACATATCAAAATAAGCAGAATGGCCGTATGAACCAATATTCTTCGTTTCATGACCTTCGTTCTACCGCTCATCATCGTCTACTGAAAATTTCCCGAAACAGTGTTCTTCATATCGGACGCCGTACTCAGACTCTATTTACAATTGCCGCCTGCCGGGCATGAACTATAGCACTTGAAGCAGGCGTACTGGAAACCGATAAAGCTTGCCTGGTAGGTCATAAAGAAATCCTTGGTGAAAAGCATTTTGATTTGTTCGTCGGGCGACTTGCCCGCCCATTTCATCCAGAAACTGATGATTTTGGGCAAACCGTAAGGCTGGGAGACTTTGATACACTTCCCGAAATCCGTCTGCCCTTCAACATTCAAAGCGGCAGCGGGACAGTTTTCCACGCAGAGATTGCACCCCATACACAGGTCCTCGGTCACTCGCGGATCGGACGGAAGCGACAGATCGGTGAGCACGGCCATGAAGAGTACGCGCGATCCCAAGCGCGGATGAATGACCAGATTGTGGCGTCCGAAAACGCCCAATCCCGCGGCCACGGCGGCATGCCTGAGCGATACATCGGCAACGCTCCGCGAATTTTGCGGCGTCAGGTCCAGGGGATAAGAAAGAGGAACGCTCATGGCCTGCGCGCCGCATTCGTTTTCCAGAAACCGTGATATTTTATAATTGGTCGACCGCGCGTATTCCATGATGTCGAGCCGTCCGTTCATGGCAATCTGGGGATTGGGGCTCTCGACATGGGACATCTCTTTAACGCAGGCCACAACCATTGATTTCGCTTCCGGGAATATCGTCTCGATTTTCGGGCTCTGAGGGCTCTGGTAATCCGCCACAGCAGCAAATCCGATATCGTCTATTCCCAAACTCATTGCGTATTTTCTAATTTTTTCCTTCAGTGCAGCACTCATGCGTGACCTCCATTTACACTTTTTTAACTATATCCATCATTGCGAACACGAAAGTGAACGTGGCAATCTTAAGGCAAAGCCGTCAGGCTGGCGATTCCCCGATAACTAAATGTCACGTGCATGGGATCGAGTATCCAGAAAACCCTACGCACATACGTACCTCTTAATCTGTTTGACCGTTGCATCAAAACTGGCCGGCGACGTCACCCGGACAATTTGGACGGCGCCCTGCAGGCTCGCCATCGTCAGGACCGCCTGATCCGCGGCGCTGCCCGGAAAATCAAACTCTCCTCTTTTTTTCCCGACCGCCAGAATGTTCTTCAGCCATTGAAACGTCTTGGAAAGAAGAAATTGTGCTTCCTTTTGCATCTCTTCGGGCAAAGTCTCATAATCCGTCTGAAGCACACCGCCCAGACAGATCTGTTTTTCCTCCACAAATCTTTTGAATATCAGAAAGAATTCATCCAGCTTTTCCGAACAGGGTAAATCCTTACCGTCGATATGGGTTGCCCACTTTTGAAAACGCTGGGCGGCTCGCCGAATAATGGCGACTCCCAGATCGGTTTTTCTGGGGAAATGGTAGTGAATGGAGGCGTTCCTGATATTCAAGGCGCTGGAGATGTCCCTGTAGCTGAATCCATTATAACCGCGGTCGAGAAGAAGATCTTCGGCGACATCCAGAATCTGTTTAGGCGTATCCATTTTTTCGTCCATCATGTTATTCAGCACTGCTTTTTCGACTTGTACCTACTAGTAGGTAGGTAGTCAAGATTTATTTTCGACTCTGAGAATGGCGAGGAATGAGAAACCGGGGGGAGAGTGCGTCAAAGCGCTGCGCACACACGTTTAGAACGTCCAAAGAAAGATGAAGCGAGATAGAAATATTGATTGCGCGATATCCGAATGGTCAATCATTGACTCCGCTAACGGGGGTTGAGCCTTTGTGACAGGGTTGGAAAAACGCGGACCAACCATTACTTCTTTCCCCGGAAATCCCGCACTGCGCGCCGGAAAGGAGTATAGAGAAAAGGCGGAAAAAAAGATCGGGAAAACGCAATGTCGAAAGCCCGGCCCTTATCTCTTTGGACAGACGGGAGGGCTCTCTTTGCATTATGCGCACTCGCTATAGCCGCAAATGCGGCAAACGGCGCAGCCGCCCTCGTGCTCGACAATACCGCCGCAGTCGGGGCAGGCGCCTTTGCGGAAGACGCGTTTTTCATGCTGCACCTTGCCGCCGTTGGCTTCTATATGAGCCTGAATCGCTTTAGCGACCGCGTCGGCGCACGACAGGATCTTATTGTCGCCGAAACCGGACGGCGAATGGCAGGAAATACCTTGCAGCTGCTTGATGACTTGTCGCGTCTGGATGCTGTTGCGCCACGCCAGGGAGACCAGCCGCCCGATGGCTTCGTTTTGTGAAGCAGCGCAGCCGCCCGCTTTGCCCATTGTGGTGAAGAGCTCAAAGAGGCCCGTGCTGTCCTCATTGACCGTGACATACAGAGGTCCGCAGCCGGTCTGCATCTGATACGTCCAGCCCTTCAGCACCTTGGGCCGTTCGCGCTTGGTTGTTGATTTGTCTTTGTCGGCGCCGGTCGGCCCAGCGGCTTCCGGCTTTTTTCCCACGCTCAGTACCTGCTGATCGCGAGAGCCGTCCCGGTAAATCGTGACACCCTTGCAGTCCAGTTGGTAAGCCAGCTCATAGACGCGGGCGACATCGGCAACAGTTGCGCCGTTGGTGAAGTTGACCGTTTTGCTGACGGCATTGTCGGTGTGTTTCTGAAAGGCGGCTTGCATCCGGATGTGCACTTCCGGTGTTATATCGTGCGCGGTGACAAAAAGACTGCGGACGTCTTCCGGGATTTCGGTGAGATTGCGGATCGTACCCTGTTCGGCAATCCGCTGCATAAGTTCCTTCGAGTAAAATCCCCTTTCTTTCGCGACAGCTTCAAAAAAGGGGTGAACTTCGACCAGAATATCATTATCCATTACCTGACGGACGTAAGAGACGGCGAAAAGCGGTTCTACGCCGGAAGAGGAATTGGCCATAATCGAGATGGTTCCGGTGGGCGCGATCGTCGTCACCGTGGCGTTGCGCATCGACGGCAACCCTTTTTTATCATAGACTGACCCCTGGAAATTAGGAAAAATGCCGCGGGTTTTGGCCAAGGCCTGCGATGCAGCATGTCCCTGTGTGTTAATGAACTCCATAACTTTGTGGGCCAGTTCAATGGCCTCCTCCGAGTTGTAGGGAATGCGAAGTGCAATCAACATATCCGCCCAGCCCATGACACCCAATCCGATTTTGCGGTTCCCCAGGGTCATTTCGGCAATCTGCGGCAGAGGATAATTGTTGATTTCCACCACGTTATCGAGAAAATGTACAGCCAGATGGACAACTTCACCAAGGCGCTTCCAATCGATCTGGCCGTTTAGCACTACTTTACTGAGGTTGATGGAGCCCAGGTTGCAGGATTCATAGGGCAGGAGCGGCTGTTCTCCGCAGGGATTGGTCGATTCGATGGTTCCGACATGCGGTGTCGGATTATCGCGGTTCAGCCGATCGAGAAACACAATGCCGGGCTCGCCGTTTTCCCAGGCCTGCGTGACAATCCGGTTGAAAACCTTGCGCGCATTCGCCGTTCCGGAAACCTGTCCATCACGGGGATTCAGAAGGTCGTAATTTTCGTCTTTGTCCACAGCCTTCATGAAGGTTTCCGTCAGGCCGACAGAAATGTTGAAATTATTGAGTTGTTTTTTGTCGGCTTTGCACATGATGAAATCCATGATGTCCGGATGATCGACGCGCAGAATACCCATATTGGCGCCGCGTCGCGTTCCGCCCTGCTTGATCGTCTCTGTGGCGACGTCGAAAACACGCATAAAGGAGATCGGTCCGCTGGAAATGCCCGTGGTGGTCAAAACAACATCATTGGCCGGACGCAGACGGGAAAAAGAAAAGCCCGTACCGCCGCCGGATTTATGAATCAGAGCAGTGTATTTTACGGCATCAAAGATTTCTTCCATGGAATCACCGACGGGCAGCACAAAACATGCGGAAAGTTGCCCCAGTTCGCGCCCGGCGTTCATGAGAGTGGGTGAGTTGGGTAAAAATTCCAACTGGCTCATCATGCGGTAGAATTCTTCGGCAACCGTGGCGATGTCTGCTTTTTCATCAAATTTATGATCTGCGGCGGCGATGGTATCGGCCACGCGCCGAAACATTTGCACAGGAGTCTCCAGCACCTTGCCCTCTTTATCGCGCTTCAGATAGCGCCGCTCCAGAACAGTAATCGCATTCTTTGTTAACTGCGGAATAATGGGGGGGTATGCCTTCTTTTCCATGGAAATGAACTCCTTTGAGATATGATTAAAAGATAAAAAAGTCAAAAAAACACTACATGTAGTATGATTTATGACATTAAACACAACATCTAGAGGTTGTCAATAGAACGAAATTATTTATTTAGAAAAGTAAAAAAAGGCGCATGGTTGGACGTGAACAATTCCGGGGTGCGTGCAACAATAGGTGCGATGGCTGAATGTTTTTTGAAGGTTTTCTCTAAGAAGGTGCGGACAGCGGGCCGTTGCCAGCGTCCGGGGTGATGGAAGCTTTTGTATAGGGATAAATCACCTTCATAGAAATCCTGTGTGGTATGGACTCTTGCTTCTGCACTGGCGGCAGACAGATTAAACACTGCCAGATTAAGAAAGTTGATATAGTCAGCGTGGCTGGCCGCAAATTCCAGCGTTTTCATGGCGCTGGCTTCGGTTTCCGGCGGTGTGCCGAATAAGAAATAACAATAGGTGGCAATGCCTGCCTTCCGGAGCGTCTTCAGGGCAACCGACGCTGTGGTAAGATCGATGCCTTTGTTCAATGCATCCAGAACGGTTTGATCCCCGGATTCTATGCCGAGTTTCAACATTACGCACCCGCCGGCTTTCAAGGACCGGCAAAAATCTTCATTAGCCAAATGCCGGGTGACGCGGACAAAACCATACCAGGGTGCTCCCGGCGGTTTTCCCGTCAGCGCTTTTAAAACGGCGGGAGCCAGGGAACTGTCCAAAAGGTGAATCAACGAAGGATGTGTCTCCCATGAAAGCGTCCGCAATTCGTCGACAACGCGGGTCGTGGCTGCGGGCAGATAGGGATTGGCTTCGGCCTTTTCCGGACAGAACGCGCACCTGCGCCACCAGCACCCCCGTGCCGCGCTGTAAGGCAGGATAAAGCCGGGCGCAAGGTAACGATCTTTCGCAAAGAGGTCGTAATTCGCTGAGGGACCGCCGGCGGCGGCGTCAATCCCCAATAACCTCAGCAAAGTTTCTTCTCCGGCCCCGGCTACACTTTTGTCAACGAGGCCGGAAAAGAGGTCGCCGCGCCCGGTAATTTGCAGCCAGGATGTAGTCAGGGACCCACCCAGAATAATTTTTTGCCGGGGGTGGACCTTCTTGATAAATCCGATCATGGCCATCGTGCAAAGTGCCTGGCTTAGGAAATTTAGTGAAAAACCCAGGAATTCCGGCGATTCCGTAAGCGCTTCCGTCAGACGTCCTGCAAAGTATGAATAGAACGGGTTGGCTTCAGGTTTTTCTGCAGCCCGGATCAAATCGGAGGTTCTTACCGGGGATAAATTATGGTCTGCATAATCAGATAGGGACAGGTTAATCCCAAAGGGTTTTCCCGCCTGCGTCAACACGCGATTGACATCCAGCACGGCGCGGGAGTAACGATCTTTGCTGCTGAAGAGACCGCTGTTTTGCAGTGCAGCCAGATTGGCTTCCAGATTCTTACAGGCGCGGACGCTCCAGCGATCGCGGGCGGTACTCGATTGAGCAATAGCGTTTGTGAGAAACAGCATTCCTTCCAGGTTGGCGTCAATCACCCGGTGCTCGACACGGTTTGCCGTGAGGCAGGCCGACAGTCTGGCAATCCCCGCCGGCGGTTCGGAGGGCTTCACTGCCGGCGGATGGATCAAAATGATTCTTGGCATCATAAGTTTTAATTTTATGATATTGGCTCGCGGCCTCTTGCGCAAGCAATATCTGTTGCTTATATTTCCGACTTGACAGCGGATGAGCTTTACGCAATAGTCAGGCCCCTGAAAGCAGCTGATACGTATAGAATATTTTTTTTAAGGTAAGAAGTGGAAATTAAATATCATTATCACTTTTATCGTGGATGCAAAACGCTGTTTTGCCTGTGCGCGGCAATCTTTATTATGCTTGCGACAGGTATGGCGCTTGCAGCCGAAAAGTATCCGCTCCCCAGAGGAACGGCCGTTAATGACTTTGCCAATGTGATTGATCCGGACAACGCCGCCAAAATGGAGTCGCTGGCGCAGGAAATTTTGCAGAAAACGGGTGCGGCGGTGGTCGCGGCAACGGTAACGGAACTGGGACCGGCGGAAGAAATCAGTCTCTATGTGAATGGTCTGTATAAAGCCTGGGGGATCGGGAAGAAGGGCGAAGACAGGGGTGTTCTGATATTTCTTGCCGTCAAGGAAAGAAAGATCCGCATCGAAACGGGTTACGGTGTGGAGGGGGTCTTGACGGATGGCATTATCGGGGAGATTCTGGATAAATACGTCGTGCCGCAGCTGAAAACCGGCGAAACGGGTAAGGCCCTTTATAATGCAATGCTGGCCTGCGGTGCTCACATCGCCAGGGATAAGGGGGTGCAGTTGACCGGGGTGGCCGGTCCCTACCGGACGAAAACCCGTCCCCAAAACAAGGGCTTTAATATCGTCTGGGTAATAATTCTTATCATTGCCGCAATCGTACTTCTGGGAACAAAAACAGGCCGGTCCATGTTGCCCTGGATACTGCTTCTTCTGCTGAGCAGCGGTGGCCGGGGCGGAGGCGGCGGTGGATTC
>SBEK01000045.1 GCA_009668925.1 Deltaproteobacteria bacterium
AAGAAATCGCGCCCAGCACCGAACTCCGCCGGTGGTTCGGCCACGATCCCGCAAAGTGGCGGACATTTACGGCGCGCTACGTCCGTGAACTCAGAAAAAATAAACCCGTCATCGCCGAACTCCGGCGGCGCGCCGGGTCCGGTCCGGTTACACTGGTCTATGGCGCCCGCGACGAGGAGCACAATGATGCCGTTGTCCTGAAGGCGTTTCTGGAATCAGACGACATGAGCGCTTAACGTCCGCGCTTTGAGTTTTATGGCCGGTCCTCTGCGGCTCGATTTCTCAGGGGACCAACAGAACCATTTTGCCTCATTATGAATCGTTGGGAAAGTCTTCGCGCGGAGAAATGTGTGTGAACAGAGTGTTGAAAACCCTGTTTTGCAGGCTGTTCCTCCGCGGGCGCATTCCCGCAGGGAGGCGCACCATGTCTAAAGCTGCTTCCCTGACGGTTTTCGCCGAAGGCGAAACAAAAGGTTTAGCTGCAAGGCATCGCGAGGATCGGTGAGCGGAGCGTACTTTAGAGGGAAGTGGAGAGCGAGAGCCGAAGCGTAACGCCGCAGACGCGTGCCCTTTAGGGTATGAGCCTTTTTCAACAGCCTGCTAAAAAGCCCCCCGGCTCGTGGCGACTCCGGGGGGCTCGTTATATAGACAGATCATGTTTTTGTGTAGCGGCACTTACACATCTTTATTTGTTTCTTTGCTTCCTGATCGAACCGCCTATCAGGTCATCATGGTTTTTACTGCATCAATCACCGGGTTCGTAAAGAGCGCCATCAGAATGGTGTAAAGAGCGAAGGCGCCGACCACTTCCGCCGTGTACATCTTGTTATACTTTCTTTTCAGGCTCACTAAAATCAGCCCGCCCACAATCAGGCAGCCCAGCTGGAAATACGGGAAATTGGTGGCTCCCGCCGCCGCGTACTCTGCAAATCCAAAGGTTGCCGTCAAAAGAACAACTGCCGCCGCCGCTACGATGGTTCCTAATGTCTTTTTCATGATCTGTTACCTCCTTGAGGGGTGTTTGTCTATTTGTCTTTATACTAATGAAAAGTTCGTGCCAAAATTTCAAGTTGCGTCCATGATCAGCGCAACATGTCAAAATATAATACGAATTGGCGATTATCCCGTCGGACGATAAAAGCCAAGGCTGTTCTTCCGGCACTTTTCTTTCAATGAAATGTTCAAACCCTTAAACGAAATGTGAAAAAAGATTGGCCGTCGATCGCCGGTTCAACGCGCCGGCGATTCGGCGTGGGGAACTAAATTCCGCGGGCCTCTTTTTTCATTTTTCATTGACAAGCATCCGGCAACCGGCTTAAATACGTGCGGAAGTCAAAGATTCTCCTTAAAGAATTTCCTCTACGAAAAAATGAGCATTGCGATGCAGATGCCAGCCCAGAATGATTCCCCGATCGCCCATAAGATCTCCTTCCAAAGAGAAGGGTTGAACCTTTTCATATCTCTGGAGGGGCAATTCGGCCTGAAAAATCTGACCCTCTTCGTCGCGGCCATCAAAAAGGAAATTGACAGTCAGCCGTTACAGAGCATCACCATCGATTTTTCACACGTCGTCTATCTGGACAGCGCCTCAGCCCTGGCTTTTGTGCAGATTGAAAAGGAAGCCGTCGCCAACAAGATCCCGTGCCGGCTCATCAACTTAAACGACGAATCCAAGGGAATTTTCAGTGTGATCCATGAAAGCGCGCTGACCCGTGAACCTTTCAAATCCGAGCAATCGCATGACGGCTTTGTCCGCAAGGTCGGGCAGGCGTCTCTGTATCTGGCCCGCGACTTTGTCAATTTCGTCACGTTTATCGGCGAACTTCTGGTGGCGCTGGCTTACACGCTGACCCATCCGCGAACACTGCGCGGAAAAGACGTTCTTTTTTACGTCCAGCGCGCCGGCGTTGACGGGCTGCCCATTGTCGCTCTGATCGGTCTTTTGATGGGGCTGATTATGGCCTTCATGTCTTATCTGCAGTTCAAGCAGTTCGGCGCGAACATTTATGTTCCCGCCCTGGTCAGTTTTGCGATGATCAAAGAACTGGGCCCTCTGATGACGGCGATTTTGGTGGCGGGCCGGTCCGGCTCCGCTTTCGCCGCGGAGATCGGCACCATGGTGGTCAATGAAGAAGTGGATGCCCTGCATACCATGGGCTTTGATCCGATCCGCTTTCTCGCAACGCCGAAGGTTCTGGCCACGATTATCGTGGTCCCGATCCTCACGGTGTATGCGGATTTTTTCGGTATTTTCGGCGGCATGATCATCGGCGTCACCAGTCTGGACCTGACGGTCAATACTTACGTGACCCAGTCGATCAGAACGATCCAGGTGTTCGATGTCGTCACCAGTCTGATTAAGGCGGCCGTCTTTGCCGGACTCATCTCCGCCATCGGCTGCCAGCGCGGCTTCCAGGTACGGGCGGGGGCTCAGGACGTTGGCAAATTTACGACCTCGGCCGTGGTCGCCGCGATCTTTCTGATCGTGGTCGCCGATTCCATTTTTGCCATTATGTTATATTACGTTAAACGAATTTGAAGGATGATGCCGTGAATCCGTCGGAAAACAAAGCCGTCCTGACCGTGAAGAACCTGACGCAGCGGTTTGGCAATAACACCGTCTTCGAAAATGTGAATCTTGAGGTTTATAAGGGAGAAGTTCTGGTCATCGTGGGCGGCAGCGGGTGCGGCAAATCGACTTTGCTGAAAATCATGATCGGTCTGCAGAAGCCTCATTCCGGCCAGGTTTTGTACCAGGGAACCGATATTATCAGCGCCGAGGAAAAAGCACTCAACCGTTACCGGCAGAATATCGGCGTCCTGTTTCAGTCCGGAGCGCTGTTCAGTTCCATGACGATTAAAGAGAATATCGAGCTTCCCCTGCAGGAGTATACCAATCTGGATAAGGAAACCATTCACCGGATCATCAAAATGAAATTAGGCATGGTCAACCTGGCCGGTTATGAGAATCATAATCCGTCCGAACTCTCGGGGGGGATGAAAAAGAGAGCGGGCATTGCCCGGGCGATGGCTCTCGACCCTCAGATCCTTTTCCTCGACGAGCTGTCGGCGGGGCTCGACCCCATTACGGCTGTGGAACTGGACGACTTGATTATCAAGACCAATGAAGCGCTCGGAACAACCATGGTTATCGTAACTCACGAGCTGGAATCTATTTACAAAATCGCCCATAGAGTGTTAATGTTGGATAAAGAGGCCAGGGGAATCATTGCCGAGGGAAAACCCCTGGAATTGAAAGAACAGGCCACGGACCCGCGGGTGAAGAGCTTCTTCCTGCGTCAGTTGCCCGCCGAGCGTGACGAACAGAGGTTTTATGTCAGCTAAGAGTTCAAAATTTATCATCGGTCTTTTTGTCATTGTCGGGGTGGTGATCTGCGCTGCTGTGATCATCTGGGTCGGTGCAGCCCGATTCTTTGTCAAAGGCTCCCTCTTCGCCGTGTACTTTGACGAATCCGTCCAGGGACTGCAAGTGGACTCGGCCATTAAATACCGGGGTGTGGAGATCGGGAAAGTGCAGAAGATAGACGTCGCCCCGGACTACCGTCTGATCGAAGTGACGATGAAAATCGACCTGGAGGGCGATTTGCCCAAGCAAACCGTCGCGTCGCTGAAAACGGCCGGCATCACCGGAATCGTTTTTATCGAACTTGACCGCATCGCACCGGGAGACCTGGCCAATTCGCCGAAGCTCACCTTTGAATCGGACTATCCGGTTATTCCCTCGCGGAAGTCGGAAATCAGCCGTTTTCTTGCAGATACGGGCGCGATTATGCAGAACATTAAAGATATCGATTTCAAAGGCATCTCCGACAGCCTGAAAAAGACCACCCACGCCATCGAAGACTTTGTGGCCGGCAAGCGCATCAACAACATCGTTGATCACCTGGAATCAACATCCGTAAATCTTGATGAAACAACCTCCAAAATCAACAAGCTCGTTTCCGGAGGCAAGATGGACCGGGCCGCAAGCGAAGCTCTGGACATTTTGTCGGAGGCCCGGCAGCTGGTCGGAAAAGCCAAAAGCGACATCAAGGATTTGAATCTGCCTGAAAAATCGGAGAGGGCCGATGCCATTCTCACGGACATCGACAGGAAGACAAAAAAGATCACCAGCGATCTGCAGGATACGTCGGAAAACCTGCGGGTCACCTCGGAAAATTTACAAAAGCTTTCCGACAGTTTAAACAAAAATCCATCGGATTTGATTTTTACACGGCCGGCGCCGCCGCGAAAGCCGATGGAATAATGAAAGGACTGACGTGATGGAAAATTTTAGGCTTGCGCCGCGTTTTTGCGGAGCACCGGGGCAGCGTGTTTATCTGGCTGCGGCAGTTTTCTGCCTCCTGATCCTCGCCGGATGCGTTTCTAGCGGCAAACCATCCTACAGCATAGAAAGATATCTTCTGAACTACACGCCCCCGTCCTTTAATAACCCGGCGAGGCTTCCGGTCTTTATCAAATTCAACCGCTTCTCCTCAGCCGCGGCCTACAATACCACGAGCATGATCTTTCGCAACGACCCTTACAGCCTTGATTCGTTCAACTACTCCCGCTGGGCCGTCTATCCGGCCGATATGGTAGGCGATGATCTGCTGGAAGACATGAGGACGAGCGGTCTGTTTCAGGGCGTGTTCTCCCGCTATGAGGCGGATGAAGGACGATTTGTCCTCTCCGGAAGCGTCGACGAGTTTTATCTGCGGATTGATAAAGATAAGAAGACGGCAGTCATCGGCATCAGCGTCTCTCTGCAGGACACGAGGGAAAAGGAAACCGGCAAAAGAATGATGTTTCAGAAAAAATATGCCCGCGAAGAACCCCTCACGGATTCATCGCCCCGGGGATATTGTCAGGCCGCCAGCCAGGCCATGCAGGTGGTTTCGCGCAGCATCGTAAGCGACGTTTACGCCGCCCTGCAGGTTGCCGCCAAATAAACGAAGGGTCGCTATGAAAGAAATAGCCATCCGCAGCCGCTCGCGGTCGGAGATGATTGATATCACGCAATTTGTGCAGGAAGCGGTCCGCGAAGAGAAAATCGCCTCCGGTATGGTGCTTGTTTACACCCCCCATACGACGGCGGCCGTCACCATCAATGAAAATGCGGACCCCGATGTTCCCCATGATATTCTGGCGGCGCTGGACCGCATCGTTCCTTTATCGGCCAATTACCGGCACGCCGAAGGCAACTCCGCCGCCCATGTCAAATCGTCGCTGGTCGGTGCGTCCGAAATGGTTGTGATTGAAAACGGACGCCTGGTCTTAGGCACCTGGCAGGCCATCTTCTTTTGCGAATTTGACGGCCCGCGAACAAGGAAAGTATACATCAGTCTTACGTTTTAAGTGTTACGTTTTAAGTAGTTAAGGAACCTAAACCTTAAAACTTAATCACTTAAAACCGTTATCATCTGTCCATGGATTAATCCGTTCGTGGCAACAAGCCCGGGCGAACTTAACGTCCATGGACCGCCCGACAAATCGGAAATCATCCCGCCTGCCTCGCAAACCAGCAGACAACCGGCAGCCGTATCCCAGGGTTTGAGTTTCAACTCCCAGAAGCCGTCCAGGCGGCCGGCTGCCAGATACGACAGGTCCAGCGCCGCCGCTCCCGGGCGCCGTACGGCCTGCGCCTTCATGATCATGGCTGAGAAAAAATTAACATTATTATCGGAACTGACCCGGATATCATAAGGAAAACCAGTGGCCAGAAGGCTGCGGGACAAATCCGTTTCGGAAGAGACAGTAATCTTCTTCCCGTTTCGGAAAGCGCCTTTCCCGCGCTCAGCAAAAAACATTTCATCCCTCACGGGATCGTAAACGGCGCCCAGCACGACAACCCCGTCTTTTTCCAAAGCGATGGAGACGCAGAAGAAGGGAAATCCGTGGGCGTAATTCGTCGTGCCGTCCAGAGGATCGATAATCCAGCGGGCCGACGCCCGCTCGTTTCTCGCGGCCGATTCCTCGGACAGAATGCCGTGATCCGGATAGCGGCGGGCGATTCTCTCGACAATCAGCGCCTCGGACATCCTGTCCGCTTCCGTAACCAGATCGATCGTCCCCTTGTAGTATACCGGGTTATGACGGGTCAGCTTTTCCGCCAGCAGAAGGCCCGCTTCCCGCGCCAGGCCTTGGATAAAATCCGTGATTTCCGCCATGAGGCCAAACCTCCTTTGAGCATAATTATGGAGAACCTTAAACCATAAAGTGTGCGAAAAAGTAAGGATAATCTTAAAAGTTGCGCTGTATTGGAAATAATGCTAGACAAAACAAAAAAACGATTATTTGTGATAGGTTAATGACGACGGAAAAGGACACTGACTCCACGACAATTGATTTAAAGAAAGCGCGGGAAGATAAGGGACTTGGCCTGAAAGATCTTTATGCGCAAACGCGCATCAGTGTCGTTAACCTGGAAGCCATTGAAAAAGGCGCTTATCACCTGCTGCCGGTTCCGCTATACGCTCGCAATTTCATCAAGATGTACGCCGATGCGTTGGGAGTGGACAGCAGACCGATTCTGCAGCGCTACGAGGATTACCTCCAATCCATTCAAGTAAAAGAAAAGGCCGATGTTTTGGAGGAATCGCCCCGGACGCCTTTTGTCGCCACGGTCAACCGGCATAAAGCGACGCTGTGGGTCTTAGGCATCATCGTCGTCATCGCCGCCGTGTCCTTCTTCGTGACGCGCTACAACAAGCCGGAAACAGACCTCCCTCATCTTGCCGAAGCTCCTAAATCCGCTCCGGTTATTACTGAAGCTGTGCCGCAAAAAGAACCTTTAACCCAGGAGATGCCTCTCGCCATCCCTCTCCCGGCTCCCGGAAATTCACCAACCCTCGGCCCGGCGGATGCGGGAACCCATCGGCCGGCACAAAATGCTCTGGAAGCGCAGGCCACGAACAACGCTGCGGCGAACACATCTCCTCCCAAAGATGAATCCAAAATAGAGGCCCTGATCGACGATGAAGAATCGTCGCTTCTCATCGCCCGCGCCACTGAAGAAACATGGATCCGGATTCAAGCCGACAATAAGGCATCTTTCCAGGTTTTGCTTAAACCGGGGGAAAGTTTCTCGTATAAAGCGGCGCGTTTCAGTATGGATATCGGCAACGCGGGAGGAGTTAAAATACAATTTAAGGGAAAAACCCTGGAAAATTTAGGCAAGTCGGGACAGGTCATTCACCTGCGTTTACCGTAAATCACAACCACAAAGAAAAAGAGGTAATATTATGTTTGGCATAGGGGTACCGGAGTTACTGATTATACTGGTTATTATTTTGATCATTTTCGGCGTCGGCAAGCTTCCGGAAATCGGATCGGCGCTGGGCAAAGGAATTAAGAATTTCAAGAAATCGGTCTCTAATGAAAACGATTCCAGCACAACACCTGCAAAAAAGGATGAGGACAAATAGCCCGCCTGCGGCAACTTAGACCGGTTGGCGGTTGGAACATCACATCATGCAAAAAAGCGGCTGTTGCTCTGCCGGAATGCAGGACAACAGCCGTCTGCGTAAAGACCCGGAGGAACCAGGGAGACGGGTTCCCCAAACCCGCAGGCTAAAAGGGCACATCCTCCAGCGGCGTTCCGTTGGGACCGGCGGCGGCATCCGACGCATCCGCGCCCGCTTTGGCCTGTCCCTTGGAATCCAGCATCTTCATATCGCCGGCGATAATTTCCGTGGTGAAACGCTTAACCCCGTCTTTATCTTCCCAGGATCGGGTTTGAATGCGTCCCTCGATAAAAACCAGTTTCCCTTTTACCAGATAATTCCCGCAGATCTCGGCCAGTTTGCCGAAGGTGACGATGCGGTGCCACTCTGTTTTCTGGACTTTTTCTCCGTTTTTATCTTTCCATTGCTCGTCGGTCGCCAGATTGAAATTGGTAACCATTGTTCCATCAGGTGTGTAACGGACTTCCGGGTCCTTACCCAATCTACCGATCAAGATCGCCTTGTTTATCATTGTGATTTCCCCCTGAAATAAGTTGCCTGCATCATACATAACAACCGGGCCTGTGGCAAACACATTTTTTGGCATTGGGGCCGCTTGACCCGCTCGGGCGAGACGCCGCCATCATGCCACAATCATGCTTGACTAATCGTCAAAAAGAATATAGTCAGATTGACTTTAAAAAGTGGAGAAATTATGGAAGACAATGATCTTTTAAAGGTTCGCCTGGAAAAAATCGCGGCCTTGAAAGCGGCGGGCGTGGACTTATATCCGAATGACACGGCGCCCAAAAATACGACGGCCGAAATTCTGGCCGGGTTCGGCAATTCCCCAAGCGATGCCCTGGCGCAATTAACGGATAAATTTTCGATTGCGGGCCGGCTGATGGCTGTCCGCAGTTTCGGCAAAGCGGCTTTTATCAAAATTCAAGACCGCAAAGGCCAGATGCAGTGCTACATTGCCAAGAATATCCTGAATGAACAGGATTTTTTCATATTTAAGAAACTAGACATCGGCGACACCCTCTATGTTTCGGGAAAGCTGTTTCGGACCAAAACCGACGAACTGACGATTGAAGTGGAGTCCCTGCGGCTCATGGCCAAAGCGATGCATCCGCTGCCGGAAAAATGGCACGGCCTAACGGACATCGAAACCCGCTACCGGCAGCGGCATCTGGATTTGATTTCCAATCCCGCGGTGAAGGAAATTTTTTACCGGCGCAGCCGGATCATCCGACTGATGCGGCAATTCATGGAGATGCATGAGTTTCTCGAAGTGGAGACCCCCATGATGCAGCCGCGCGCGGGCGGAGCGGTGGCCCGGCCCTTCAAGACGCACCACAATGCCCTGGACCAGGATTTGTACCTGCGGATCGCCCCCGAACTTTATCTGAAGCGGCTGGTGACCGGCGGACTGGAAAGGGTCTACGAAATCAACCGCAATTTCCGCAACGAAGGCATCTCCACCTTCCATAACCCGGAATTCACCATGATGGAATTTTACTGGAGCTATGCGACCTACGAGGATTTGATGTCCTTTACGGAAGAGCTGTTCCGGTTCATCGCGCAAGATATTTTCGGCGGACTCACGTTCACCTATCAGGGCACGGAAATCGATCTCGCGCCTCCCTGGCGGCGGCTCTCCGTCAAAGACGCCCTTTTGCAGATCGCCGGCATGGAAGAGGCGGATCTTACCGATTTCGCCAGAGCCATTGCTTTTGCCCGCAGAGTCGGCTGCGACGTCAAGGAAACCGACCCGCTGGGAAAGGTTCTCATGGCCGTTTTTGATGAAATCGTCGAAAAGAAGCTCACCGGGCCGACGTTCGTCACAAAATATCCGGTGGCCGTATCCCCCCTTTCCCGCCGTTCCAATTCGGACCCGGAGATTGTCGATCGCTTTGAACTCTATATTTGCGGACGGGAAATCGCCAACGCGTTCTCGGAGTTGAACGATCCGGCGGATCAGCGCGACCGGTTCGTCCAGCAGCTCAAAGAGCGGGAGGCGGGCGACGACGAAGCGCACGAAATGGATGAAGACTATATTCGCACACTGGAGTACGGCATGCCGCCGACGGCCGGAGAAGGTATCGGCATCGACCGGCTGATCATGCTCTTTACGGACTCGGCATCTATTCGGGACGTCATCCTGTTCCCGCTTTTAAGAACCAAACAGGAATGAGATAAGCGCCGGCGTTCATTGTTCTGAAATTCAACTGTTTTGCGACAGGATATTCTTTAATGCCTTACGAATTCTTTATCAGCAGACGGTACATGAGAGCCAAACGGAAGCAAGTGTTTGTTTCGATCATTACGTCCATCTCGATTTTCGGTATTTTCCTCGGCGTGGCGGCGCTCATCATTGTGCTGGCCGTCATGAACGGGTTTGAGGAAGATCTGCGCAGCAAGATTCTGGGCATTCGTTCGCACATCGAAGTGACCACGGACATGAGCGGCGCGATGAAAAACTATCCGGCCATCCGCGAGGAAGTCGACAAAACCCCGGGGGTTGTCGCCTCGACGCCTTTCATATACACCCAGGCCATGATCCGCAGCGGCAGCGGCGTTACCGGCGTTGTGATCCGGGGATTGGATACGCCGAGCGCGCCGAAAGTGATCAACCTCGGAAAAATCAGGGAAGGCAAGCTCGAGCACCTCAATAAGATCCCGCAAGACGTATTGGAAAAGCTGCCCGCGGAAGACAAGGGGTTGTCCGGGATTCTGATCGGCAGGGAAATGGCCCGGAATCTGGGGCTTTTCCTTTACGATGCCATCACGATCATTTCGCCGACCGGCGGAATCGCCACGCCCATGGGCATGGTTCCGCGCATGAAGAAGTTTATCGTGGTCGGCATCTATGAATCCGGATTTTACGAATACGACGCCACGCTGGCCTTTTTGTCTTTAAAGAGCTGCCAGGAATTCCTGGACATGGGCGATACGGTTTCGGGGCTGGACATCGTCGTCAATGACATCTACAAAGCCGATGTCATCGCCCGCAACATCCAGAGCAAGCTGGGCTTCCCCTTCTTCACGCAAAACTGGATGCAGATGAACAAGAACCTTTTTGCGGCTCTTAAGCTGGAAAAGCGCGTCATGTTTATTATCCTGAGCCTGATCGTGCTGGTCGCCGCGTTCAATATCATCAGTGCGCTCATCATGATTGTCATGGAAAAAAATAAAGACATCGCCATTTTGAAGTCGATGGGCGCAACCTCCGGCACCATCATGAAGATCTTCATTTATCAGGGCCTGATCGTCGGCGTGGTGGGAACGTTTTTCGGTTGTATCGCCGGTCTGGCCATCGCTCTGAACCTGCAGAAAATTTCTCTTTTCGTGGAGAAAGTTTTTAATTTTAAGATTCTCCCGGGTGATGTCTATTACCTGAGTGAATTGCCTTCCAAAGTCAATTACGGCGACGTGGTCACCATTGTGATCGGCACGCTCGCGATTTGTTTTCTATCCACGATCTACCCCTCCCTGAGAGCTTCCAAACTGGACCCGGCGGAAGCCCTGAGATACGAATAGACGGAACCGGACGTAACGGCTGCTATGATCATACTGACGAATTTATCGAAGACTTTTATAAAAGACGGCAACAAAATCGAAGTCCTGCGGGATCTGAATCTGGAGATTAAAAGGGGAGACTCGCTGGCCGTTGTCGGCGTTTCCGGCGCCGGCAAAAGCACGCTCATTCACATCCTGGGAACGCTGGATCATCCCACGTCCGGAACCCTGGCCCTTGCGGGAAACAATGTCTTTGAATGGAGCGAAAAGAAGATCGCCGCGTTCCGCAATAAAACGATCGGCTTCGTTTTTCAGTTCAACAATCTGCTGCCCGAGTTCACCGCGCTGGAAAACGCGATGATGCCGGCGCTGATCGGCGGCCTCGCCAGAAACCAGGCAACGGACAAAGCGGCAAAACTGCTTGAGGAAGTGGGGCTGGGGCATCGTCTGAAGCATAAGCCCGGCGAACTCTCCGGAGGGGAGCAGCAGCGCGTCGCCATCGCCCGTGCGCTGGTGATGGAGCCGGAAATCCTGCTCGCCGACGAGCCCACCGGAAACCTTGACACGGAAACCGGAAAGAAGATAGAAGACATCCTGGTTGAGTTGAACACCGTAAAGAAAATAACATTGATCGTTGTCACGCATAATAAACTGCTGGCAGACAGAATGTCCGGCAGAATCGGCCTGCGCGACGGGAAGATATATGACTTTTAATAAGAAAGCCTGCACGCTCTTCATCATCCTCTCTTTCTTTTTTTGCGTGTTCACGGAGGCCCGTGCCGAGGACGTCAAAAAAATATGCATTCTGCCCTTTGCCGTTCATACCAGCGGCGACAGCAGCGCGCTTCGGACCTCCGTATACGGCAGTATCGTGAAAACCTTCAAGAGTGAAAAGAAACTTGAAGTTGTCGCCCCCGGTGATCTCGCGACAGGCGATGCCATTATCAGCCGGGAGAAGGCCGTCGCCGCCGGAAAGACGCTGGCGGCCGACTATGTCGTCATGGGCAGCATCACGCAATTCGGAGACACGCTCAATATCGACGCACAAATCATCGATGTCCCCCGGGCGGCCGTCTTATCGACCGTATCGGTCCAGGGCAGGCAATCCTCGGGACGAGAGGCGCTGGCCGGCGCCTTAAAGAGAGAAATACTGGAACGCATCGGTCTTTTGGATAAGATCGTGCGGATTGAGATCACGGGCAACCGTAAAATCGGCGTGGACGCGATCAAGCAGCAACTCAAGAGCAAGGTCGGCAATCCCCTGAATGAAGAGGATATCACAGCGGATATCAAGACCATCTTCAAAATGGGATTCTTCCTGGACGTCAGCGCCCGGGTCAGCTCCGAAGCGGAGGGTAAAGTCATTACCTACACGGTTGTCGAAAGGGGACTGATCTCGGAGATTCGGTTTGTCGGCAACAAAGCGCTCGACCGGGACGACCTTCTGGGTGTCATGACCGTCAAGACGAGGCAAACCCTCAACCAGGAGAAAATCAAGGAAGACATCCAAAAAATCAAGGCGCTCTATGATACGAAAGGCTATTACAATGCCGAAATCAATGACCGCCTCGAAAAAGACGGACTGAAAGATATCGTCCTCGTCCTGGACATCAAGGAAAATGATCGGGTTTACATTCGGTCGATCACCTTTGAGGGGAATGAATCCTTTACCACAAAAGAACTGGTCAATATGATGACCACGACCGAACGCACGCTGCTGGGCTTCTTTACCGACACGGGCATCCTGCAAACCAATCAACTGAAGCAGGACGTCCAGAAATTGACCGCCTTCTATTTCAACAGCGGATTTGTCAACGCCCAGATCGGTGAGCCGGTCATCACCCATGACGCCAAAGGCATTTATATCAAGATCGGCGTTCGGGAAGGCAAACGCTTTAAAATCGGCAAAGTGGAGATATCCGGCGATTTTCTGGAAAAACCCCGCGCCGATTTGTTTGAACTATTGAGAACAAAGTCGGGAAACTATTACAATCGGGAAGCGCTTTTAAAGGACATGGAGACCATTACGACGACCGCGAACGACGAAGGTTATGCCAATGCGGACGTCAATCCCAGAATATCCTCCCACGAAAAAGAACAGGTTGTGGATGTGAATTTTCAGTTGACCAAAGGAAGTCTCGTCCATATCGCCCGCATCGGCATTTCCGGCAATACGATCACCCGCGACAAAGTCATCCGGCGGCAGTTGTCCCTGGCGGAAGGCGATTTGTATTCGGCAACCAAGCTGAAAGCGGGATATACCAATTTGAATCAACTGCGCTATTTTGAGGAAGTGGACATCCAGACGGAAAAGACAACGGACAATAAAATGGATGTGAACATCCGGGTCAAAGAAAAAAATACGGGCATGTTCATGGTCGGCGCGGGATACAGCGCCGTCGACCAGGCCGTCATCATGGGGCAGGTCACGCAGCAGAATTTTCTGGGTTACGGACAAATATTAAGCTTGAAAGCATCGCTCGGCTCCAAGACCAATAACTATGAATTGTCTTTTACGGAACCCTGGCTTTTCGATCTGCCTCTGTGGTGCAAGGCGGATATCTGGAAATACAAACGAGAATTTGATTCCTACACGCTGGATACCCGCGGTGTGGGATTGACGCTGGGCTACCCGATTTGGGATAGAATCATCGGCTACGTCGGCTATAAACTCGGCATCGACAATATCCAGGATATTAATCGCACGACCGCCTCCTATTACATCATCGCGCAGGAAGGCGAACGGATCACCAGCTCCATAACGCTTACGGTTGCGTATGACTCCACCAACGACAACATGTTCCCTTCCAAGGGCATCAAGACCAGCGTTTCCGTTCAGCATGCCGGCATGCCTCTGGGCGGCAACGCGAAGTTCACCAAATATCAGGGCGCCCTGGCCGGCTATTACCCGCTTTTCTGGGACGTCGTGTTCGGCGCCAAAGGGCGGATCGGGTATCTGCAAAACAACGACGACAGCGACAGCAGAATCCCGATTTATGAACGATTTGTCCTGGGCGGGATCAATTCTCTGCGCGGTCTGCGTTATGTCGGTCCCGTCGATTCAGGCTCCAGCGATGTCATCGGCGGCACAACGATGATAAACTTTACCGCAGAGCTTGTCTTTCCCCTGTTTAAAGACGCCGGATTGAAGGGCGTCGTCTTTTTTGACGCAGGCAATGCCTGGAACGGCGGATATTATCTTGACGATTTGAGAATGACGTGCGGCGGGGGCGTCCGCTGGTATTCGCCGATCGGCCCTTTGCGTCTGGAATACGGCTATGTGCTTGACCGCGGTCACATCAATGACGGCACCGCGGGCCGTTTTGAGTTCACCATCGGCATGTTGATGTGATGAAGCGATGACGCTGCGCTTCATTGATGATGTAGATTTAATTTACTGAGAGGAGATTTTGAAATGAAAAGAAATATGTATTTGATTGCAGGATTGGTCCTGTTTGTTTTTGTCTGGACGAATACGTCGTTTGCCGCCGAGAAAATCGGTTTCATCAATATTCAGGACATCATTCAGCATTCCAACGTCGGCAAAAAAGCGGCCGAGGAATTTAAAAAGATTTTTGAAAAGAAGCAGGAAACCATCAAAAACATGGAAAACGAGGTCAAGAAATTGAAGGACGACCTCGACAAACAAGCCGCCGTCATGACGGCCAGCGCCCGGAGCGACAAAGAAGCCGCTTATCAGAGAAAATTGCGCGACTACCAGATCCTCGTCGATGACACCAATAAAGAACTCCAGAAGCGCGATCAGGAATATTCACAAAAGATGATTCCGGAGATTCTCAAAATCGTCCGCGCCATCGCTGAAAAAGAAAAATATACGTTGATTCTGGACGTCGGCACGATGCCGCTGCCTTACCATGATAAGGCGTATGACATCAGCAAGAAGGTCATCGAAGAATACAACAAAGCGGCCGCCAGGAAATAACCGTCCGGCAATGATATGGAAAAAAGCATTCAGGAAATAGCCGCCCTGACCGGCGGAACCGTCTGCGGGGACGAAAAAATCATGATCCGTGATATCCGGCCGATTGATGAGGCCGGACCCCATGATCTCACGTTTGTCGCCAATCCGAAATATTTCGTGAAGCTCGCGACGACCGGAGCCGGGGCCGTCCTGGCCCCTCCGGGCACGGTGGAACCGGACAAAAATCTCATTATCGTCGCCGATCCCTACGCGGCCTTCGGACAGCTCCTGGGGATATTTTACCGCGTCGATCACGGTCCCCGCGGCATCAGTCCCGACGCCCATATTGAAAAGGACGCCTTCGTCTCTGAGGAGGCGACGGTGATGCCCCGCGCCTACATCGGCTCCGGCGCCAGAATTGAAAAGGGCGCCGTCATCTATCCGGGCGTGTTCATCGGCCGCAACGTTTCCATCGGCGAGGACACCGTCCTTTACGCCAACGTGAGCGTTTATCAAAACAGCGTGATCGGCCGCCGCGTGATCCTTCATTCCGGCGTCGTGATCGGCGGGGACGGCTTCGGCTTTGCCGCGCCCGGCGCGGACAACACCAAGATCCCCCAGGTGGGCGCCGTAGAGATCGATGACGATGTGGAGCTCGGCGCCAATACCACGGTTGACCGCGGCACGCTGGGCAATACCCGGATCGGGCGGAACGTGAAGGTGGATAATCTCGTGCAGATTGCCCACAATGTCGTGATCGGCGAGAATTCAGTCATTGCCGCTCAAACCGGCATTTCCGGGTCCACGAAAATCGGCCGGAGCGTCATCATCGGCGGACAGGTCGGCATCGTCGGCCATATTTCCATCGGTGATCACGCCATGATTATGGCTTCGTCCGGCATCCATAAAGATGTGCCGGCGGGCATGGTCGGAGGAGGAACGCCTTTCCTTTCGCGCAAAGAAATGCTGAAAGTGGAATCCAGCAAGATTAAGCTTCCCGAATTTCGGTCCAAACTCGAGCGCCTGATCAAACAGGTGGAACAACTGGAAGCAAAAATTACGAAAACAGGTGAAGACCAAACATGAAAATTCATCCGACGGCAATTATCGCAGAAGACGTCCAGCTTGGCGAGGGCGTGGAAATCGGTCCTTACTCGATTATCGGACCGGAAGTTAAAATCGGCAAGAACACCGTCATCGGTCCGCACACGGTGATCGATATTTACACCCAAATCGGCGAAGGCTGCAAAATTCTGCAATTCTGCTCCATCGGCGCTCCTCCCCAGGACCTTAAATTCGGCGGGGAAAAAACGGGCGTGGTGATCGGAAATTTCAATACGATCCGGGAATATGTCAGCATTCACCGCGGCACGACCGCCGACACCGGCCTGACCGTCATCGGCGACCACAACCTGTTCATGGCCTATGTCCACATCGCCCATAACTGCAAAGTGGGCAACCACGTGATCATTGCGAATTCGACGGGGCTGGCCGGACACGTTGAAGTTGAAGACTACGCGATCATCAGTCCGCTTTCCGGCGTCCATCAATTCTGCCGCATCGGCGCACACTGCATTGTCGGCGGCGCATCGGCCGTGGTCAAGGATATTCCGCCTTACACCATGGCCAACGGCAACCGGGCCACGCTGTTCGGGCTCAATCTGATCGGGCTCACGCGGCGCGGCTTTTCCGAGAGTTCCATCGCCGCCGTCAAACAGGCCTATCGCATCATTTTCCGCTCCGACCTGCTTCTGGAGGAAGCTCTGGAAAAGGCCAAAGCCGAGGTGGAAGACTGCCCCGAAGTGCGGCACTTTATCGACTTTATTCAAAAATCAAAAAGAAGCATTTGCCGGTAGAGAGACAAAGCCATGACAAAAGAAAAACTGATCAGAGTGGGGGTGGTCGGCATCGGCCACCTGGGCGGGTATCATCTGCAAAAATACGCGAAGATCGACGGCTGTAAAATTACCGCCGTATCGGATACCCAGGTCGAAAGAGCGAAAAAAGCGGCCGAAGTTTACGGCTGCGAGGCCTTTACGGACCACCGGGACCTGCTGGATAAGGTGGATGCCGTGAGCATTGCCGTGCCCACCGGCTACCATCACGCGGTGGCCCGGGATTTTCTGGCCGCGGGGATCGACGTGCTCATTGAGAAGCCGCTTTGCGCCACCGTGCAGGAAGCGGATGACCTGCTTGCGCTGGCGAAGAAAAAGAATCTGGTTTTCCAGGTCGGCTTTGTCGAACGTTTCAATCCCGCGGTGATGGCGCTCGAAAAGGTGATCACGCGGCCCGTGTTTATCGAAGTGCACCGCCTGCATCCTTTTTTTGAACGCGGCACGGACGTGGACGTCATTCTCGATTTAATGATCCACGATCTGGACATCATTTTGAAGTTCGTTCATTCTCCGCTTACCAACGTGGAAGCGGTGGGCGTTCCCGTCCTCTCGGACAAGATTGACATCTCCAATGTGCGGTTAACCTTTGCCTGCGGCTGCATCGCCAATGTCACGGCCAGCCGCATCAGCGTCAAGACCATGCAGAAGCTCCGCTTCTTCGGACCGGAAGGCTACCACGCCGTGGACACCCGCAAACGGGAAATCCTGTCGCTTTCCAAAGTCGCGGGCGCGGACGGCAAGCAGCAGATCATTCAGAACGCCATCGACATCGGCGACCATGATCCCCTCGAAGAAGAAGTGCGATCGTTCATCCGCTGTGTGGAAGAGCGGTCAACGCCCGTGGTTTCCGGCGAGGAAGGACGAAAATCGCTGGCGCTCGCTGAAGAGATACTCAAAAAAATGAAAACGCATGAGGACATTCCTTTATGATTCCAATGGTTGATTTGAAAAGGCAATACAGCCGCTTGAAGACGGAAATTGACCAGGCGGTTGGAAAAACTCTGGAAGATACACAGTTTATTTTGGGCCCGAACGTCGCGGCGCTGGAAAAGGAAATCGCCGCCTACCACGGATTGCCCTACGCGGTCGGGTGCGCCAACGGCACGGACGCGCTCTTGCTGGCGCTGCGCGCCTGCGGCATCGGCGCGGGCGACGAAGTCATCACCACGCCCTTCACCTTCATCGCGACGGCGGAAGTCGTGGCCCTTCTGGGCGCGAAACCCGTTTTTGTCGACATCAGCCCGGATACCTATAACATCGATCCCGCTCTGATTGCCTCCCGGATCACCTCCCGGACCAAAGCGATCATTCCGGTTCATTTGTTCGGCCATCCCGCCGACATGGATCCGATCATGGACATTGCCCGAAAGCACCATCTGAAAGTGATTGAAGACTGCGCTCAGGCGTTCGGCGCCGCCTATCAGGGCCGGACGGTCGGAACCTTCGGAGACGCCGGCTGCTTCAGCTTCTTCCCCAGCAAAAATCTGGGCTGCTATGGCGACGGCGGCATGGTCGTGACGGCCAGCGAAGAAATCGCCTCGAAAATAAAGATGCTCCGCAACCACGGCAGTTCCGTCCGGTATTATCATTCCGAAGTCGGCTACAACAGCCGGCTCGATGAAATCCAGGCCGCCATCCTCCGGGTCAAGCTGTCCCGGATCGACGAGTTCAATTCGGCCCGCCGCCAAAACGCCGCCGCCTACTGCCGGGCTCTGGCCGGCAAAGACCTGGTGCTGCCCTCCGAACGCCCCGGCTGCAAACACGTGTATCACCAGTTTACGCTGCGGGTGAAGAACCGCCAGGCCGCAGCCGATGCGCTTTCGGCCGCGGGAGCCGCCTCGGCCGTTTACTACCCGGTCCCGCTGCACCAGCAGGACGTCTTTCTTAAAATGTATGGCCCGCAGGAAAGTCTCACGGTCACGGAAACCTGCGCGAAAGAGGTTCTTTCTCTGCCGATGTTTCCGGAATTAACTCCGGAGGAAATCAGGCTGATAACCGATGCGGTCAGTCATGTCCTTTGAAAGAAGCAATATAGTGGAGGGCGCGGAAGCCATTCCCCACGGCCCGAAAGTGATGATCGTCGCCGGAGAAGCATCCGGTGATCTGCACGGCTCCTTCCTGGTTCGCGAGATGCTGGCCATCAATCCTTCTTTGCATTTCTACGGCATCGGCGGCAGTAAAATGAAAGAGGCCGGCGTGAAGTTTCTGGCGCCCGCCCGGGATATCGGCGTCGTGGGGGTGACCGAAGTTTTCTCGAAGCTCGGCACGTTTTTTCAAATCACCTCCAAAATCCGCAAATCCCTGGATCAGCTGAAACCGAATCTGGTCATCCTGATCGATTTTCCCGACTTCAACCTCAACATCGTCGCCCGCGCGGCAAAAAAGAGAAACATCAAGATCTTTTATTACATCAGTCCGCAGGTGTGGGCCTGGCGCGAAGGGCGGGTCCGGCAGATTAAAAGGCTGGTCGATAAAATGGCCGTTATTCTGCCGTTTGAAGTGGATTTCTACGCCGCCCACGGATTTCCCGTTACCTATGTCGGCCATCCTCTGCTTGATACGGTGAAGACGGCGTTGACGAAAACCGCAGCCCGGCGCGCCTTCGGCCTGGACGAAAACCGGACCACCGTCGGACTTCTGCCGGGGAGCCGCACGGCGGAGGTCAGCCGGCTCCTGCCGGAAATGATGAAAGCAGCCGCAATCATCTCCCGAAAAATCCCCGGCGTGCAGTATATCCTGCCTCTGGCAGATACGCTGGAAGAGCAAGCCGTCGCCGCGCTCATCGCTTCGTCCGGCATAGCCGTTAAAATCGTCCGCGGCCGCACCTACGATGTTCTGGCCTCCTGCGATCTCGCGATTGTCACCTCCGGAACGGCCACGCTGGAAACCGGACTGATGGGCGTACCGATGGTTATCGTTTATAAAATGTCGCTGTTTTCGGCGATTGTCGGCAAACTGATCATCAACCCGAAATATATCGGTCTGGTCAACATCATCGCCGGCAAGGCCGTTGCCCCCGAACTCATTCAGCTTGACGCCAACGGTCCGCGGATTGCCTCCGAGGCATTGGCGATATTATTAAATGACAACAAGAAACAGGAAATCAGCCGGGAGCTAAACAGAATCCGGCAAAAACTCGGCGAACCCGGCGCCCCGGGAAGGGCTGCGCAAATCGCCTGCGAAATGATATAGGATCCCTTATGGAAACGTTTAAGCGTCTTTTGAAAATGGCCCAGCCTTACACCATGCGTTTTATCCTGGCTTCGCTGTGCATGCTCGTTGTCGGAGGCCTGCAATCCGCCCTGCCGCTCATCTCCAAACCCGCCATTGATGAGATCTTTGTCAGCAAGAATATGGATTCACTAAAATGGATCCCTTTTGCCATCATCGGCATCTTCATGTTCAAGGGGTTGGCCACTTACGGCCAGGTCATTTTGATGAGCTCCGTCGGGCTGCGCATCGTCGCCGATTTGCGCAACAAGCTTTATGAATGCATTCAGCGGCAGTCGCTCGCGTTCTTCACGGAGCATCCGACAGGCGTCCTGATGTCGCGCATCACCAACGACGTTCTTTCCGTTCAGTCCGCCGCCTCGGAGGCGGTCACTTCCCTGGTGAAAGACAGCTTCACCCTCGTTTGCCTGGTCGGCGTTATCTTCTACACCGACTGGAAACTCGCGCTGATCGGCATGGTTGTCTTTCCGCTGACGATTTATCCGATCTCCCGCTTCGGTAGGAAGATGCGCAAAGTGACGACCTCGTCGCAAGTCACGATGGGAACGCTCAACTCGCTCTTGCAGGAAACCATCGCCGGCACCCGCATCGTCAAGGCGTTCGGCATGGAAAAGTATGAAAGCGAGCGCTTCGGCAAAGAGAACGAGCGGCTTTTCCGGCTGAATATGAAGACGGTCACCGTCAACGCCATTTCCAGCCCGCTCATGGAGTTCCTGGGGGGCTTAGGCATCGCGGCCGTCATCTTTTACGGCGGCTACAATGTTGTCCACGGATTTTCCACGCCCGGCAAATTCTTTTCCTTCCTGGCGGCTCTGCTCATGCTCTATGAGCCGGTCAAGCGCCTCACCAACGTCAACAACACGATGAACCAGGGCATCGCCGGAGCCGAGCGCATTTTCGCGATCGTCGACCGCGTCCCGGACATCCAGGATAATCCCGGAGCCTGGAAATTGCCGCCGATTAAAGAAGGCATCGACATTCAAAATGTGACGTTTTGCTACGAAGAAAAGCCCGTCCTGAAAAACATCAATCTTTCGATCAAAGCGGGCGAAGTCGTCGCCTTTGTCGGGATGAGCGGCGGAGGCAAAACATCTCTGGTCAATCTGATCCCCCGTTTTTACGATGTCTCCGACGGCCGCATCCTGATTGACGGCCGTGACATCCGCAACGTCACCCTGCAGTCGCTGCGCAGCCAGATCGCCATCGTGACGCAGCAGACCATCCTCTTTAACGACACCGTCAAGAACAACATTGCGTACGGCGACATCAAGAGAACGGATGAAGATATTTTCAACGCCGCCAAAGCGGCGAACGCCCACGATTTTATCATGAACCTCCCGCAAGGGTATGACAGCAACATCGGCGAACTGGGCACGAAGCTCTCCGGCGGCGAAAAGCAGCGCATTTCCATTGCGCGGGCGCTGCTCAAAGACGCGCCGATTCTGATCCTGGACGAAGCGACCTCATCGCTCGACACGGAAGCGGAAATTGAGGTGCAGGGAGCTCTCGACAACCTGATGAAAGGACGCACGACCCTGGTCATCGCGCATCGCCTGTCCACCATTCGCAACGCCGACCGGATCATCGCGCTGGTCAACGGCGAGATCGTCGAAGAAGGCAGCCACGACACCCTGATGGCCAAAAAGGGTGAATACTACCGGTTATATAATCTGCAGTTTAAAGATGAAGGAAACGGCAATGATCGATTGGCCAAGGATCTGGAATGATGACGATTCGCTTCGCCGCTTCAGCCCGACACGAGCACTCCTTTATCTTTTCTCGCTCGTCTACCGGCTGATCGTCTATCTGCGCAACCGGCTCTATGACCGGCAGATCCTCACATCCGTCAAACTGTCCCGTCCGGTCATCAGCGTCGGCAATCTCACGGTCGGCGGCACGGGAAAAACGCCGTGCGTCATCGGGCTTGGCCAATTACTTGGGCGGCTTGGCTTTCAACCGGCCGTCATCAGCCGGGGCTATGGCGGCAAAAGCCCCGCCCCGGTCAATATTGTCTCCGACGGAAAGAGCATTCTGCAAGACGCCCGCGACGCCGGGGATGAACCGTTGCTCATCGCGCGCGCACTGCCGGGTATTCCCGTGATTACCGGCGCCAGGCGCGCCCTCACCGGGCAGGCGGCCATTGATCGCTTCGGCGCGCAGGTGCTGGTTTGCGACGATGCGTTTCAGCACCGGCAGATTGTCCGCGATATCGACATCGTTTTGCTCGACGCCGAAAAGCCCCTGGGCAATGGCCATCTCCTCCCGCGCGGCTGCCTCCGCGAATCCATCGAAGGTCTTCGCCGCGCCGATTGCCTGATTCTCACCCGCTGTGATCAGGCCTGCCCCCTGCATCCGGACATCGCGAAAATTGTTGAGGCGACGGGCATTCCCGTCTTCCGCGCCGCCCACCGGTTCCGAGATCTGGTTCGGCCCTCGGACAACACGGCAGAATCGCCGGCCGGCCTCCGGGGTAAAAAAGTCTGCGCCTTCTCGGGAATTGCCCAGCCGGGGTCGTTTAAGAAGCTGCTTAGGGACGCCGGGGCGAACGTTCTTTCCTTTATTGAATTTCCGGATCATTATGTCTATAACCGCAATGACCTGGATGCCATGGAAAAGCATTTTGCAACTCTGGGCGCCGAGGGCTGGATCACTACGGAAAAGGACGCCATGCGCCTTACGCCTTATCCGGATTTTGCAGACAGGATCCTGATCCTGCGCGTAGAGATGGAAATTCAGCCGTCCACTCCGTCTTTTGAAGACTTTATTGCCGAGCGGCTTCAAAAGGTGAATGGAGAAAGGAAAAAGATATAAGATTTAAGAGGGCGGAATGCGCTATCCGTCATTGCGGACCCTCGGTCCGCGTGGCAATCCCATGGATGCAGTTTTAACGCGGCCAGGTCTGAATCCCTGGCTGTCATTGCGAGGCGAGCCGTGCGAGCCATGGCAATCCCGGGGATTCGGCAACTTATAAGATTGCCACGCCGATTGAGAATCGGCTCGCAACGACTCTGTCGGCTTGCCACAGCGCCTGAGAAACGCTTCGCAATGACAGAAAGGACGAGAGGTTGCCACATTCACTGTCGTGAAGTCGAAATGACAAAAAGAACCAAAGGGCGCATTGAACATAGAACGTAATCTTTTGAACGTAGAACATAGAACTTTGAACATAGAACATGGTCTTTTTGAT
>SBEK01000253.1 GCA_009668925.1 Deltaproteobacteria bacterium
TGGCGTCGAGAGGAATGCATTCCCGCAGATATTGAAAAGCATTCGCCAGCGCCGTTCGGATATCCAGCGAGCCGCAGACCCGCGTCGTCACCTGCCGGAAAAAATCATTTTCATCCATCATCACAGCCCTCCGTCTTGAATTGCCGCCGCCTGTTGCCGGCCGATTCATTTATCATTCATTGTCCCATTTGGCAATTCATTTTGCGCTATAGGACAATTTATTATTGCGCCAGGGGACACTTCAGCACAGAGCGCGCAAAAAACCCTTTTGTAATCGATGAATATTTTGTATGGCATGATAATCGCAAGGATACAATCCGGTGAAAGATGGGCGATACGGACGGGAGATGAAATCCGCCGTCGTGCTCGATGAATCGAGAGCGTATTTTCCCCGATCAGAAAACCACATACAATGAATTGATATTTTTCGGGAGGTTTAAATGGAGATTTTGAACAAATCGACAAAGGCCAATGCCGGCGGGAATAAGGAGACGGGAAAGGACGATATTCTTTTTTCCCCGATCACCATTAATCAGATGATTGTGCCCAACCGCATTCTGATGCCGGCCATGCATCTCAACATGACCACCACACCGTTTATCGGCGATCGGATCATCGCTTTCTACGCCGCGCGGGCGCGCGGCGGCGCCGGCGCCCTGATCGCCGGCTATGCCGGCGTCAATGAGTATTCCGGCGGAGGCGTCATCGGCGCCTATAAGGACGACTTCATCGAAGGGTTGTCGCGTTTGCGGGAAGCCATGCAGCTGGGCGGCGGAAAAGCGGGCCTGCAGCTAAACCACGCCGGCCGCTATGCCCATTCCATCATGATGGAAGGAAGGCAGTCCGTGGCGCCGTCGGCCATTGCCTCGAACTTCAACCACGAAATGCCGCGGGCGCTGGAATTGGAAGAAATCAAACAGACGATCCGGGATTTTGCCGATGCGGCCGCCCGGACGAAAAAGGCCGGGTTTGATTTTGTCGAGATCCTATCCGGGACGGGCTATCTCATCAGCCAGTTCTTGTCCGACTTGACGAATAAGCGGGACGACGAATACGGCGGATCGTGGGAAAACCGCATGCGCTTCGGGCTGGAGATTGCCTCGGCCGTCCGCGAGGCCGTGGGCGGCGACTATCCGGTGATGTGGCGGATCAATGGCAACGATTTGATGGCCAACGGGATCGGCAGAGTCCGCCTTCAGGAATACGCCGCGCTGATCGTTAAGAACGGCGGGGCGGATGCTATCTCCGTCAATGTCGGATGGCACGAGGCGCGGGTTCCCCAACTCGTCACGGAAGTACCGCGCGCCGCTTATGCGTATCTGGCCCGGGGAATCAAGGAATGCGTCGACGTTCCGGTCATCGCCGGGCACCGCATCAACGATCCGCAAACGGCCCGCGAGATGATCGAAGACGACCTCTGCGATATGGTGGCCATGGGCCGGCCGCTCATCGCCGATCCGGATCTGCCGAAAAAGACGGCCCAGCGAAGAGAAAATGAAATTATTCACTGCATTGCCTGCGCCCAGGGGTGTTTCGACCACCTCTTCGTGGTGCAGCCTGTGGAATGCCTGTGCAACCCCCTGGCCGGGCATGAACTCACGGCCCTCTCGGGAAAAACGGACGCTCCGAAGAAAGTCCTGGTCTCCGGAGGCGGTCCCGCGGGAATGTCCGCGGCAGCCCAAGCGGCAAGGCTCGGTCATGACGTCGTCCTCTATGAAAAAAGCGGACGGCTCGGCGGACAACTGCTGATCGCCGGAAGCCCTCCCGGACGTGAAGAATTTACCGTGCTGGCCGCGGACTTGCAGGCACAGCTGGAACCGAGCGGCGTAAAAAGAGTTGTTTTAGGTGAAGAGGTAAATGAGGAGGTCCTCGCCAGGGAAAAGCCGGATATCGTACTGGCGGCGACCGGTGCCGTGGAAATTGTACCGTCCATTCCCGGGGCAAAACTCCCGCATGTCGCAGGCGCCTGGGACGTGCTGGCCGGGCGCGTCCGGACCGGCAAGCGCGTCGCGATCGTCGGCGGCGGCGCGGTCGGCGTGGAAACGGCTCTTTTTCTGGCCGAGAAAGGCACTCTGCCCGCCGACGCGGTCAAGTTCCTGTTCGTCAACCGGGCGGAGCCCGTCGAGGATCTCTACAAATTCTCGACGATCGGCACCAAGAATATCGTCATCATCGAGATGCTCGACCACGTCGGCCCGGATATCGGAAAATCCACGAGATGGGGAATGATGCAGGATCTGCACCGTCATCGCGTGCGCATCAAGACCAACACCAAGGCGAAGGAAATTACGCCGGCCGGCGTCCTCGTCGAAACGGAAGACGGCGCCGGCGAAATTGCCGCCGACACGGTCGTCCTGGCCCTCGGGTCCCGGCCTCACAATCCGCTGGCGGAGCTGTGCAATACAAAGGGCATCCCCTGCCGGGTGATCGGCGACGCTCTGAAAATCGGCAAGGCGTTTGACGCCATCCACGCGGGATACACCATCGCCTGCGGCCTGTAAAAGTAAACTCTCAGGATCTTTTTGACGAAAAATAGTGAGGATTCAGCCGCGCAAAAAAAGGGGCTCCGCGAAGAGCCCCTTTTTCATTAAGAGTTAACTACGTTTAAGGCAGGGCATTCAGGACGGCTTGGATTTCCGCGTCCGTCAAGCCGAACGTCATACCGGCGTTCTTCACCGATTGCACTGTTCTGCCCGAAATATCGGTGCTCGCCAGCGGACCGTGGCAGCTCTGGCATTTGCTGGCATAGAGAGCCGGACCGTTCGCTGCCGCGGCCGTTGTGGTCGCAGTCACCTGGAGAGATGCCGCACTTTCACCCGCGCTGTTCACCGCCGTGACAACATAATAATAAGCGGTACCATCGAGGCGGCCCGTATGGATATAGGGACTCGCTGCTCCGGTGATTTTCGTTCCGGTGGCCTTTGTAACACCCGTTGTGGTCGACCAGTAGATGTTATACGACGTGGCACCCGAAACCGCCGACCAGGAGACGGTTACCTGTTTGGAGCCGCCCACGGCCGTCACGCCCGCCGGTGCGCTGGGAATCGTCGGAGGAGCGGCATTCGTCGTGGCCGTCACCTGGGATGAAGCAGCGCTTTCTCCCGAGGTGTTGGCCGCCGTCACGATGTAATAATACGTCGTCCCGTCCGTGAGTCCGGTTTGGATATAGGGACTGGCGGCGCCGGTAATTTTTGTACCGGTAACCGTCGTGACACCGGCCGTTTTCGACCAGTAAATATTGTACGACGTAGCTCCGGACGATGCCGCCCAGGTAATTGTCACCTGTTTTGCGCCGCCCGCAGCCGTAACACCCGTCGGAGCAGCCGGAACGGCAGG
>SBEK01000254.1 GCA_009668925.1 Deltaproteobacteria bacterium
GCCTACTGCAGCATGCTGGGTTATTCGGAAGCCGAACTGCTCACGATGCGGTTTCAGGATATTTCCCTTCCCGAGGACGTGGCGCGGAGCGAAGAAAACATGAGAAGCCTGCTGGCCGGCAGAATTCCTCACTATCATTTGGAAAAACGCTATATCTGTAAAAGCGGCGCCGTGATCTGGGTCATTCTCAGCGTATCGCTGATCAGAGACGAACAGAGTCTGCCGACGTATTTGATTGCCCATGCTCAAAATATCACCGAACGCAAAGAGGCCGAACAGCAGCAGAACCTCGCGGCGGACATTACGGCCATTCTGACCGATTCGCGTCCCCTTCCGGAAGCCATGAGTTGCATCCTGGCGGCCGTCCGGAAGGAATCAGGCTTCGATGCCGCCGGTATGCGACTGAAGATCGACAACGACTATCCGTATTTTGTTCAAAGCGGTTTTTCGGATGATTTTCTGTCTACGGAAAACACTTTGGCCCGCCGCGATCCGGACGGCAACTTCTGCCTCGACGAAAAAGGTAATTGCCCGCTCGAATGCACCTGCGGGGTTGTCCTCTCCGGAAAGACGGATCCGGAGAATCCTCTCTTCACCGAGGGCGGAAGTTTTTGGACCAACAACTCGCCTCTCCTTTTGGATCTGCCCGCCGACCAGGACCCGAGGCTCAATCCGCGCAATCGCTGTATTCATGACGGGTTTCACTCCGTCGCGTTGATTCCCATCAGGTCCGGCGGAGAGATCATCGGCTTGCTGCAATTAAATGATCGCCGCCCGGATCGTTTAAGCCTGGGGACCGTCCGGTTCTTTGAACGAATGAGTTCCAGCATCGGCATGCTCCTGATGCGCAAGCAGATGGAAGAAGCGCTCCGGGAACGCGAGACGTTCCTGAAACAGGCCCAGGAGATCGCCCATCTGGGCAGTTGGACGCTGGATCCGATCGCCAACCGGCTCACGTGGTCGGATGAAGTCTATCGCATTTTCGGATTAGAGCCGCAGGAGTTCGGCGCGACTTACGAAGCCTTCCTTAACCATGTTCATCCGGAGGACCGGGCCGCCGTGGACGCCGCCTTTACGGAATCGCTCAGGGAAACCGGCGGCTACGAACTGGAACACAGAATCATCCGCAGCAAAACGGGCGAGATTCGCTACGTCCATGAGAAGTGCGAACACGTGCGCGACGCCGCCGGCAGGGTCATTCGTTCGGTCGGCATGGTGCACGACGTCACGGAGCGCCGACTGGCCCGGGAGGCGACGAAGTGCCGGGATTGACGATCGCCAGCCCGCCAAACGTCATTCAGGATCAACAGTCGGGATATTTCCGCTGTCTTCATCGCCAGGCCCCGGTCATTACGCGGATGCGCCTATTCGCTTTTTGCAGAACCCCCGCTCATCAATGCGGATTAAACGGTTTCCATTTTTCAATTTGCCGATCAAATAGGTGACGACCACTTTTTCCTTGCGGAGGGCCGCTTATGAAACTGCTGATCCGCGGCGGCAGCATTGCCGCCGGCCGCGGTGTGGCCAGAAACTATGTCGATATCCTCAAAGAATCCCTCGGGCCGCGCGGGATTGACGTGATGAATTGTTCGCGGGATCAGGAAACGTCCTTTGACTGCATCGGAACATTCAGCGAAGACATCGATTCTGTAAAGCCGGATATCCTCGTTTTGCACTTCGGCGTCGATGATGCTTTCGGGTATGTCTACCGGTCCGAATTTCAGGAAAATCTTGTGGGGACGATCCGTCTGGCGCGGCTTCGCTTTCAGCCGATCATTTTTCTCGCCACGTCCCATATGTTCGACGACCCGGAGGACATGGACGCGGTTTACATTTTTTACAGATCGTTAAGAATCATGGCCGGGGAACTCGACACGAACCTGATTCCGGTTCACGTTTACTGGGCCGGATACGTAAACGACCATCATCTGGTGAATGCGGATCTGGTGCAAGGCGATACGAGGTATCCCAATGAGAGGGGCCATCGGGTCATTGCCGAAGCCATGAAGCCGTGGTTTGATAGAATCCGTTGATTTGTTCGGCAGGGGTTCCCGAAAAGAATGCCCGACTGAAGAGGTAATCGGCTTTCCTATTGGCACTTGTTTGTCATACCGGAAGAAGGCCGCCCGGACTTGCTTCAGAACCAATAAAAATCGCCGTTGTCCCGGCCGGTCCGGCGCGGCCTGCGCGGGGTCTTTTAAACGTGGCCCGATCCGGAATTCGATTTTCGCCAAATTTCTTTTGACAGGCGCAATCTTTTTGTCCTATGTTTCGGAAATGAAAATTAAAATTATTCTTGTCGGTGTGTTGATCGTTGTGATGGGTCTGGGTTTTGCCGGCTGCCAGAAGCGCAGCGTCATGATCGTGGAAGACCGGACCGTCGAAAAAGATTACCTGCGCCAGCTGCCTCCCGGGGAACTGGCGCTCCGCAAGATTACCGATCCGGGCCAGATTCCCGATTTCACCAGGGCCCTGGGCGATCTGGACGGGCTTCTGGAGGCGATCGACCATAGTTTGAATTACATGGCCAAGCCGTCGAGCGAGCGGTTCTATCCGTACGGCGAAATCACCCACGAGCAGGCGGTTAAAAGTTTGCAGGAGCTCCGGAAGCTGGTTTCGTCGGGCCTCCCGCCCGCCGAGTTGAACAAAATTCTGCGGACTAAATTCGATACGTATATTTCAGTCGGCTGCGACAACCAGGGGACGGTTTTGTATACCGGATATTATACGCCGATTTTTGACGGGTCGCTTATCCGCACGGACCGTTTCCGGTATCCCCTGTTCACCTCGCCCGCCAATCTGGTCAAAGGGACCGACGGCGCCATTCTCGGTCAAAAGGGCCCGGACGGCAGGATCGGGAAATTCCCGAACCGGGCCGGGCTTAAGAATTCCGATCTGCTCGCGGGCCACGAGCTCGTCTGGCTGGCTGATCCATTTGAGGTTTATGTCGTCCACGTTCAGGGGTCGGCCAAGATCCGGACGCCCGAGGGCCCGATCGAAGCGGTGAGTTACGATGCGCATAACGGCTGGGAGTACGAAAGCATTGTGCCGAAAATGATTGCGGACGGAAAACTCTCCGGAAAGAATGTCAGCCTCAGAATCATGATTGACTACTTCAAGGCCCATCCGGATGAAATCGAACATTACGTGGACAGGAATCCCCGGTTTGTCTTTTTCCGCAAGGGGACGGGCGAAGCCCGGGGGTCGATCAATGAGCCGGTCACGCCTTTTCGCTCGATCGCCACGGATAAGTCCATCTATCCCCGGGCGATGTTTGCCTTTGCCGCAGTTGATTTGGAGAGACCCATCGGATTTGCGCTGGATCAGGATACCGGG
>SBEK01000255.1:0-1234 GCA_009668925.1 Deltaproteobacteria bacterium
GAACTTAAACATCTGGGGCTTGACGACACCCTGATTCGAATTTCGGTCGGCATCGAAGATTTTGACGACCTGCGGGCGGATCTCGAAGAGGCCCTGAAAGGAGGAGAAAAACCATGAATGACGAACAAATTGAACGATACAGCCGTAACATTATTTTAAAACAGGTCGGAGGCAAGGGGCAGGAAAAACTGCTGGCCTCGAAAGTACTGATCATCGGCGCCGGAGGCCTGGGGGCGCCCGCCGCCTACTATCTGGCCGCCGCGGGTGTCGGAACGATCGGCCTCGTGGACGGCGATGCGGTGGATTTAAGCAACCTGCAGCGGCAGATCATCCATTTCACCAAAGACGTGGGCATTCCCAAGGTGGAATCGGCGGCGGAAAAAATCCGCGCGCTCAATCCCGGCGTCAAGGTGGTGACTTACAAAGAGCGGGCCTTGTCGGGAAACATCCGGGAGATGATTGACGGCTATGATTTTGTCATCGACGGCACGGATAATTTCCCCGCCAAGTTTTTGATCAACGATGCCTGCGTCCTGCGGAAAAAACCTTTTTCGCATGCGGGCATCCTCCGGTTCGACGGGCAGACCATTACCGTTTTGCCGCACGAAAGCCCGTGCTACCGCTGCCTGTTTATCGCGCCGCCGCCTGCGGGTGCCGTTCCCAGTTGCAGCCAGGCGGGCGTACTGGGCGGCATGGCGGGCATCATCGGCACCCTTCAGGCCGTCGAAGCCCTCAAGTATCTGCTCGGGCTTAAAGAATTGCTTACCGGCCGCCTGCTCGTCTTTGACGCTCTGGCCATGCGTTTTCGCGAGGTCAGGGTCAACAAAAATCCGGATTGCCCGGTGTGCGGCAAAAACCCGACCATCACCAGTCTGGTGGACTATGAACAGAAAGCTTGCGACATAAGAAGATGAAAATTGCAGAAAACATACGTGAGGGAATCATTGCTCATGCGCGCCGTGTTGCTCCGATTGAAGCCTGTGGTTATCTGGCAGGTTCGCAGGACCGGATCACCGCGCTCTATGAGATGGAAAACATTGACGGACGGGAAGATCATTTTTCCTTTGATCCGGGCCAGCAGTTTGCCGTCCACAAGAAGGCCAGACAGGCGGGGCTCCGGATCATCGGCGTTTATCACAGCCATCCGGTGACGCCGGCCCGGCCGTCCGTCGAAGATATCAAACTCGCCTACGATCCGGCGTCCTTATACGTAATCGTTTCTCTTGCGGACGCC
>SBEK01000255.1:1244-2417 GCA_009668925.1 Deltaproteobacteria bacterium
GATCGAGGAACCGTTAAATATTGAGGATACCTTATGAGTGAAAAAGAATTTGATCTGGCCGCCCTGAAAAAGGTCGGCATGATCCAGCAAAAACAGAAGGAATATTTTGCCATGCGCCTGCACGCCGTGGGCGGCGATTTCACATCGGAGCAATTGATAAAAGTTGCCGGGGTTGCGGAAACATACGGACGGGGGCAGCTTCACCTTTCCACAAGGCAGGGGATCGAGATCCACTTTGTTCATCACGCCAATCTCGAAGAAGCCCGAAAAGAGCTGGAATCGGTGGGCGTGACGATGGGCGCGTGCGGGCCCCGGATACGCGTCATCGTGGCCTGCCCCGGCGAGGCGACCTGCCGCTGGGGAATTATTGATACGAAAGCCATTGCCCGGAATCTGGACGAGAAATATTTCCGCGAGGAAACGCCGCACAAGTTTAAACTTTCCGTCACCGGTTGCCCGCACAATTGCGCGAAGGCAACGGAAAACGATATCGGCGTCATGGGCGGGATTCTGCCTGTCTGGAACAAAACATCGTGCAGCGATTGCGGCCTGTGCCTCAATGTCTGCCCGACAGGGGCTATCAGCCAGGTGAACGGCGAGTATGTCCTGGATGAATCGAAATGCCTCTATTGCAGCATTTGTACGTCCAATTGCCCGGCGGGATCGTGGACGGCGGACAAGCGCGGGTACATGCTCTGGATCGGCGGAACGATGGGAAAGGTTCCCCGCCTCGGCACACGCCTGGGCGGTTTGATCGAAAGCGAAGACAGGCTCTATGAGCTGATTGACCGGACCATCGCCTTTTACCGGCGCAGTGGACGGAAAAAGGAACGGTTCGGACACACCATCAACCGGATTGGTGTGGAAAAAGTGAACGAGGAGATCCTTTATGGAACAGGACATTAGAAAACATCTGAATCTGCATGGCGTTACCTGCCCGATGAATTTCGTCAGGACGAAGCTCGCCCTGGAAGAATTGGAGCCCGGTGAATATCTGGAAGTCATCCTGGATGAAGGGGAGCCCATGCTGAATGTGCCCCGGAGTCTGAAAGAGGAAGGTCACCGGATTATCAAGGTGACGCCGTTTACCGAAGAAGCCGAAAGCTTCCGGTTGATTGTGGAAAAGAGGTAGAGCATGGGACAGGAAGCCATCGACACCTTGCGTAAAGATTT
>SBEK01000255.1:2427-3292 GCA_009668925.1 Deltaproteobacteria bacterium
GCGCCGGGCGGAAGCAGGCGAATCGCCCTGGCGTCGAGCCTGGGGGCGGAAGATCAGACGCTGACCCACCTGATTTTGTCCATCCGGCCGGATGCGCGGATTTTCGTCCTCGATACGGGTCGCCTTTATGAGGAGACCTATGATCTCATGGACAGGACCGCCAAGAAATACGGCTTCCGGTACGAAGTGCTGTTTCCGGAATCCGCCGACATCGAGCGGATGGTTAGCCGGCATGGCCCCCATTCTTTCTATGCCGGCATTGAACAACGCAGGGAATGCTGCCATTTGCGCAAGGTCAAACCTCTGCAGCGCGTGCTTTCCACGCTGGATGTCTGGATTACCGGCTTGAGAAAGGACCAGGCCGTCACCCGCAACGAACTGGAGCGCATCGAATGGGATGAGGCCAACCGGCTCATCAAACTAAACCCCCTGGCGGACTGGAGCGAAGATCAGTTGTGGAATTATATCCGCGGGCAGCAGATCCCCTACAACGTTTTGCACGACCGCGGATTCCCGAGCATCGGCTGCGCCCCCTGCACCCGGGCCGTGAAACCGGGTGAGGACGTGCGGGCCGGGCGCTGGTGGTGGGAAGCGCCGCAGCAGAAGGAATGCGGGCTGCATATCGTGAACGGGAAATTAACCGGAAGGAGTCACTGAAATGGACCATCTCGATAAACTGGAAGCCCAGAGCGTATATATCTTCCGCGAAGCCTATCGCGAGTTTAAAAATCTGGTGATGCTGTGGTCGATCGGCAAGGACAGTACGGTATTGCTGTGGCTGGCGAGAAAAGCTTTTTTCGGTCACGTGCCGATGCCCATGCTGCACATCGACACGCATTTCAAGATCCCGGAGATGATCGAATAC
>SBEK01000046.1 GCA_009668925.1 Deltaproteobacteria bacterium
AGAATGTGTATAAGAGACAGTTTCCGATCTCGCCCGGAAAATACGGGAAGTGCCGGCGGATTGAGCGCCGCACGCTCAATCCGCAGACTGTAGACTCATAGATGATAGACTATTGGACTGTAGGCTGTCAGCTCAAATCGGACGGGCACCAAGCGCCCGCACATCTCATCCTTGATCCTTGCACCTTGATCCTCAAATCGTCTGGTCGTCGGCAATTTTCTGTCTGAAGATTTCCCTGGCCTGATCCGCCAGGACGTTGACTGAGAAATCAGCAGCCTGATAATCCGGTGTGAGCGTGGCAATCACTTTCATTGAAATGACATTTTCCTCAAGCATATGAAAAGAAAATGAACCGGGAGAAAACAAGCTGTCGGTCCCCCGGATGCAAACCAGCCTGAGGCCCGTATTGCAGTAGCGGGCGACGCTGAAGACGCCCTTATTGAACGGCAACAGCCTGCCGCCGCGGCCGCGCGTCCCTTCGGGAAAGACAAACAGGTTGCCGCCGTGGGCGAGATGGCGTTTGATCCCTTCCAGGTTCGCCGTCATCGCCGGACTGAATATTTCCGACGGGGAGGACGGCACGTACCCCGCTTTTCTTAAGAACCAGCCGAAAATCGGCACGCGGAAAAACGTATTCTTGACGATCGTCGTCTGGCGCGGGAAAAGCGACACCAGCAGGATCGGGTCCAGATACGAAACATGGTTGCAGACGATGATGGAGGAACGAAGCGCGCGCACCTCTTCATCAATTTCCAAGGTCGTGCGCGGCGCCAGGAACCGAAGCCAGTTGAAGAAGCATTTCAAATGCAGATGGTTCATTTTCTGTAAAGCGGCGTCCGAGCGCCTGAGCCGGACATAAACGGGGATGAAGCAGAGAAGCAGAATGACGAGATAACCGAAAAGGAAATAGACCCACAGGAGCACCGTGAGACAAAATTCGATGCTGCGCTGGACGGGTCGGAGAACGGCCATAGGGGTTTCAGGTCAACTTTCGGACGAGCAGGCTCGTATTGACGCCGCCGAAGGCAAAATTCTGGATGGCCGCCGTTCGGACGGGCTGTTCGATGAGCTTCGGGACGTGGCGCACCATGGCGCAGCGTTCATCAATATCTTCCAGATTGAGCGTCGGCGCGATAAAGCCTTCCTGCATCATGTACAGCACTAAAATCGTCTCAATGGCGCCGCAAGCCGCCATCGTGTGCCCCATGTAGCTTTTCAGAGCCGTCACATAAGGATCGCGTCCGAAAACGGCCCCTGTGGCCTGCGCTTCGATGATGTCGCCCATCTTGGTGGCCGTGGCGTGCGCGCTCACCAGATCAACCTCCGGGGCGTTGATCCGGGCGTTTTCCAGGCCGAGCTTAAGCGTCTTGGTAATGCCGTCGAGATTGGGCAGAATCAGATCGCCGCCGTTGGAGTTGCAGGCAAACCCGATCACTTCGGCCAGAATATTGGCGCCGCGTTTTTTCGCGAATTCATACTCTTCCAAAAGGACGGCGCCCGCCCCTTCGGCGACCACGAGGCCGTCGCGCGCCCGGTCAAACGGACGGGGCGTCTGGTCGGGCCGGTCGTTAAATGAGGTGGAACAGGCCAGTAGATTATCGAATACCGCCACGGTGATCGTATCGTACTCATCCGCGCCTCCGCAGAGCATGGCATCCTGCAAGCCGTACTTCACCGCCTCGTACCCGTAACCGATCGACTGACTGGCCGTGGTGCAGGCGGTTCCCGAGGAAATGATGCGGCCGGTAATGCCGAACATTTTCGAAATATTGACGGCCGTAGTGTGCACCATGGATTTCAGATAATCCACGGCGCCGATGCTCTGGTAGGTGCTTTTATCTTTGGCTTCAAAAAAAATTTTGTAGATATCACGCTGCACGGTGGGCGAGCCGTGAATCGAACCGAACGCAATGCCCAGCCGGCCGCCCGTCACAAAGTCCCCGGGAAGACCGGCGTCGGCGAGTACTTCTTTCGCAACCTGACAGGCGTAATAGGCGACCGGTCCCATGGTTTTGCGGTGCTGGCGGTTGAAATCATAAGCGATCGGATAGTCCACCGTGCCGTAAACGCGGGAGTGAATGAAACGGCTGATCAGTTCATCTTCGCGCAGCGTCTTCACACCGGAGATTCCTTTGGTCAGGCTGGCGACGATGTCCTCCTTGCCGTGTCCGATGGGCGAGATGGCCGAGCAGGCGGTTATAACGACTCTGCGTTCCATAACTTATTTTTTCTCCATCCCTATGCCGCGTTTTTCGGCCAGCATTTCGATATAGTCGATAATCTGGTTCATCGTCCGGATGTCCATGGCCTTCTTTTTTTCTTCCTGCGTCAACTCCGAGCCCAGGAACTTTTCAATTTGCAAAAGCAGTTCAATGGCGTCGATACTGTCAAATCCGTAAGCTTCCCGCAGATTGACATCGAGTTCGGGATTTTCAACTTCAAATTCCCGCAAAAATATGCTGCGGACTTCGTTTTCAATATCCTGACGTATCATGGACTTGGAATAGCTCCTTCAGTTGTTTTCTTGAGTCCCGGCAGGACTCGGCCGCAATTTCCGGCCCGGACAAAAAAGTGCGCGAAAATTAACATAAATCAGCGCCGCCGTCCAGCATTAGAGTAATGCGCGAAATTTGCCGGCAAAACGCTCATCGCCGGCGATTTGCCGCGCGGCGTTCATTGATCCGAGGATACTGCCCAAAACGCCCGGCGCCATCGCATTTTGCCCGGCCAGGCAAAGCCCGCCGATCGGCAGATGATTTAAGGAGGCGATCTTCAAAAGCTGCCCGGCAGAGCGCAGCACGCCGTAGCAGGCCCCCTCGGGACAATTCATATAGTCGCGAAGCGTCAGAGGCGTAAACACGTCCACAATCCGCAGATGCTCCAGGGGTCCGAAGATGCCCTCCGCTTTTTTCGTCAGATCGCGGGCCAGCGCCATTTTCTTTTCCTCATAGGCTCCGCCGCGCCGCCCGGAGAGCGTATTTTCCCAGGGGCTCCATTCCCTGTAACCCGAACGGGTAATGATGGACAGCAAATGCGTCCGCGGATCGTTGCTTTTCCTGATCTGATAAAAAATACCGTCTTCGACCAACCCCTTTTCGTTTACGTGCAGACGGTAAATATTATGCTCCACAGGGGCATGAAGAGCCGCATCGACCGTGGCCTGAACGGCAATCACGCCATCCGTCTCGGCGAGCTCCAGGATTCTCTCCCGCAGAGACGCGCGCAGTGCGCCCTGGGGAAGCAGTCCGAGCATCGTCTTGGGATGGATCGCCGCCACGATGCCATCCGCCGCGAGATCCTCCCCGGTTGTAAGCCGGATTCCGGTCACTTTTCCCTGGGCGAGGTTAATGCCCTGCACGGATGCATTCAGAATCAGCTTTCCACCGAGCCCGGTAAACCTTGCTGCAAAGGCGTCCGCCATTTTCGCGCCGCCGTCTTGCAGACGCCACGCTGAAAACACATATCCGGCCACCACCATGTGATGAAAGATCACCGGACAATCGGTAAGCGGCACACCGATCAATTGGCAGGGCACGGCCAGGATCGCTCTGAGCCGGGCGGAGGCGCCCAGGTCGTCGAGCAGTTCCCCCATCGGCCGGAAAAAGTCCACATTTTGAAAGGGATCGGTCTGCTTGAGAAAAAACGACGGCTCCAGCATCTGGCCGGCGATGCCGCGCAGGTTCTTCATCAGGACATCCAGCGCCGCGCCGTCCGCCGGACACGCCTCGCGGAGATTTTTTTCATAGGCGTCAAGACCCGTCGGCAGATCAAAAACAAAATCATCAAATATGTATCGGTCGGTGACGTCGCGGCTGCTCATGCGGTAAAACAGGCTCCCGGCGTCAATACCCAGGACGCGAAACATTTTCCCCAGCGGCTCCGACGGGTCGAGCCCGCCGACATAATGGACGCCCACCGGACAGTCGATTCCCCGGCGCGTGTAAGATCGCATCAGACCGCCGGGTTCGCGGTTCTTTTCCACAACCGTGACGTGGTACTCCAGAAGGGCCAGCAGAATGCCCGCGGAAAGGCCGCCGACACCCGATCCGATAACGATAATATTTTTGCCGTGAACCGGATTTCTCATGAGCGGGGTCCTTGGGCCTTGCCCTCCGGCAAGGGATCGTTTGGCACGGCTTCGGATTCAATCAGCGTCATGAAGAGCTCGTATTCGAACAGGCCCGAAGCGTGCAATTCTATAATGGAAAAGGGATTGGCGCCCCCCGCGAGTGTGACGCTGCGCTCGAGACCGCCCCGCTTCGAATAACGCCGGATTTGAATGCGTCCGTCGCGGCCCGTCCAAAGATCGATCCAGCTCACGGATTCTTTATACCGGCAGACGGCTTCGCCTCCCGCCAGGAAGCCTTTCTGAACGGACGCTTCCCGCGGCGCAAAAAAAATCAATTCAATATCATCCATCATATTCCTTGCAAAATCTCCCGCATCAAAGGGCGGAAGCGCACGGCTGACGACAAGGCCCTCCGGCCCCCGGGAGGCCTCAAAGAAAGCCAGGCCTTCCGTGCTCACGAGCGCACACGAAATCGTGCGCAAGGCGGGATCAATCAGGGTCACGCCGACCATGACGGTTTGCGCTTGACCGGCGCGGCGCACGTCCAGGGCATGAATGAACCGGTATTTCTCTGTGGAATAGGGAGAAGGACAAGCCAACTGTTTTTCCGTCTTGTCCCCGGGCGGAGCGATAACCGGCAATGCCGCGCAGGAAGTGAGCAGCAAGGCGCTTATCAGGAAAACGACCTCTCTCATGGAACATCTCGAAAAACGGATGGATTAATTTCCTTATTGATGACGACATGCGCAAAATCGATGCGGGTCTCGGCGGTCGCGCTTTCAATAATCCGCACGGATTTAATCGTCATATCCTTGCGCGAAATGATGATCTCAATCTTTTCGATCATCCCGGACATGCTCTTTTCGACCGGCGTCAGCGTGATCACCGTGGGCGTCCCTTCTTTAAGTGAGGCGGCAAAAGAGGGATTGGAATCAAACCTGCCGCTCATCCATCCGGCAACTTCATCGAGGACAATTTTCATCACCCGGGCGCCGCCGGTCTTGTCTTCGACCATTTTGCCTTCAGAGACAATATAGCGTTTGGCAACCCCCTTGCCGGATACGGCGACACTTTTAACGGGTTTAATGTACTCCCAGCGGATGGAGTCGGGCTTCGCAAAATAAAACTTCCCTTCCGACACCAGCGGCCTGGACAAAATTTTCATGAATTTCCTCTGAACAAAGTCTGCGGAAATAGTTGAAATGCGCGCCGCATCCCTGCGCAGCTCCGCAAAGTCGTCCGCCCAGGCCGCAAGCGGCGCCATCAGCAACACAGCCAGCAAAAAAAGGCCTGCTCTTTTCATCGCCTGCGCCCCGGTCATCCTCAAAACATCCCGCCGTTGACGGTAATCACCTGCCCCGTAATGAAAGAGGCGTCCTCCGAACACAGAAAGCGGATCACGCGGGCGATTTCTTCCGGTTTGCCCACGCGCGCCATCGGAATGGCGGCTTTGATCATACTCTCGTCCATCGGCATGCTCTTGAGCATATCCGTTTCCACCGGGCCCGGCGCAACAATGTTGACCCGGATGCCGAACCGCGCCACTTCTTTGGAAAGCGACCGCGTGGCGGCGGTGACACCCGCCTTGGCGGCGGCGTAATTGGCCTGGCCGCGATTAGGCATCTCGGCCGAAATGGACGAAACCGTCACAATCGAACCGCGTTTCTTTCTGACCATTTCGCGCAGGACGGGTTTCGTTACATTGAAAAATCCGTTGAGCGTCGTATTGATCACTTTCAGCCATTCCTCGTCGCCCATCATCATGAACAGCCCATCGGCGGTGACGCCGGCGTTATTCACCAGCGCATCAATCCGCTTGTGCGCCGCGGCAATTTTCGCGACCGCTTCCCTTACTTCCTCGGCGTTGGCTACGTCGAATTTTTGTATTTCACCGTCGGAGCCCGCCGCCCGCACCTGGGCCAGCGTTTCCTGGGCCGCGGCCTCATTGGAATTGTAATTGATCACAACATAATATCCTGTCCCGGCCAGTTGCACGGCGGTTGCCCGTCCGATGCCCCGGCTGGCGCCCGTCACAATCGCCACTTTCTTTTCATCCATGTTCCCACCGTCTCCTTTTCTTATGACACATCCTGATTCAGGCGCATGGCCTGAAGAACGGCCGTCAACAGAATTTCATCGCCCGATTTAACGATCCCTTCGATCACGCCGTAGCTCTCCATCGCGTAAAGACTTTTGACGGTCACCGTGATGCGGGTTCCCACGGGAACCGTCTCCTGTTTGAAGTCGGCGGACTTGATGCCGACAAGCCAGCCTTTTATAGCACTTTTGCCCTGCCTTTGCCGCTTGGCGCCTTCCACAATGGCCGCCGACTGGGCGATGGCTTCGATGAGAACAAGCGAACGGACGGAACGGCCGTCGCTAAGCGGCCAGCGTTCATTGACCACGGCGGCGGTCACGCCGGCATTATCCTCTAATTCTATAATTTCAGTGATGATTTTCAGTGGTTCACGATGCGGAATCAAAGATTCGATATCAATCATAAGCCGTTTTCTTCTCTTTCTTGCGCCCGGAATGTCCCGCCTTTCATCCCTGAATACGCAAGGACGGTAACCGTCATTTTCCGCTGCACCATGCCCATCTGTCCGTCTTGCCGTGCAGCTTCGTCCGTCGTCTACCCCCCGCCGCTTGAGCGCGGTCGGATCATCAGATTGTCAAGTCGATCCTGTCCGATCAGGCGTCCGATTTTACATTCAGAACTGGAGCGGTCAAATTAATGAAAAAACGGCCCAGAAGTCAACTAAAAACATTCCCCTGGCTCCGCAAACGGCACAAAAAATCGGCAGAGGGACTCGGCCGCAAAAACCCGCATTGCTTTTTTTTATTATTTCTTATACATATTAAATAAAGTATTTATGAATAATGACAATATGGCCATAGACGAAAAAGACCGTTTTAACACCGCCTATAAAAAAATTCTGGTTCCCTCGAAAACAATCTGCCAGAAAGAATTCACCTATTGCGGACATACCTACGGCGAAATTTTTGAACTGGCTGCCGGTTTAAGGAAAATCCTGATCCGGCGCGGCGCCGAAAAGTCCGTGTGCCTGTGCACCGAAAATAAAGCGATGATCGCCGCCTCCATCCTGGCTTCGCTTTCCGGCGCCTGCCAGCTGATTCTGCCCTACTCATTTTCCGCGCACGCCCTGATGGAAATGTACGAAACGGTCGGTTTCGATACGGCGATCGCCGATCATCCCGAAGAAATGCCGGGCGTCGAGATCATCACGCCGGTCACGGGAAATCCGGACGAGTTGAATCCCGAAACTATGCGTGACCCCGACGAGCCTTTCTTAAGGCTTTTTACCGGCGGATCGACCGGCAAACCCCGGGTCTGGTCCAAATCGCCGCGCAACCTTCTGGCCGAAGCCTTTTATCTGCGCGATAAATTTGAATTGACCGGCAAGGACCTGTTCATTTCCACCGTTCCGCCGTATCACATTTACGGTCTGCTCTTCTCCGTGCTGGCGCCCTTTCTCGCCCATGCCCGGGTCATGCCCGAAATATACACCTTCCCGCAGGAAATTATCTCGACGATCAACCGGCACAAGGCCACCGTGCTGGTCAGCGTACCGATCCACTACCGGTCTTTGAAAGTCGATAATCTTGCGGCGCCGTCGCTCAAAATCGCCTTTTCGTCTTCGGGCGTTTTAAACCGCTCCGACGCCACGCATTTCTTAAAAAAAACCGGCCTGGGCATCAATGAAATTTACGGTTCGACGGAAACGGGCGGTGTCGCCTCGCGCAGCGTCAGCGAAAATACGGAAAGCTGGAAGCCCGCCGACGTTGTCTCCTGGAGACTCTCCGGCAAGCGGCTGGCCGTGCGCTCGGATTTCGTCTCCCGCGAAATGGAGACGGACGCCGACGGCTATTGCGTAACCGGCGACGAAGTTCAGCCGGATAAGAACGGCCGCTTTCTGCTCTTGGGGCGCGCCGACGGCATTGTGAAGGTCGCCGGAAAGCGCGTCGATCTCCTGGACGTTCAGAACAAAATCCAGACGCTGCCCACCGTGCGCGACGCCGTCGTCATCGCGCTTCCCGCCGAAAAAGGCCGCGAAAGCGTGATTGCCGCGCTGGTCGCCGGCGAGCTCACCGAAATGCAGCTCAAAAAGATGATTCTCGAAAAGCTCGAACCGTATGCCATGCCCCGCCGCATTAAAATCGTCCCCTCCATTGTCCGCACGACCACCGGCAAAATCGACTTCCGCCGCGTCGAACAAATTCTTCTGAATAAGAAAGACTGACGCTCCTGAAACAAAGCGCTGCGTTGTTCGTGACCCCTTGCCGACATGATGATCTGACCGGTTTGCAACTCGTATCGTTCGTCTAACCTTCCTTTCATATCGTGACTGGGGTGCAGGACCATGAATTAACGCAAATCCGCATAGAACAAGGGGTTGCAACCCCTTGTTCTATGTCTGCACTTCCGGACCTGCATGTCGTGATATATCCGCCGGACACTCAGTCCTTATAATCTGGAAAGCTGCACGTCTGCTTGAAAATGCGATTCATTTTATGGCCGTTTTCAATTTGCGTTTTGTCTCAAAAAGAGTAGAATTGCGACAAATTTCGGAAGAAGCTTTGCCACTTATATTAATCGTTAAGCCTAAAGGCATTACGATGAATGACGAAAGATTTATATTTGATCCGGATGAACATCTCATGTACGAGATTATCGTTGATAAGCTCGACGCGGCGCGTAGACAGCTCGAATCGGCTATCGAAATGTTCTTTGAGGATGGTGATGTCGTTTCTTTGCATACACTTATTAGTGCCGCTCATGGCGTTGTTTACGACTTAGCATCAAAGCATGGGATCGAAGGTTCTATCAAGGATTCTCCACTTGTGTCTGCGGAAAACAAAGCCGCCTTCATCCAAGCAATTCACTTACCTCAAAACTTTTTCAAACATGCCAAAACCGATTCTGGAAACAAACTAGTTTTTCGCTATCAGGTAAGCCCCTTCTATCTGTTCGACGCGCTGCGCCTCTATGTTTTATTGGCTGGCGCCGCGACCGAGACAATGCGTGTATTTTTAGTATGGTTTCAACTTCGCTACCCAGACCTTTTTTGTTACCCTGCGGCAGAGGAGGATTTGAGAGAAATCCGTCAAGACATAACAGACCCTGAAATCTTCAAATCTGTTGGTAAAATTTTACTGAAGGATCGCACCCATGGAAAAAGGCCTTAACAAGGATACGTCCGATCGCGATACTCCGGGTGAGCTTTTCGCCTTGCCTGTAAAATAAGTCCGGAAGTGGCGACTGGGCGATCAGGGAAAGGTAAAAAGACCCTAAAATAGCGCAAAATTGGTTCGCATAGTTATTCTACACACTCGTTAACTCTAATGTACCCTTTTGCGACATGAATTAAGAATAGGGACGGCGCTTGCCGAAAATGATAACGTCACGAGACAGGTGGTAAGAGTATGGGTTTCAAACAATGGCTTGCAAGACATACGACGAAACCATCAGATTTCGGCCGTATTTACGCTGGTGGGCTCGTGGAATTGATCGATCAGCTAACGGCCTACCTCATTGTTTTCAGCGGCAAGCGAGCAGTATCTGATGATAAAGTAGAACGAGAAAGAAAAGAGTTCGCAAACCACTTTGAAATGGAAATGGCAGGTTTTATTCCATTTGACAAAGCTATTGGATGCCTCATTTCACCTGATCTCGAGAATATTGCGGTAAAGATTGAACCAGATTTCTTATATAACACATTCAGAAACACCACCGCTTTCCTATGTCTGGCCTCTGAGAATGCTGCCCATAGGTTTATGAAACCGAAAAACGCTACGTTATTCTCATCTGCCTTATACCAGGCGATTGCAGAGCGCAATGCAGGAAGGTTTGGTTTCAGCTCAGACCCTATTCAGGTGGCAAGAGTAGTACATGAGCTTCTTCCCTTATTTCGCTGCGATAAGCTGCTTAACAGCCAATCATTCGGGAAAGATGATTGTCTCGAACAATTGATAAATAACATCTCACTTCTCAAAGGCAGTTCATCCCGATATGGGTTTGTAGTAGGCTCTAAACAGCAATCGCTGGGATGTGCGGCAGCAATGGTTGAGGTTCTGCTGGAAATAGAGAAGGCTTTGCAAAACTGCGCAAAAGATCTTTGTTGGTGAAGCACCGATTATAAAATAATTGCTGACGATTCTATTTAATCATTGTCCGACTAACCGACGGACCGAACGCAATCAAGGAGAAAAAATGATCAACGGAAAAATAATAGCCGTGGATCAATCGGACATCGATTGGTCTCGCGTGCTGGCGAAACAAGTCGGACGGCCGTATCATGTTAAAAATTTATTCGCCGACCCGGAAACCAAAATGAGCGTGACGCTGTTGCGGTATCCGGCCGGGATGAGGAACCCTCACCATACACACCCTTGTGGTCACGGCATGTATGTTCTGGAAGGCAAACTTGTAACTCACAATGGAGAATTCGGCCCGGGAGCATTTGTTTGGTTTCCGGAGGGTGAGCCCATGGAGCATGGTGCGTCGCCGGATGGAGATATGATTGCACTGTTCATTACGAATAAGCCGTTTCGCATCGACTACGTGCAAGATTAAGTGCGACCCCTTGATGGGAGGGTTCTCATGATTCGCTATATGCTTGCCTGGATGGCCATGCTGATCATCGCCGTCGCCAACGGCACACTGCGCCAGCTTACATTTGCGAGAGTCATGTCCGAGCCGAATGCTCATCGGCTCTCGACCCTCACGGGCTCAGTGTTTATCGGGGCTTTCATCTGGTACGTTATCCGCATCTGGCCTCCGTCTTCCGGCAAGCAGGCATGGTTCATCGGGCTTTGCTGGGGATTCCTGACGGTCGCATTTGAATCTTTTATGGGTCTGATGCTGCAGCACCTGACCGTGCAGCAGGTTCTTCACGAATACAATCTCCTCGAAGGCCGCGTTTGGTCCTTGTTCCTGATCTGGCTTGTCGTGGCACCCTGGATCTTCTTCCGCATTCGGCAGGCGCGGCTGGAGCGGATGGAAAAAAGGAAATAGGCGATATCGGCAACACTTTGATATAAAGCCTCTCCCATAAGCCCGGCCGATCGCTTGGCACCGGCTGATTTTATCGCCCGCAGTTCGAGGCAGCGGATTTCACGTTCAAATATGGAGGGTAAAATTTTGAAAGTCACACGTACCATTGCCGGACTATTGATCATGATGACCTGGATGATCGTCGATGCAACCCCTTACTGTCATGCATCCGGGGAGCTTACACTCAATGACGCGTGGCAAGTGATCAAAACCAGGAAATTCGTTGATCTCACCCACGCCTTTGCTCCCGGCATACCCCATTGGAAAAACTATCCCGACGAAAGGCGGGAAACCCTGTTCTGGTATGAGCCGGGTGTAGGGATCATGGGGAGCGGCTTTTACGCCCAGTCCTTTACGCACGTCGGTCAGTGGGGAACGCATGTCGACCCGCCGGCTCATTTTGTGAAAGATGCCCGCACGGTGGATCAGATTAACGTTAAGGAGATGATCCTGCCCCTGGTGGTTATCGACGTTCACGAAAAAGCCGCCGCGAATCCGGACTACACCATCACCATGGCCGACGTGAAGGATTGGGAAAAGCGGCATGGCCCCATCCCGGAAGGCGCCTTCGTCGCGATGCGCACGGACTGGTGCAAACACTGGCCCGACAGGAAAGCCATGTACAACAAGGATGCCGGCGGCACTGCCCACTATCCCGGGTGGAGTCTGGAGGTGCTTAGATATCTCTATGAGAACCGCAAAATCACGGCCTCCGGTCATGAGACCACCGACACGGATCCCGGGATGGCCACATCGAAGGACGACTACTCCCTGGAAGCGTATATTTTGCAGCAAAACCATTACCAGATTGAGCTGCTCGCGAATTTGGATCAGGTGCCCGAAACAGGCGCCCTGGTGGTGGCGACTTTCCCCAAACCAAAGGGCGGATCCGGTTTTCCGGCCCGCGTGTTTGCCATCCTGCCGTAGAGACTGTCGTCATGCTATTGCGGCGTATGCCTTCGGGAGCGCCGTGCCAGCCAAAGGCGTGGTGGCCATCCCAAGTGCCCGCCGAGTCATGAGATTGCCACCACCGCTGCGGCTGGCACGCGGCCTTCGCAAGACTCGCCCCGCAATGACGGAAAGAAACGCCGGGCGCACAGCACCAGCCTGTCATCCGCGCGGAAATTGCCCTTGACTTGACTCGGCCGCTTTCACTATAATCGCCACAATAATCACCGCGAGGGCTGCCTGTTCCATTTTTCAAACGGCAGCCGCGTTGTCATTCCAACCCCTCACCCAACGTTTCATTTTTTGACAAAGAGCACAGGAGAAAGACATGACGCATTTTGCCGACTATGAAAAATACGACGGCCTGGGGCTTGCCGAACTGGTCAGAAAAAAGGACGTCACCCCGCTGGAGCTGTGCGAGGCGGCGATCGAACGCATTGAACGCGTGAATCCGAAGCTGAACGCGGTCATCTACCGCATGGATGAGGCGGCGCGCAAGGCGGCGGCGGAGCCGATTCCACAGGGGCCTTTCGCCGGCGTGCCTTTTTTGTGCAAGGATCTCGTCTCGGCCATCGCCGGTTTTCCGATGACCAAAGGCAGCAAAGCCTGCAAAAATTATGTACCGGCTTTCGACAGCGAAATGGCGCGCCGCTACCGAGCGGCGGGGCTGATCGTTCTGGGAAAAACCAATACGCCGGAATTCGGCCTGATGGGGGTGACCGAACCCGAACTGCACGGCCCGACGCGCAATCCCTGGAATCTTAATCATACACCGGGTGGATCAAGCGGCGGCTCGGCGGCGGCGGTTGCCGCAGGGTTTGTCCCCCTGGCGTCCGGCGGAGACGGCGGAGGGTCCATCCGCATTCCGTCTTCCTGCTGCGGGCTCTTCGGCCTCAAGGCGACGCGCGGCCGCAATCCCCTCGGTCCCGAATCGGGCGAAATCTGGCAGGGGGCGGAAGTGGAAGGCGTGATCACGCGCTCGGTGCGCGACTCGGCGGCCATCCTCGATGCCACATGCGGCGCCGATCCGGGAGCGCCTTACATCATCCCGGGGCCGGCAAGACCGTATCTGGTCTGCGCGAGCGAGGACCCGCGTCCGCTCCGGATCGGTTATACGATCCAGTCGCCGCTCCAAGCAAACGTCCATCCCGAATGCGTGGAGGCGGTCCTGGGGGCGGCAAGGCTGCTTACGAGTCTGGGGCATCGCGTGGAGGAGGCGAATCCGGGAATTGACGGGGAAGCGCTGGGCAAAAGTTATGTAATGATGTACTTTGGAGAAATGGCCGCGGATATCATGGAACTCCAAAGCGTGGTCGGCAGGCCGCTCAATCATCACGATACGGAAGAAGCAACCTGGGCTTTAAATTTACTGGGTCGGACGTTTTCCGCGGGCGACTTTGTTCTGGCCCAGCGCCGCTGGAATACCTTCTCGCGGCAGATGGCGAAATTTCATGAAACCTATGATCTGTATCTGACGCCGACGATCGCTGCGCTGCCGCCGAAGATCGGCGAGCTTCAGCAGAAACCGGCCGAACAGTTCCTTCTGAAAATCATCAACAGCCTGAATCTGGGGGGACTTCTTAAAGCGTCGGGTGTCGCCGAAATGCTCGCCACCAAGGGCCTCTCCAAGATGCCTTTCACACAGCTGGCGAATCTCACGGGCCAGCCGGCCATGTCGGTGCCGCTTCACTGGAGCAGGGACGGCCTCCCTCTGGGCGTGCAGTTTATCGGACGCTTCGGTGACGAATCGCTCCTCTTCCAGCTGGCCTCTCAACTGGAGAGAGCGGCGCCCTGGTTTAACCGCCGGCCGGCCATCTGATCAGGACGAGTGCGCGGATAACGACTCAGGGATTCAATGCTTCGGCATGAAGATAAAGCGATTGTCCAGCCGCAACCCGGATGCTTTCTTGACGACGAGCTGGCTGAAATCGAGCGTCTTGCTTCTTTCCAACTGCCGGCCCGACCGGCCGTGCCAGTGCTGACCGCCGTCACGATCGGTATCTAAAAATGAATTACCGCAAAAAATTCGATTCTGCATGCTCCTTCCTTTCTTATTCCAAGTAATGCCGGGCCGAATGGTTGTGCTCTGTTAAATCGGCCCGCGCTGTGCCAAGCTTTATCCGTCCGGCCTCCGCTCATGACGGCATATACGTACCAGTCTCCCGGGTCTGAAACAGTAACGATCGTCACAGGATCCTTAAAATGACGGGGCGGAGGGGTGGGTTGACGGTTGGTTCTTGACGACAGAAATGACCTTGAGGGATGATCTGGGGAACACATACCCATCTCCGTCGACCGCAAAGCCTTTAGGAGAGGATGATGGAAGCTGAGGCGGGTGTAAGATCGACCGGATTTCCCGGGCTTCGCGCCGATGCACCGCGATCGCCGGATGGCCGTCTCCCGGGCCGGACCAGGAGGATTCACCGGCTTAGGTCAGGCCGCGGGTTCGTCCCCCGTTTGTTCAGCGCTGAAATGCCGGGCCAGCATTTCCAGCAAGGCTTTCACTGAAATGGGTTTGACGATGTAACCGGCGAACCCCATATCCTGCGCTTTCGCCTTATCACTCTCCATCGCGAAACCGGAAACGGCAAAAACGGGAATGTCCTTCAATCCGGGGTCGGCTTTGATTATCCGGGTCGCCGCCAGCCCGTTCATCGACGGCAGTTGTATGTCCATAAAAATGAGGTCCGGCCGGTCTTCCTTCATCAACCGCAAACCGGCTTCCGCATCGGTTGCTTCCAGCATCCGGTAATTGCCGATCTGAAGCACGGCCCTCATCAGTTTCATGTTCATTTCGTTGTCTTCAATGACCAGAATCGTTTTTTGCTTCATGGTGTTCCTCAAATTTTCAAAGTTGGATTCTTATGGATCTTCGCCCCAGCGCAGGTCCCCATGCATCCTAAAACGGCAGCGTGAAGAGAAATGTCGATCCCTTCCCCGGTCCGCCGCTTTCCGCCCATAACCGGCCGCCGTGCATTTCAGCCAGATTCCGCGCGACGGCCAGCCCCAGTCCCGACCCGGCATGCTTCCGGGCAAGCGCACTCTCCGCCTGAGAAAAAGGTTCGAATATCTTATCCATGTCTTCGGGTTTAATCCCGATGCCGTTATCGGTCACGCTGATCTCCAGAATTTTACGTCCCGTCTTTTTGCCGGTTAACGCTTCCGGACCCTCGCCCGTTTTCAGGCAGGCGTTCAGGCTGATCTCACCCCCGTCTTCGGTAAACTTCACGGCGTTGGAGAGTAAATTGTAAAGGATCTGCTTGATTCTCCGCTCGTCGGCAACAATATTTTCGGGAATCTCATCAAAATGCGTCTTCAAACGGATCCCGCGGCGCAGCGCATTATCCATGACAATGGACAGGCTTTGCGTAAGCAGGGCGACAAGATCAATCGGGGCAACCTTAATTTCCATTTTGCCCGCTTCGATCTTTTCTATATCCAGAATATCATCGACCAGGGAAAGCAGGTGCTGACTGCTCTGATAGACATCCGTCAGATATTCTTCCTGAATGCCATTGAGCTCTCCGAAGTTCTTTCCGAGGATCAATTCCGTAAAACCCATAATATGGTTCAAGGGGGTTCTGAGTTCATGACTCATGTTGGAAAGAAATTGACCCTTGGCTTCATTGGCCGCTTCCGCGGCAATCTTCGCCTGGTAAAGCTGCTCGGCGCGCTTGCGCTCCGCGATGTCCCGGGACACGCCCAGCAGCCCGACGGCCCGGCCATTTTCATCCCGCAGGAAAGAGGTCGTCACCTCGACCCAGCTGAGCGATCCGTCTTTATGATACAGTTCCACTTCCAGAGTTGCGGAGTAATTTGGATCGTTATTCCCCGCGGCCTCTCTGGCCAGCCCTTCCGCAAGCACGTTCATCACCCGGCCCGTGGATTCCCGGGATATGCTTTGTTCGAGCGGTATGGCCATCGCCTCCACGCCTGTAAAGCCCGTCATCCGCTCTACCGACGGGCTGACATACGTGAACTGCAGCGGATCCAGGCTCATCGTCCAGATCGTATCCGTTACATTTTCAGCCAGGAGACGGTATCGCTGCTCGGACGCCTGCAGTTCCACCGTGTAGTTTTCCAGCCGCCGGTTGGTATTCGCCAGCTCTTGCGCCAGCTTTTTCACTTCTTCATATTTTTGTTGGATGAGCTGATTCGTTTCCTGCAGATCGTCAATGGCCTTCCGATAGACCCCGTATTGCTGAAACAGGCGCTTCCAGAGCGGCGGTCTGTCTTTGGGCGTCCACTCGATCCGGTAGAGACATCCCTTGCTGCCGTAAGCCGGCTGGTCCGGCCATTCCCGCTCGCCATAAGCGTGGGCCGCCACCTGGCATTCCATCTCTTCCACACGGGCCGGCGGCATCCCGAATACGGTGGGGATGCCGGTGATGATTCCCCGGGTATAATCGCAATCGTGGCGGGTTTTCGTCGCGCCGTCGTGGTAGCGGTCCTCCAGGACCACAAAGGAATCACCGACCTCATGAATATAAACGTCGCCATTTGCTTTGAGCAGTCTGTTGTACCGCGGCGCCTGCGAATAGATCAGTTTCGGATTGCCCAGCAGGCGCGCGATCCGTTCCAGAATATTCAGGGACTGGTACCGGTCAGACGCCAGGGCCATCTTGTAGACGGGATATTTGTCTCCCAGGATCTCCGACATCCGGGCGTAGAGGATATGGAGGAACTCGTGGGAAACCCAATTATTGTTATCACAAAGATAGGCTTCATCCAGTACGAGATCCGTAAGCAGGTTTCCGAGCGACCCTTTCATCTCCCTGACATACATGATCAGAGTACGGGTAATCCGGCAGCTGATCTCTGGGGTGGTCGCCGACTCAAAATTCATCTTATCAGAACCTGACTTAAACTCGTGGGTAAGAATAACTATTTCGTACCAAAAAAGTATAAAGAACACGATCATGCAAGTCAAAGGAAATCTGAATCGGGAGGACGCATTTGCCGTGCTGTAAGCGAACAGCGTACGGACGGGGCAACACGTCATTTATCTTTTCGGTTTTGTTATATAATTTACAGTGCACCGGTGTCAGCTTTCTCCCGGAAAGAACCCGCTTGGACTGCCTGCCGGAAAGAAAAATTCATGGTTTCGCGCCCGGCGAAAAGAAAACGATTGACAGAATACTAAAATCCGCTATATTCAACCCAGTTTACGTTAAGTGGAACTTAACAGCATTTGTTTGAAATCATGCATGAGGCCGCGGCCCGTTTATCGTCGGGAAACGACCTGATCGTGTTATCTCATTCTATGGCGAGGTGCTTTTATGTCCGATTTTGTAAACAAGACAGTAGGAGAAGTGGTTAAAGAAACGGCCGGACGGTTTCCCGAAAATCCCGCCCTCATTTCACCTCAATTCAAAATTCGTCAAACCTACCGCGAATTCTATGACCAGTGCCGCAAGACGGCCCGGGGACTGATGGCGCTGGGGATTCAAAAGGGCGATCATGTTTCCGTCTGGACGACCAATATCCCGGAGTGGATCTATCTGCAATCAGCCCTGGGGATGGTCGGCGGCGTGCTCGTTACGATCAATACCAATTATCAGTCGCATGAACTTCAATACATTCTCAAACAGTCCGATTCCACCACGCTGTTTCTGATCGACGCTTACCGCGACACCAGCTTTTACAACACGGTGCGGCGGATTCTGCCCGAGTTGGACCATCATCAGCCGGGACAACTGGTCTCTTCCCAGCTGCCGCTCATGAAAAACGTCGTCTACATCGGCGCCAGGGAAAACACGCCCGGCATGCTCGGCTTCTCCGACATGATTAAAAAGGGAGCAGCGGTTTCCGAAGCCGACCTGGAGGGCCGGATGGCATCGCTTCATGCCGACGATGTGATCAATATGCAGTATACCTCGGGAACAACAGGTTTTCCCAAAGGGGTGATGCTTTCGCACGCCAATATCGTAAACAACGCCCGGATGGTGGGCGATGTCATGGGCATGACTGAACGCGACAGTCTCCTGATTCAGGTGCCCCTGTTTCATTGCTTCGGCTGCGTCATGAGTACGCTCAACTGCATCTACCACGGCTCAGCCATGGTGGCCCTGGAATATTTCGACCCGGCGCAGGCCCTGGCGGCGATTGCCGCCGAGCGCTGCACGGCAATCAACGGCGTGCCGACCATGTTCGTGTCGATTTTAAACCACCCGGATTTCAGCAAATACGATCTGACGTCGCTGCGCACCGGCATTATGGCGGGAGCCCCCTGTCCCGTGGAAACGATGAAACAGGTCCGCACCAACATGCATTGCCCCGAAATCGTCATCGCCTTCGGCCAGACGGAATCGTCGCCCGTGATGACCATGACGCGCCGCGATGACCCGGTCGAACTGCGCGTGTCGACCGTCGGCCGGCTGCTGCCCGACATCGAGGGCAAGATTGTCGATCAGGAAAGCGGACGCGACGCACCGCCTTCTACCCAGGGCGAAATCGTCACGCGCAGCGCCTGCGTGATGAAGGGCTACTACAAAATGCCGGAGGCGACGGCCGATGCGATCGACAAAGACGGCTGGCTGCACACGGGCGATCTCGGCGAAATGGATCAAAACGGCTATTTCAAGGTTACAGGCCGGATCAAGGACATGATCATCCGAGGCGGTGAAAATATTTATCCGCGGGAGCTGGAAGAATTTTTCTTTGCCCATCCGAAAGTAGCCAACGCGCAGGTCGTGGGAATTGCCGACAAAAAGTACGGGGAACAGGTTCTCGCGGTGATCCAGCTCAAAGAAGGTTTGTCGGCAACGCCGGAAGAATTTGCCGACTTCTGCAAAGGCAAAATCGCCCGTCATAAGATTCCCCGCTACTGGGAGTTTGTCAGGGAATTCCCGATGACGGCGAGCGGCAAGATTCAAAAATATAAGCTCAAGGAAATGTTTGAAGGGAAGTACAAGCAAGGCTGATAGCCTATTAGTCCCTTGAGTACAAATTGTGCAGGATAGGAGTTCGCGGTCTGAGATGTACAAAAAGGTAAAAGACAGCGTTTTAATCGAATATAAAACGGAGAAAAACATAAAATGCCGAAGGCATACGATTTAAACCTACAGCCTGACAGGCTAAAGTCTAAAAGCCTTAAGGCTTATGCCGCAACAAATATCGAGAGGACTTTCATATGAGCAACATTTGTTTCCGCGACACAATCGGCGACATGGCAAGGCGCGCCGCGACAAAATACGGCGACAAGACCGCGATCATTTTCCGCGATCTGAAACTTTCCTTTTATGACCTTGAGCGCCAAGCCCGGCGCTTCGCCAATCTCATGACCCGTTACGGCGTCCAGAAAGGCGACCGGGTGGCCGTCTATGCCTATAACTCCCACTATTACCCCATCAGCATGATCGGTCTCGCCAAGATCGGCGCCATTCAGGTGCCCATCAACTACATGCTCAACGCCGATGAAATAGCCTACGTGATCAACCATTCCGGTTCCAAGATCTTCATCGTGGAAGACATCCTCTACCCGATTATTGCCAAGGACCAGAATAAATTTTCCACCGTGGAGAAGTGGGGGTTTCTCCCTCTGGGTGATTCTCTGGTTCCCGAGGGCTTTTTCAACCTGATCACGGAAATGGAGGCCATGCCGTATGATGAACCCCAGGTGGACGTCAGCGCCGAAGATATCGTCCAAATTCCTTACACAAGCGGAACCGAGTCCAGACCCAAAGGCGCCATGCTCTCGCACCGGGCACTCATGTCCCAGTATCACAGCTGCATTTTCGACGGCCAGTACGAAACGGACGACGTGAGCCTGCACGCCCTGCCCCTGTTTCACTGCGCCCAGCTCCACTGTTTCCTCATGCCGTATCTGTACATCGGGGCCACCAACGTGATCATGCACAGGGCCGACCCTCTCGAAATGATCCGGCTCATTGAAAAATATCAGATCACCCATATGTTCGCCCCGCCCACCGTCTGGATCGGCATTTTGAACCATCCGGAATTCAAAAATTACAATCACCAGAGCCTGAAGAAGGCGGCGTACGGCGCGAGCATCATGCCGGTCGAAATCATCAAGCAGCTCGCCGTGACCTTCCGGGGCCTGAAGCTCTGGAACTATTACGGTCAGACCGAAATGGGGCCGGTGGCCACCATCCTGAAGCCGGAAGATCAGCTGCTGAAGCCCGGCTCTGCCGGAAAACCGGTTTTGAATGTGGAAACGCGGCTCATGGACGACGACGGAAAATTCGTTCCGATCGGCGACGTCGGAGAGATCGTCCATCGTTCCGGCCACGTGATGACCGGCTACCTGAACGACCCGGAAAAAACGAATGAGGCGTTTGAATTCGGCTGGTTTCACAGCGGAGATCTGGGTCGGTTTGATGCGGACGGCTACCTGTACGTGGTGGACCGCAAGAAAGACATGATCAAGTCCGGCGGCGAAAACGTCGCTTCCCGTGAAGTCGAAGAAGTGCTTTATCAGTATCCGGGCATCGAGGAAGTGGCGGTCATCGGCCTGCCCGATCCCAAATGGATCGAGATTGTGGCGGCGGTTGTCGTGCCGAAGAAAGGCGCCTCGATCAGCGACAAGGAGATCATCGCTTACTGCAAAGAAAAACTGGCCGGCTTTAAATGCCCCAAGAAGGTGGTCATCGCCGAGAAATTGCCAAAAAATCCCTCTGGAAAAATTCTGAAGCGCGAGTTAAAGCAGCAATACAGCGCATCATAAATATTTTCGGCATGGTTTTTTTACGGCCGGAAGAAGGTTTATCCGCTGATCAGAGGTTATCATGAGCGAAGAATTTACATCCATCGGAGAGCTCTCCAGGCAACTGGACATGAGCCAGCGGACGATCCGCTATTACGAAGAAATCGGCCTGCTCAATTCCATCAAACGCGTGGAAGGCGGCCGCCGCATCTATACCGACGCCGATCTCAGACGCTTGAAGCTGATCAAGCGCCTGAAGATCATGGGCATGACGCTTTCGGAAATGCAGGAACTCGAGGCGATGTGGACGTACGAAAAGTCCAATGAAAAAGTGCTCAGACGTCTTCTGGAACTGCTCGGCAATCACTTGAAACGCCTCGACGAACGCATTGCCGACCTGGACATCCTCCGCCACGAAATCCGCGAATATCAGGAACGGATTTCCGTCAAGATCTCCAAATAGACGGCCTGCCGGGACGAGAGATGATATTCGCCGATACGCCGCAATTCCCCCCTGATGCTTGTTAAGCAGGCCTCCGGCCATTTCTGCCGTTTCAGCATCCGTCAATTAACATACCGAATGAAATAGGCATTGCCTGCCCTGCCGCCTTTCGGTATAATCGCCCAAAGACAAATCGACTTCTGTCAAAAAGACGTCCGGCAAAAACAGCTGGAGGCGCAGTGCAACGACGTTTTCTAAGGTGAGGACATAAGGAGCGGGGCGGAGAAGATCCGAAAGTGAGATGACTATGGAAAAACGAGATGTTCAACCCTACGTTCAAGGGGTTCTTGACCGGGACCGGCGAATGCTAGCCAAAACGATCACCCTCGTGGAAAGCTCTCTTCCGGCCGACCAGGAATTATCGCGGCAAATTCTCGACGCCCTGATGCCGTATACGGGAAAGGCCCTGCGCCTCGGAATCACGGGGCTTCCGGGCGCGGGCAAAAGCACGTTCATCGAAAGCTTCGGCACGATGCTGACCCAAAAAGGGTATCATGTGGCGGTTCTGGCGGTCGACCCCAGTTCGCCTAAAACAGGGGGGAGCATTCTCGCCGATAAAACCCGGATGGAAAAGCTGGCCGTCAATGACAAAGCGTTCATCCGTCCCTCCCCTTCCGGAAAAACCCTGGGCGGCGTCGCCCGCAAAACCCGCGAAACCATGCTGGTATGCGAAGCGGCAGGATTTGACGCGGTCATGATCGAAACCGTCGGCGTCGGACAATCGGAAGTCACCGTGGCCTCGATGGTCGACTTCTTTCTGGTGCTGATGATTGCCGGCGGCGGCGACGAATTGCAGGGTATTAAGAAGGGTGTCCTGGAACTGGCCGACGCCGTCGCCGTCAACAAAGCCGACGGCGACAATATCGAACGCGCCAAGATGGCCAGACGCCAGTACGAAATGGCGTTCCACCTGCTTTCACCTCCGTATCAGAATTGGTCGCCCCCCGTTGTAACGTGCAGTTCCATAACGATGGCGGGACTCGAAAATATCTTAAAGATCATCCTCGACCATCGTGAAAAGCTCACGGCCAGCGGAGAACTGCAGCATAAAAGGCGGGAGCAGTCCCGCGAGTGGCTCAAATTCATGGTCCGCGAGGGTGTGCAGGAATGGTTCTACGAAAGTCCCGCAGCCGCGAGCCTGGCCGAGTCGCTTGCGGACGTTGAAAAAGGGATTGTCACTCCCACGACCGCCGCCGCCCGCGTGCTGGATTGTCT
>SBEK01000047.1 GCA_009668925.1 Deltaproteobacteria bacterium
TCGGCCTTTCGCTGCGGCTCCGGACTGGTCACGAGCGGCGATGCAAAGGTAAAAGTCCTGGAAACCTGCGGCCAGCCTACCTCTAAAGAGGTAATCTGCCCGAAAAAGACTTATTCATGCCCCACTCTCCTCGAGATCTGGTATTACAATTGCGGCAGCAACGACTACATCTATGCGCTGACTTTTGAAGACGGCAAATTAAGCAAAGAAACAACTGAAGGCAGCGGAAAAGGCCGGTCCGACTGTCTGGGAAAATAAAAAACTGATTCACACGGAGGTGAACTTATGCTGTTCCTTAAAAGCGGTATCCTTTGTTTATTGATTTTGTGTTTCGCAGTCATGGAGGGACTTGCCTTTCGCTGCGGTTCCGATCTGGTCACAAGCGGTGATACAAAAATGCAGGTATCCACAACCTGCGGCAAGCCGACGTTTAAAGAAACGACATGCGAAGGACGTCATTCGACAACCAACGTCGACCAGAATGGTAAAGTGAAGAAATTGAAAAAGTGCGCCCAGAAGGTTGAAATCTGGTACTACAACTGCGGCGACAGCGATTACATCTACGCCCTAACCTTTGAAAACGGCATCCTGAAAAAAGAATCCACCGAAGGAAAAGGAAAGGGAAAATCCGCCTGCCTCGGGAAATAACATGACCACCCCTGAGGACGGGCTCACTCGCCTTTCCCGAACCGGACGGCCGCTACTTCCCGGTCAATAATTCCATCATTTTTCCGGGATCATGGGTCGGCGCCTGGCAGGCAAAGTTTGTGCAAACGTAAGCGGTCGTGCGCCCGTCCAGGGCTGTATGCGCCTGAACATAAGGAGCGATCGTTTCAATCTGAGGCTGCGTCTGCCCCTCCGGCCGGAAGATGACAATTTTATTCGGCACAAAACTTCTTCTTAAAGCTCGAAGCATCGTTTGGGTATCGGGGCTTCTTTCATCTCCGGCGATAATCACTTCGCTTGCCGGGCCAATGGCAAAGTCAAGACCGCAGAGAAACTGCGTGAAGTTCGTCGGCGCCGCATCCGCCGGCGAGCGAAACGCCCGGTATATTTCGTGCGCTCTTTCATCCAGCTCGGCGTCTCCGGTCATCCGGGATAATCGCAGAGTATTCATAAACGCCATGGAATTGCCCGACGGGATGGCTCCATCATAGAGTTCCTTCGGCCGCGTCAAAAGCGCTTCCGCATCACTTGCCGTAAGGAAATACCCTCCCTTCCAATCATCCCGAAAATAAGCAAAAAGATGCGACTGAAACTCCAGGGCCTTGAACAGGTACTCCATTTCAAAGGTAGCTTCATACAGTTCCAGAAGAGCGCAAATCATAAACGAGTAATCATCGACATTCGCGGCGATGGCACCTTCCCCATCGCGAAACCGGTGGAGCAGGCGGCCATTTTCAGACCGCAGAAATCGAAAAATAAATTCCGCCGCACGGACGGCGGCTTTAAGATAGACCGGTTCCTCAAAGACCTGAGCGCCGCGCGCCAGCGCCGCAATCATCAAGCCGTTCCAGTCGGTCAGGATCTTGTCGTCCCGATGGGGGCGAATCCTCTTTTCGCGGGCAGTAAAAAGCTTTTTGCGCACATCTTCCGGCATGCCGGACCGTTCTGCTGCCTCTTCTCCGTCGCTCTCGGGCAAAGGCCGAAGGTGCGCTATAAAATGGCCTGAAGGTAATTCCTGCATTCCCTGAAGCGTCAGGTCGCCCTCGTCTCTGTAAAGAGACAGGAACAGCTCCGCTTCATCTTTTGTCAGAACACCGCGCACTTCCGCTTCCGTCCATAAATAGAATTTCCCTTCTACGCCTTCGCTGTCCGCATCCTCCGCACAATAGAAACCACCCTGTCCGTCCGTCAGATCGCGCAGGACATAGTCAAATATCTCACGCGCCAGGGTTTTGTATTCTTCCTTGCCGGTGGCCTGGAATAGCTCAACTGCCGCCAAGGCCATCATCGCCTGATCGTAAAGCATCTTCTCAAAATGCGGGACGACCCAGCGTTCATCGGTGGAATAGCGATGAAATCCGAATCCGACGTGATCCCAGATTCCTCCGCGCAGCATATTTCGTACCGTATTTTCCACCAGGTGCAGCGCCTCAGCCTCACCGGTCCGTTTCCAGTAGCGCAGCAGAAACGAGAGATTGTGCGGCGAAGGAAACTTCGGCGCATGGCCGAATCCGCCGTATTCCCGATCAAAGCTCGCCGACAACGACTGATACGCCCGGTGGAGTACTTCTTCACCCACGTCCTTATCGCCGCCCGCCGAGGGTCGTTGCAGAATCCCGGTGATTTCCGCCGCGGCGGAAAGGACCTCCCCGCGTTTCGTCTGCCAAATCAATTTCACCTCCGGAATCATCTCCAGGAGACCGACCCGGCCATAACGCGTTTCACGGGGAATATAGGTTGCGGCAAAAAATGGCTTTTTATCCGGCGTCATCATAATGGTCAGCGGCCATCCTCCGCTCTGGGTCATGAGCTGGCAGGCCTTCATATAAACCGCATCAATGTCGGGGCGTTCTTCGCGGTCGACCTTGATATTCACAAATGTTTCGTTCAGAAGTCCGGCGACCTTGTTGTCCTCGAATGATTCATGCGCCATCACGTGGCACCAGTGGCAAGTCGAATATCCGATGGACAGGAAAACAGGCTTATCTTCCCGCCTGGCCTTGGCAAAGGCGTCCTCTCCCCAGGGATACCAGTCCACCGGGTTTTGCGCATGTTGCAGGAGATAAGGGCTCTTTTCATTTTGCAGTCGATTACAGGGCATCTTCTTATCCTTGAATATGAGAAACACGATTAACGGATATTCCGGCGAAAGGGACCGTTGTCTCCGGCATCCATCGGTGTGCGGATGGACTCATCCTATAAAAACCATCGCGCTTCACGTGTCAAGGTCTTCCGACCAGACAGCTAATTCGCTAGGGCGTCGGCAACGGCTTTCAGTCCGGCGGGATCGCTGGTCAGGGTGACATGACCGACTCCGGGAACGATGCGAATTTCCGCATGAGGCTGCGGTTCGGCAAACACGGACAGGTATTTCTGCGGATAAAGCAGTTCATCTTCTTTCCCCACAATGACGGTCAAAGGCCGTTTAATGGCCTTCAAGTCCGAGACATAGTCATGGTGCAGCCCAAAATTGTTCGCCAGGCGGTAAGAATAGGTGGACGTTTGATATTGGATATTTTGAGGATCGATTCCAAAAGCAATCACGGGCAGATGCCCCAGATATTTGCTGCCCAGGGGTCCGAGGAGCGTCAGGGCTATGATTCGAGGAACGCTGGCCCTCGCCCATTCACCGTTATTCGGACGCGTGGTGGGAGCATCGTATCTGATGAACGGCGCCAGCGCAATGTAACGGCTGAAAAGCTGCTGCCGCGGACTCGCTGCAAACCTCAGGGCGAAACCGCCGCCCGAAGAAAATCCGGCAAGCACAACATCCGGCCGGTTATGAAACATCTGCTTCATGAAATCTTCAAGGTCATCCTCCAGCTGTCCGACATAATCAATATCCCCCCTGCGCCCCGAGTCGCCGTGGCCACGCATATCCAACGCATAGACGTCCATATCGCTCTTTTGAAGATACTCGGCAAGCGCATGAAGAGAACTGCCGGACGCCGAGGAGCCGTGAATCAGGACAATCGTCTGCCGGGTATGCTCCGCCGGATATGCCCGATACGCCAGTTGCGCGCCGTCGCGGGCCTGAAAGTGACGAACAGGCGGCAAAGACGAAAAATTCATCGTTCGAAAGGGAGCTGCAACCGATACCATCATCGGCGGTGCCTTTGGAGAAGCCAAGGTAAGCGCAGCTGCAAACGCCGCGACTATGACGATAATGATTCCGCACAGCAAATACAGCCCTGTTGTTTTCATATGCCTCCCGGCTCCTGAATACCGATGGAAAGAAATCCTATACTGGGCTTTTCAGTACTCATGTCTACCGCAATGACCTTCTTTTTGCAATTGTGTTCCGAAGAACCCAGCATCGTCTAATAAATCAACAAATCCAATGCTTAAAAAAAGTGTGGCTATTGACACCACGAGATTTTTTCCTTATAAGTCTGAGTGAAAGAATATTTTCACAATTTATGGCAGACGCACAGGAAAGCGACCCGCAGATATCTTCATCTTCCGTTCTTCTCAGGGAAGCCCGTCCCGAGGACGATGTTCAGTTATGCGCCCTGATGCGGCGCAACGCGATGCGCGGCGTCATCTCACTGGCGGCCGATTACGAACCGAGTTTCTTTCACGCCATCGAAGTCGAAGGATGCGATCCACGCGTGATCATCGCCGAGTCCAATCGGCAAATCGTCGGCGTCGTTTTACTCACCAGGCGCAGAGTGTTTCTAAACGGCGCTCCCGCGGATATCGGCTATGCGGGCTCTCTTCGTTTGGATCGATCCATCCGCGGCACAACGATCATGGCCCGGGGCCTTGAGCTCATCGAACGGTGGCACAAAGACGGGAGCGGCGTTCCCTTCTATCTTTTTGCCATCCTGACCGATAACACCGCCGCCCGGAATGTTCTTGCGAGCGGGCGTGTCGGATTGCCGGCAAGCACGCGCATCGGTACACTTCATACCGCCGCGATTCCTCTGGTCCCGCGTCGCGCACCGTGTCCGCCCGCCGGGATTCAAATTCTTCCCGGCAGCGCTGTCGGAGCCGCTAAACTATCTGAATTTCTGAACCGCGTGGGCAGTGAAAAGCAATTTTTCCCTGTTTATACGGCGGACAATATTCTGGCCGACGATGGAATTCTGCGCGGCCTCAGGCTCGATGATTTCTATGTCGCAACGAGAGGAGATCGGATATTGGGCACGGTCGCCTGCTGGGATCAACTTCCGTTTCGCCGGATTGTGATTGACGGGTATTCGGGATACATGCGGTGGTTGAAGCTTTGCCTTTCTCCGTTGGCCAGGGCATTTCGTCTGGCGCCGATACCTGAACCGGGCCAACCGCTGCGTCACCTTTACGCCGCCTGCATTGCAATTGAGGACAACAGCGAGCAGGTATTTACCCTGTTGTTAAATACCATACTTCATCATCAGCAGGGCAAGGGCAATTCGTTTCTGCTGGTCGGCCTTATGGAGAGTGATCCCCTGTTTCCCGTGTTGAAAAGCTATCTGCATATCCCGTCACGATCGGGAATCTATGCGCTGTCATTCAATAATTTTGATTTTACCGCCGCCTTCGACGAAAAGATCCCTTACGTGGAACTGGGCAGCCTGTAACTTGGAAACTGGCAGATTACTTATTCTGGGTTCTTAATTGCACCCTTGGGGTCGCCGACATCGGTGAGGAGGAACGGAACCCCGACACGCCGGAATTGCTCCTTTTGGGCAAGACGATCCCGAAGCGACAGCGGGCAAGGCACCGGCGTATCTTGCTTCCTGATCCACGCACGGCGCTTAACCGGCGATGACACGCGTTGCCGGAGACTGGGAATCTTATTTGATCAGCATCGTCGCCGGGTCCAGGATGAGCGCATCCTGTTTTGCGCCCGGAGACTGTCCCTTGAGAGCCTTGATGTAGACTTCCGGCCCTTTCGCGGCAACCTGCACCAGCACATCAAAGAGATCCGCAACATGCAGAAACGAAAGCGGCAGCCCGTCTTCTTTCGGCGGTTCATGGCGGTGCGTATGGACGGTAAACCAGATGCGCATCGAATATTTTTTCGCCAATTCTTTCAATTCCACCAGAAGGCCGCGGCCGGACTCGTCAAATTTCAGTCCATCAATTATGATGACGGACGGCTTGAAGATATTCTGCTGCATCAGATCGGTGAGACGCTCTTCCAGCTTCGGGACGCTGAACCCTTCGACGCGAAAGGTCATGATGAAACGGTAATTGAGAAGGTTTTCCCAGTATTCCGTAACTTCCGCCTGGTCATACTTCGACACCATGTCATTGAATAATTCGCGATACCAGAGATCCACCTTGCTGACCGCATCATTCATACTGACATGCAACACGGGCTGCTCATTGATCATGGCGTGCAGAGCCATCTGCACGAGCAGTGCGGTCTTGCCGACGCCCGCGTGCGCCAAAACCGCGCCGAAGCCGCCATTGGGCAGAATATATTCGTTATCGTATCCCAGATTTAACAGCGGATTGCGCTGATTGATTTCATTTTTGATCATAACCATAACCTCATAAATTAAATGGATGACATTGTCTTCCCGCCTTAAAGCCTTGCCCACTCCCATCATTTTTTCTACAGCCTATCCGTCTACAGTCTTATAGCCTATCTCAGGCCGCCGTCTTCTTATTCTGGGCAACTTCGAGCGCTATCTTCTCCGCGATGGACTGCGGTACCTGACGATAGAGCGCAAATTCCATCGTGAACTGGGCTTTGCCCTGGGTGGCAGAACGCAGAATGGTCGAGAATCCGAACATTTCGCCCAGCGGCACCTGAGCTTCGATGACGCTCATGACGCCTTCATCCTGCGAACCGATGATCATGCCGCGGCGCTGGTTGAGCAGTCCCATCACCGCCCCCTGAAATTCCGTCGGCGATTCCACAACAACTTTCATAATCGGTTCATGAACCACCGGCTTGGCCCGCAGATAAGCTTCCTTGAAAGCCCCCCGGGCGGCAGCCTGAAAGGCCATATCCGAAGAGTCCACCGCATGAAAAGCTCCGTCGTTAAGAACAACTTTAACTCCGGTGACGGGGAATTCCAGTTTCGGGCCCTTGGCCATGCTCTGCTTAAATCCTTTTTCACACGCAGGAATGAAGTTTGTCGGAATTGAGCCGCCGAATACTTTGTTTTCGAAAACGAAATCCGCATCGCTGATCGGTTCGATGTAGCCCGCAACCCGTCCAAATTGACCGGAACCGCCTGTTTGCTTCTTATGCGTGTAGTTGAACTCTGCCCGCTGGGTGATGGTTTCGCGGTAAGCCACGCGCGGATTGCCCGTCGTGACTTCCGCATTGTACTCCCGCTTCATGCGCTCGACGTAAATATCCAGATGCAGCTCGCCCATTCCTTCGATGATGGTTTCGTTGGTTTCGTGATCGACATACGTTTTGAATGTCGGGTCTTCCTTTGAGAATCGATTAAGAGCCTTGGACATGGCCATTTGCGACTTGTTGTCCTTCGGGACGATGGCGAGTGAAATAACCGGTTTGGGCACATACATGGACGTCATCGTCATGTTGATGCCCGGCGAGACAAACGTATCACCCGACGAGCACTCAATGCCGAACAAAGCGCCAATGTACCCGGCGCGCAGCGCGTCAACCTCTTCCATTTGATCGGCGTGCATCCGCACGACGCGGCCGACCTTTACTTTCTTCCCGTTGCGCACATTGACGATGGTGGAACCTTTTTCCACCGTTCCTTCATATACGCGAATGTACGTCAATTGCCCGTACTGGCCGTCTTCCAGTTTAAAGGCCAGGGCGATAATCGGCTTTTCCGGATCGGACGTCAGCATCACCGGCTCTTCATTGTTGTTCATATCGAGGGCAACGTTTTCCACCTCGGACGGCGCCGGCAGCAAATACGTTACACCGTCGAGCAGAGGCTGGACCGCTTTATTCTTGTAAGCCGACCCCATGTACACCGGCGTGAGTTCTCTCTTCAGCGTTCCCTTGCGAATGGCGGCATAAAGCAGTTCCGGGGTAATTTCTTTTTCCTCCAGAATCGTTTCCGTCAGTTCATCGGAAAACAGGGATGCGGCTTCGATGAGTTCGTCTCGTCTGGTTTTGGCTTCGGCCAGAAGATTTTGCGGAATCTCTTCAATGCGGATATCCTCACCATTGTCTCCGTCAAAATACATGGCCTTCATGGCCACGAGATCGACCACTCCCTGCAGGTCCGTTTCGAGTCCGACGGGAATCTGCATGGCGACGGCGTTATGCCCCAGTTTGGAACGTAATTGTTCGATCACGCGGAAGGGATTGGCGCCGCTGCGATCGCACTTGTTGATAAACGCGATGCAGGGAACCTTGTAGCGCTTCATCTGATGATCAACGGTGATGGACTGCGACTGAACGCCGCCCACGGAACATAAGACGAGGATCGCGCCATCCAGAACGCGCAGTGATCTTTCCACTTCTATTGTGAAATCAACATGGCCGGGCGTATCAATGATATTTATTTCATGCCCCTTCCATTCGCAATAGGTCGCTGCCGAGGCAATGGTAATGCCTCTTTCTTTTTCCAGTTCCATGGAATCCATGGTCGCGCCAACACCGTCTTTGCCCTTCACATCGTGAATAGCGTGAATTCTTTTCGTATAATAAAGAATGCGTTCGCTGAGCGTTGTTTTGCCGGAATCAATATGCGCGCTGATTCCGATATTGCGTATCTTCTGATCGTCGAACTTCATTTTACTTTCCTCTCCGATAAGTGTCTCAATAAAAAAATCTCAATCATTCCTTTTTTGTGCTTCCATTAAAAATGTCCAACTTACCCCGCCCTGATGTAAACCGCTTTCACCGGATGGATCTACGATGATCCCTCTTCGCGTTGCCCACGGGGTCGTCAGGCAAGCCCTTCGGTGCACTCCGTTTCTCAAGTTCGGGTCTGATTAAAAAAAAACCCCGCATTTGGAAGAGTCTCTGCCAGATGGGGGAGCCACCGTAATCGAGCCTTAGAAATAAGAATTTGGCTTAATATATCCACGTGCCGAATTTGTCAAGTTATTCTTTAAAATATTCGACCATTGCAATACTGTCAGTTGACCGGAAGCCGTCGCCTCTATATAATCTTTCAGACGAGCCTGTTGATTGGAACGCATGAGAAAGATAAGAAAGCATGACAAAATTTAAATTCAGATCGGTTTGGGGCATTGGAATGATCATTGTTTTCCTCGTTCTGCTGGCCATCCGCCTGCAATTATTTGAGGAAAAATCGATAGATCGGCCGATGGCGCCAAGAACTGCCCTGACGCACGCCTCCGAATCCTGGATGAATATCTACCAAAATAAGAAGAAGATCGGCGTGATCCGCAGAACATTCACACCGCTAAGTAGCGGCCATTTTCAAACTTCGGAAAATATCACCATGCAGATCAATACCATGGGGGTTATCCAGGCATTAAGCATAGCTACCGACTCGAATCTTAATCCCGACATGACATTCTCCTCATTTAATTTTGAACTGAATTCGAGTTTATTCCGCTTTCAGGCCCGGGGTTACGTAAGCGATAAGAAGCTCATTCTATATACGGGCCTTCCCTCTTCTCCGCAAAAAACGATTATCCCCGTTGCGGAAATTCCTCATATCAGCGGCAATATTTATGAGGCTGCATTCCGCGGCGGACTCGAAAAATCTGCAACACGTGACTTCAGCATCTTTGATCCGTCGACACTCAGCATCCGCAAAGTATCCGTTACGCGCAGCGCCGATGAGATAATTCCCATCATGGGAAAGCGCGTGCTGACACAAAAACTCTGCGCCGATTTCATGGGGGCGAAGAATTGCGCCTGGCTGGCCGGCGACGGCGAAATATTAAGGGAAAGCGGGATGCTGGGTCTTTCCATGGAAAAAGTAAATGCCGAGCAGGCGCGAGTCGGAATCTCGCCCGATGGTGCTGCTGATATGACGCAGGTCGCTTCGATTCCGTCGAATCTCCTTATCGCCGAGCCCGCAAAACTGACGGCGATCACAATTAAAATTACCGGTATCCGCACTCAGGGCCTTTTGCTTCAGGGCGGCAGGCAGAATTTTAATCAAAATTCATTAACGATTACCAGAGAAACCATCCCCACTGCGTCCGGGCAAGCAGCCATACCGCCGGTTTTTCAGACGTATTTGCAGCCGTCCCCGCTGATCCAGTCCGCTGACATGAAAATGACAGCGCAGGTTCAGAAAATCATTCATCCTGCCGACAGTCCCCCGGTCAGATTGCGGAAAATTGTCGGATGGGTATATCGCACCCTGGAAAAGAAACCTGTTCTATCCGTCCCCAATGCCCTGGAGGTCCTGAAAAACAAGATGGGGGATTGCAATGAACATGCGGTTTTAACCGCCGCGCTGCTGCGTGCCGCAGGTATTCCCGCGCAGATCGAGATGGGGCTAATCTATCTGAACGGACGTTTTTACTATCATGCCTGGAACCTGGCTTACATCGGCCAATGGGTTACAGTGGACACCGTATTCAATCAGATTCCGGCGGATGTCACCCATCTTCGTCTCGTCCGCGGCGAAGGCGCCGAACAATTGGATTTACTGGGTCTCATGGGAAGAATCAAATTGGAGGTTACATCCATCAGAAATGATTAAACTTACCGATCTGTCAAAAGATTTTGGAACGACGCTCGCCGTTAACCATTTGAATTTAGAGGTGGCCGAAGGCGAGATTTATGGATTTATCGGCCCCAATGGCGCCGGCAAGACCACAACGATACGCATGATGGGCGGCATCATAAAACCGACAACCGGGCGAATCATCGTCGGGGGAATCGATGTTCAAGAAGACCCAGTCGCGGCGAAAAAAATTATCGGATTTGTTCCGGACAGGCCCTTTTTGTATGAGAAGCTGACGGGTATGGAATTTCTTAAATTCATTGCCGATTTATATAATGTCGATGCTCGGATCACGTTGCAGAGGTCCGAAGAACTGCTCAGGCAATTCGCACTCTGGGAATGGGCCGATGAGATCATCGAGGCTTATTCCCACGGCATGAAGCAAAGACTGATTATTGTAGCGGCGCTGCTTCACGATCCCCAAGTGATGATCATTGACGAACCGATGGTCGGCCTCGACCCGGAGGCCGTGCGCATGGTCAAAGACATCTTAAAGGGACTCGCGGCACAAAATGTGACCATCTTTGTCTCGACCCATACCCTGAGCCTCGCGGAGGATTTATGCGACAGGATTGGAGTCATTCACAAGGGCACGCTTCTGGCACAGGGCACGGTTTCCGAATTGAATATTGCCGCTAAAACGGGAGAGGCCGGGCTGGAGGACGTGTTCTTGACCTTGATTCGGGAAGCTTAACGCATGACAAATACCCTGATGACTCTATTGAAGCCGCGTCTGCTGTCCGCCAAGAATGGACTGAAGACAGGTACGCACGACAACCGCCGGACACGGATTTATCTCTTCACATTAATCGGGCTGGCTTTCTGGATTGGCGCATTTCTCATCTTTTATCGCGTCCTGACCTACTTTCAAAGCGTCCAGGACTTTGGCGATATCCTGGCGATGAAGCTTCTTTCCATGATGATCATCACCTTCTTCACTCTTTTGCTTTTCAGCAGCATCATCAACAGTCTGTCTCATCTGTATTTGGGCCGTGATCTGCCGCTGCTGCATTCGCTGCCGGTCGGTAATCAGGATATATTTCTTTCGAGGTGGCTTTTGAGCGCTTTCGATTCATCATGGATGGTGATCGCTTTCAGCCTTCCTGTTTTCTTGTCTTACGGTCTTGTTTATAAACCCGGCCTCTTTTTCTATCTGATCGCGCCGGGAGCCGTCGTGTGCCTGTGCCTCATCGCTTCCGCGATCAGCAGCCTCATTGTCTTAATCGGCGCCGCGCTGCTGCCGGCAGGAAAAATCCGTACTTTATTTGTCATCCTGGGCGTTGTTCTGGCGATCCTGCTGATCGTCGCTCTGAGAATGATCCGACCGGAACAGCTGGTCGATCCGGACAGCTTCGCCTCTGTTGTCCTCTATCTGAATTCCATGCAGGCGTTCAATTGGCCGCTAATACCTACGACCTGGATTACGGACGCGCTGCGCTTCGCGCTGAAAAATCAATGGAGCCCTTCACTCTTTAACCTGGCGCTTTCGGGAAGCTGTTTTTTTTCCCTGATCTTTATTAATCAAGTCACTGCAGGCGCCGTCTATTTCCGCGGTTTCTCCCGTGCCCAGACAACCCCTAAAAGGCTTTTTGCACCGGTGAAATTTCATGGCCGCAGTTGGGAGGGGCTGCTGAATTTTCTGTCACGTCCGGCAAAAGCATTCGCCATAAAGGAGATTCGGTCCTTCTTCCGGGATTCAACGCAATGGCCGCAGCTGTTTTTAATCTGCGCATTGATTATCATCTATCTGTACAATTTTTCTGTGTTGCCCCTGGACAAATCTCCCATCAAAACGATTTACCTCCAAAATGTCTTTTCTTTTCTTAATGTCGGGCTCGCGGCCTTCGTTCTTTCGGCCATTGCCGCACGGTTCGTCTTTCCCGCCGTAAGCCAGGAGGGGGAAGCTTTCTGGATTATTCAGGCTGCCCCCGTTTCGATCAAAACATTCCTCTGGATTAAATTTTTTCTCTACTATATTCCGTTGCTTATTTTATCGGAAACGCTGATCGTCGCTTCGAACATTCTGCTCGGCGTCACGCCTTTTATGATGTTCTTATCCGTTGTTACCATATTTTTTCTGGTGCCTTCCATCGTTGGACTCGCGATAGGCCTGGGTGCCCGCTATCCTGATTTCAAATCAGAGAATCCGGCTCTGGCGGCAACCAGTTTCGGAGGCGTCCTTTTCATGATTCTCAGCTTCGGTCTGATTGCCCTGGTAATCATCCTGGAAGCCGGACCGGTCTATAAAATCTTCATGTCCAGACTGCAGGGCTACGGTTTTTCCTGGCTGCAAAAATTGTGGTTTATTCTTTCCTTCGCTCTTGCCTTGTTTCTCTGCCTATTTTCGGTTGTGTATCCTTTGAAAATGGGTGAAAAATACCTCTTGAAAAGATGAAAGCGGGGCATCGCCGTGCAGGCTGGTATGAGCGGCCAAATAAAGCCCGGCGAATCGTCAGAAGTTGAAAATTATCTTGATTTTAGTTGCCGGATAGGCTAAACATCCCCGCATTCTGAATGACCGTTTCATCAGATCTCTTGAGGATCTTGTTGAGATATGGAAAGGAGTTTTCATGGCAAAGTACGAATCCAAAATGCTCAGAAATCTGGCCGTCATCGGCCACGGTGGCACCGGTAAAACCTCTCTTTGTGAATCTCTATTATTTGTTTCCGGTAAGAATGAACGGCTGGGACGCGTGGACGACGGCACGTCCACCATGGACTATGAGCCGGAGGAGCAGAAAAAACATGTATCGATTTCCTCCGCGGCTAATTTTGTCGAATGGGACAAGCACAAAATCAATATTGTAGACACGCCGGGCGACTCCAATTTTACCTTTGATATTCAGTGTTCAATGAGCATTGTCGACAATACGGTCGTCGTCATCGACTCTGTGGGCGGCGTTGAATTTCAGACGCAAAAAGTATGGGACATGGCCAATCAGTATGCCCTTCCGCGCATGATTTTCATCAACCGGATGGACCGTGAACGGGCGGATTTCAATAAAGTGCTCGACAGCATCAAAACAAAACTCAAGAAAAAGGCCACTCCGGTCTGTCTGCCGATTGGAGCGGAGGATAAATTTCAAGGCATTATTGATTTGATCACCATGAAGGCTTACACCTTTGCGGACAATAAGGGCATCGGCAAGGCTTCCGATATTCCTGCGGATCTGCTGGAGGAGGCCAGCCTCCTGCACAGTTCCATGGTCGAAGATATCGCCGAAGCCGATGACGAACTGATGAACAAGTATCTGGAAGCCGGCGAGCTTTCAGCCGACGAACTCAAATCCGGATTGAGAAAAGGCGTTGTATCGGGAAGCCTGATCCCCGTGGTTTGCGGTTCAGCCGTAAAAGGCATCGGCGTCAGCATGCTGATGGATCTGGCGGTCGCTTCTTTTGCCTCACCGGTTGACCGCGGACCGATCAAGGGCAAAAAGCCGGGAACGGACGCGACGGAGGAGCGCAAGCCGTCTGAAGATGAGCCGTTTTCCGCAATTGTCTTCAAGACCATTGCCGATCCTTACGCGGGCCGGTTGACCTTATTCCGGGTTTATTCCGGAAAACTCAATTCCGATTCAGCGGTTTATAACGCCTCGAAAAAGATTACGGAAAAATTCGGGCACATCTTTTACCTGGAAGGCAAAAACCAGAAACAGGCGGACGTCCTCGTCCCCGGCGACATTGCCGGCGTCGCCAAACTGAAGGAAACCGTCACCGGCGACACACTGTGTGCTGAAAAAAATCCCATTATTTTTGAAAAAGTCCCCGTTCCTCCCCCGATTATGTCGTTCGCCGTCGAACCGAAATCCAGAGGCGATGAAGACAAGATCGCATCCTCTATTCACCGGCTGACGGAAGAAGACCCGACGATTGTCTTCTCCCGCAATGTCCAGACGAAGGAAATGATCCTCTCCGGTATGGGTCAGGTGCACATTGAAGTCAATATCGAGAAGATGAAAAGAAAATTCGGCGTCGAAGTCAATCTGAATACACCGAAAGTACCCTACCTCGAAACCATTAAAGGGAAAACGAATGTGCAGGGCCGCTACAAGAAGCAGTCCGGCGGGCGCGGTCAGTTCGGCGATTGTACCATCGACATCGAACCGTTGCCGCGGGGCGGCGGTTATGAGTTCCTGGATAAGATCGTGGGCGGCGTTATTCCCGGTCAATACCGCCCGGCGGTAGATAAAGGGATTCAGGAGGCGGCAGCCAAAGGAGTCATCGCCGGTTATCCTGTAGTGGATTTCAGGATATCCCTGGTTTTCGGTTCCTACCATACCGTGGATTCCTCGGAAATGGCGTTCAAGATCGCCGGCTCGATGGCCTTTCAAAAAGGCGTGATGGAATGTCAGCCCATCCTGCTGGAACCCATTGTGAATATTGCGATCGAAGTTCCCGATGAGTACATGGGCGACGTGATCGGCGATCTCAACAGCCGCCGGGGACGCGTTCTGGGCATGGATACCAATGGCACGAACCAGGTCATCAAGGGTCAGGTCCCTCTTGCGGAAATATTAAAATATGCCCCCGATCTGCGTTCCATGACCAGCGGGCGCGGCAACTTTACCTATACCGAGTCGCATTACGAGGAAGTCCCCTCCTACATCGCTGATAAAATTATTGCCGAGTCGAAAAAAGAAGCGGAAGATTAGTCTAAATGCTTTCAGCCGGAATCATCACCGTGAGCGATAAAGGCTCGCAGGGCAAACGGGAAGACAAAAGCGGGCCCGCCATTGCAGAAATGCTGGCGGGCGCCGCTATTTGCGTCGCCAAGACGATGATCGTCCCTGATGAAATGGATCGAATATCGGAAGCCATCATCACGTTTGCCGATGTGGATCACCTGGATCTGATTTTAACAACCGGCGGAACAGGCGTAAGCCCGCGCGATCTGACGCCGGACGCCACGCTGCAAGTTCTTGACAAAGCCATCCCCGGCATGGCCGAAGCCATGCGTTACGCCAGCATGAAAATTACGCCGCATGCCATGATATCCCGCGCCGTCGCCGGCATTCGCGGCCGCTCTCTGATCATCAATCTTCCCGGAAGCCCCAAGGGCGCCAGGGAAAATCTCGCCGCCGTTTTGCCGGCACTGCAACACGCCATCGAAAAAATAAAAGGCGATGACCGCGACTGTGCAGTATCTTCGTAGGGAACGGTGGGTCTAACGGGACAGCCCCTAAGGGATTTTCCCGGCATTCATCACTCCCCATGAACGGCGATCTTATTGTCTTCCAAAAATCCCAGAGCGTTGCGCGCGTGTGATCCCCGCCAGTATACTTTGCGGCATCGCGGGCATTGATTAAAATGGTCGCAAGTGTCATAGACAAATTGCGGCACCAGGTCGCGAACGTCCGTCTTCTCCAGGGGCTGAAGCGTTTCATTGCATCCCAGGCAGAGCGTGTACATTTTCTTTTCGGAAATTTCCAAAGACAGTTTACGGATCACAAAACGAAGTTGCGCGTTGACATGGCCTTCCGGCAGGAGAAGCATCTCACCCGAAAATTGCCGCTCCAGCAGGTCGCGCCTTCTGGTCAGGAGAATTCTTTCTTGCATTTGGGCCTGACGCATCATCGGCCGGCCGGCTTCACTGCCGTAAACAAGACTGTCAAATCCCAGAAGTCTGAGCCATCTGGCAAGTCCAGCCAATGAGGCATCCGTGATAAATCTCGGGTTGCGGGTCATGATGGGGGAGGATTCGCTGCCTTCTTGCGATCTTCGAGCATCGGCGGCGCCTCATTATCCCTCAGTTCCTTGCGCAAATCCCGGATCGTTTTGTTCAGACGGCTGATGGAACGGTTCAGGCGGAATCTTTCGACAACTCCCAGCAATCCCGTGATAATGACACCTACCAGCAGTGCGACAAAAATAAGCATATAAGCCGGAACAACGATATCCTGTACGTAGTAATATCTGATCGTCACGGGTGCGGCATTGAATTGCGAAAAAGTAACAATAAAAAAGGCAAAGAGGATGGTGAGAATTAAATAAAATACCTTCATTGCGTTGAACCCTCCTGAACATGTTTTTTAAAAAGAGGCGCCAGTTTGGCCGTGGTCGCCGCCAAGTCTTCCGGGATAATCCGGACATTGCCGACTACACTGACGAAATTCGTATCTCCTTCCCAACGGGGCACGATATGAAGATGAACATGTTCTTCGATACCCGCCCCGGCGGCTTTTCCCAAATTCATTCCGACATTGAATCCCTGCGGCTGCATGGCTTCTCTCAACACTTTGACCGACGCATCAAGCAAATTGAACATTTCCACACGTTCGGCTGAAGTCAGTTCTTCAATATCCCCCAAATGCCGCTGCGGGATGATCATCAAATGTCCATTGACGTAAGGGAAACGGTTGAGCATGACGAAACACGTTTTCCCTTCGAAGACGATAAATTCATCGCACCGGGCAGAGCATTTGCAAAACACGCATCCATCGTCTTTTCCGCCCAAGAGATACTCCATCCGCCACGGCGCAAACATTACGTCCATAATCTTAATACCTGTGATTCGTTCAAGTTACGTCAGGATACCGAAACGATCCTGCCTGTTATATTTTTTCCGATCTCCAGTATTCCGACGGTCCTCGAAGGCGCAAAGCGTTTATCGACTGCCGACCCCGGATTAAAAAACAAAGTGCCTTCGATGATCCTGTTCACCGGATAATGGGTATGTCCGAAAACGATGCAATCCAGTTTGCCCAGTTTGTCCGCCAATTTTTTCTCCATCCCGGAAGGACTGCCCCAGCCATGCATCAGACCGATCCTGAATCCCTTGATGTCCATCAGCAGCTGTTCGGGCAGAGCCTTTCTCACGATCCCGTTGTCCATATTACCGTAAACCGCCCTGACCTCCTTATCGCCGAATAAATCGAGGACGCATAAGTTTACTAAATCCCCGGCATGAAAAATCAAATCGGCGTCAGAAAAATGTTCATCAATAATTTTTTTTAAGTTCTTATCAAAACCGGATGTATGCGTGTCGGACAGTACGCCTATTTTGATTCGATTTTCACTCATCGTCTTTGCTGGTTTATTAGCGGTAAGAGTGAAAAAAAACAAGTGTTATTTGCAAATTGGCTTTCCGGGGAAATCGCTTTTGATTTGACTTTAAACAGAAGTCACGTTAAATTTGCGGCATGAATAAACTGGAAGATTCCTTAAATAAAATCGCTGAAAACATCCTGCGCCTCGATGAAGCCTCCTTGACGTCGCTGTGGGAAAAATACAAGACAAAGATGGAAACCTTTTCATTTTCCGCGGATTGGGAAAAGTCTGTCGTGATCTTTTCCATCATCAATGCCATCCGGGTCAAAAATGCAATCTTTAATGAAGAACTCTTAAAGAAGAAAACCGCCGAAGAAACGTCCCCGGCCAAGACAAAATCAGGAAAACCAACTCTGCGACTGGTTAAATGATGAACAGAGAGACTGCGGAAAAGAGAATTCCTGAACTTCGAAAAATAATCGAATATCACAACCAGCGTTACTACCAGCAGGATGCGCCGGAAATATCCGATGCCGAATACGACCGTCTCCTGCGGGAACTGCAGGAACTGGAAACCCTCTATCCCGACGATCACCTGGCATCATCACCCTCTCAGCGCGTCGGCGCGGCACCGCTTGCCAAATTTGAATCCTTCAGACACCCGCAGGCGATGCTCAGTCTGGCCAATGCTTTTTCAACCGGCGAGATTCTCGATTTCGATACGCGAATTAAGAAGCTCGCAAAGCAGGACATCATCGATTACGTGGTCGAACCCAAACTCGACGGCCTGGCTGTTAATCTGATTTATGAAGACGGCCATTTTATAAGAGGCGCGACGCGCGGGGATGGCGCAACAGGAGAAGACGTCACGCAAAACCTCAAGACGATCTCGTCGCTGCCGTTGCGGATGAGGAGGAAGTCATCGCTTACGATCCCGGAATTCATCGAGATCCGCGGTGAAGTTTACATGGAGAAGAAGCCGTTTGAAAAGCTCAACCGGCGCCGGGAGGAGAACGGCGAAGAACCTTTTGCCAATCCGCGAAACGCCGCCGCCGGTTCGCTGAGACAGCTTGACCCGAAGATTACCGCCCGCCGCCCTTTAAATATCTTTCTTTACGGTACCGGCTCCGTCAAAGGTTTAAGCTTCGATCATCATTGGGACATCCTTCAAGCCCTTGCCGAATGGGGCTTCCCCGTCAATCCGTTGATTCGACACGCACCGGATATTGCGGCCTGCATTTCCTATTTTGAATACATGGCGTCGATCCGCGCGGACCTTCCCTATGAAATTGACGGCATGGTGATCAAGGTCAACCGACTGACAACACAAACCACGCTGGGCAATGTATCCCGATCACCCCGTTGGGCGCTGGCCTGCAAGTTTCCGGCCCAGCAGGCCAGGACCGTCGTCAAAGACATTGTCGTCCAGGTGGGCCGGATGGGCACCCTGACACCTGTAGCACTGATGGAGCCCGTTAATGTAGGCGGCGTGATCGTCAGCCGCGCCACACTGCACAATGAAGATGAAATTCTTAAAAAGGATATCCGGATTGGCGACACAGTGATCGTTCAACGCGCGGGTGACGTCATTCCTGAAGTCGTCCAGGTCGTCGCGGCCAAACGAACCGGCGGAGAAAGGGAATTCCGAATGCCGCGCCGGTGTCCGGAATGCGGTTCGGAGATCGTGCGTCTCGACGGTGAAGTCGCTCACCGGTGCATCAATCTGTCGTGTCCTGCACAAATCAAGGAGCACATCCGTCATTTCGCTTCCCGGGGCGCTATGGATATCGAAGGGTTGGGTGAAAAAGTTTCGGCGCAACTCTTTGATGCAGGGCTGATTCATGATCCGGCGGATCTTTATTTTTTAAAGAAAGAGCAACTCCTGGCCCTTGACCGGCAGGCGGAAAAATCCGTCCAGAAGTTGCTCGCCGCCATTGAACGTTCGAAAACACCTCCTCTGGATAAATTCATCTTTGCGCTGGGCATCCGGCATGTGGGCGAACGAACCGCGGGACTCCTCGCCGAACATTTCGACGGTATGGAAAATTTGATGAAAGCGACGAATGAAGATCTGACCGCCATCAGCGAAATAGGTCCGGAAATTGCGCAAAGCATTGTCGAATTCTTCACCGAAGAGAAAAACAGAAACGTCATGGAGAAGTTCCGGCAGGCCGGCGTCCGTCCCCAAAGAAAAGACAAATCGGCCGGTGCTCCTCTCATCGGAAAGGCCTTTGTCTTCACAGGTGGACTGGAAAGCATGGGCCGCAATGAAGCCAAGGAAATTGTGGAAGCGCTGGGGGGCATGGTTCAGCCGTCAGTGACCGGCAAAACATCCTACGTTGTTGCCGGCCGGGAACCCGGATCAAAACTGGACAAGGCACATGCTCAAAACATTCCGGTCATCAGCGAAAAAGATTTCTTAAAGCTCATCGGCAGGTAGAGAATCGTGAAGCGAGTGCACCTCTTCATCGACGGGAGAGTCCAGGGCGTTTTTTTCAGGGCGGAAACCCAGCGCGCCGCAAAGGCGCTTAGGTTAGCCGGATGGGTGCGCAATCTGGAAGATGGCCGTGTTGAAGTGGTGATTGAAGGGGAAGACGCTCACGTGGATAAAATGATTGCCTGGTGCAAAACGGGACCGTCCGCCGCTCGCGTCGACCGTGTAGAGGTTATAGAAGAACCTTACAAAGGGAATTTGGAAAGTTTCCGAATCTCGTACTTTGAGCGTTGATCTGTCTCCCGAAATCACCGGGGACACACCGCAGCACCAGACCCGCATCCTCAGAAATCATTCTATGCCCAGTTTCTCGATACGATAGCGTAAGGAATCAAACGTGACATGCAGCAGTTCGGCTGCTTTCGTTTTAGAGCCTTTTGTTTTCTGAAGAGCTTTTTCAATCGCTTTCTTTTCTATGCCTTCCAGTTCGGCATTCAGGTCAATGCCCGTGTCCGGTACGTTCAACTCCATCATCTTCTGCTCGACATCGGCCTCGACGGACAGCACCAGATTTTCAGGCAAAATAATATTGGACGTTTCCATCGCCACACCGCGTTCGATGATATTTTCCAGCTCCCGGATATTTCCCGGAAAGGCATATCCCATCAACAATTCCATCGCGTATGAAGAAATCATTCTCACTTCCTTATCAAATTCGCGGGCATATTTTTCGATGAAATGCTTGGTCAAAAGAGGAATATCGTCTTTTCTTTCCCGAAGCGGCGGCATCTGTATGGGAATGACGTTCAGCCGGAAATAGAGATCTTCGCGAAATTCGCCTTTCTTGACCTTCTCTTTCAGGTTCTGATTGGTCGCGGAAATAATGCGCACGTCGACTTTGATGTCATCTGCTCCTCCGATGCGACGAAATGTCTTTTCCTGCACAACTCTCAAAAGCTTAACCTGCAGGACCGGCGGCAGTTCACCGATTTCGTCCAGGAACACCGTCCCGCCTTTCGCCAGTTCGAAGAGCCCGGCGCGATCCGCATAAGCCCCGGTAAACGATCCCTTCATATAGCCGAATAATTCGCTTTCCAGCAAATTCTCGGGAATACCGCCGCTGTTAATGGCCATAAACGGCATCTTGGAGCGTGAAGAATTGGCGTGAATGGCCCGCGCGACCAGTTCTTTGCCGGTACCGCTTTCGCCCAGAATCAGGATATTGGCGGGTGTATCGGCTACTTTCTTTATCGTCGAAAATACTTTGGACATCTCTCTGCTTGTACCGATCATGCCGCAGAACGACGCCTCGGGCAATTCGTTTTTCGGAGTCTGGGCTTCATTGACCAGTCCATTTTTCAATAAGGCCTGACGAACGATTTGCTTCAATTCTTCAATATTGCCGCCTTTTTCTACATAGTCATAGGCCCCTTCTTTCATTGCGTTAACGGCCGTCTCGCCGGACGCATAGGCCGTGATCAAAATCACGACTGTTTGCGGCCGATGATCCTTGATGGTTTTCAGAAATTCGATCCCGTCAATTTTGGGCATTTTCAAGTCCGTGATAACCAAATCGTAGGCCGTTTTCCGGCAAAGGTTAATCGCCTTGACCGGATTATCGGCAGAGGTGACGTCATACCCTTCTTTGGTCAGCATGATTTCCATGAATTCTCTCATGCCTTGGTCATCATCCAGAACCAGAATTTTCGCCATGTTGTTACTCCTTATCCTCAAACAATCAGTTTATTCACAGGGCAGCCAAACCCGAATAGATGTGCCCTTCTCGATCCAGCTTTCAATCTTTATTTTTCCGCCGTAGCCGTCAACAATGCGGCTGACGATCGCCAATCCTAGTCCTGTTCCCTTTTCCTTTTTCGTAAAAAACGGTTCAAATACATTCTTCAAATCCTTTTCATCGATTCCGCATCCTTCGTCCGTGACTCGGATCAATGTGTAATTCTTTCCATCATCCAGATTCAAGGATTTAATTTCAAGGAATATATTTCCCGTTCTATCCGAGGCCTGCACCGCATTAAGCATCAGATTTTGAATAATCTGTCGGATTTGTTCTTTATTTGCAAGGGCTTTGCTTTGTCCGGAAAAAGTTCTGATAATCTTAATGCCTTCCGTCCATTCATTCGACAATCTGATATTTTCTATGACTTCCTCCGCGACTTCAGGAACGCTTACCGGTTCTCTTATTAGCGGAACAGGACGGGCCAGCAGAAGAAAATCGCGGACGAAGTTATCAAGCTGGTCTTTGCCGCGCATAATGATCTGCATTAATCGTTTGTCGGTGTCTTCCATTCTGGCCGTCTGTCCAAGCAACTGAATGGAGCCGGTGATGGACGCCAGAGGATTTCTCATTTCATGGGCGAAACCGGCCGCCATTTCTCCAATCAGCGCGAGCCTCTTGCTCTTTTCCAGCTTTTCTTCCATACGCTTGATTTCTGTCAGATCTTGAAAGATCAGAATATGGCCGATTTGTTTGCCGTACCTGTCTCTCAAAGGAGAAAATGAACAGCCCAAATGAACCTGTCCACTCGCCCCGAGGTCGATTGTGATTTCTCTGCGATTCCTGATCAAATCAACTGAGTCCGCATCAAAATAGGCGCTGAATTCCGGAAAGATGTCCCGTATCTGTCGATTCTCGACTGAAGCAAGATCAAGCCCCGTGATGGATTCGGCCGCTCGATTGAACGTCTTTATCCTCCCCTGCATGGTAGTCGTTAAGATACCGGTATCCACCGATTCAATGATACTGCGGAAAAGAACATCCAATTGATCAAAGGCTGATTCCCTTTCCTCCAGAAGCG
>SBEK01000048.1 GCA_009668925.1 Deltaproteobacteria bacterium
AAGACGGATCGGTGATCACTTCCTGATATCCGGTCATCCCGGTGTTGAAGACGACTTCTCCCAGAGTTTCGCCCGCGCCTGCAAAGGCAAAACCATCAAAAACGCTGCCGTCTTCCAGGACCAGCAGAGCTTGGCGATCTTTTCTTAACAGGGACATTTGATTTATTTCTCCAACAGCAAAGACTTAGGGGCTTTTATCGGACCGATCGATCATTTCCAGAAATCAAAAGACCGCATTGGCGGCTTGGAACATTCTTAATCTTTTTTCCATCTTGAAGGCAAAGGCTTCTATCTTGTTTTCGAATTCCCGTCAATCAATAAACACGTAAACGTAGGGGACGGATATCCGTCCCCTACGTTCGTTAAATCAGCAGATGAACAGCATCTCCCAGAATTTCGGCAGAGGCCAGGTTTCGTCGTCAACCAGATTTTCCAGAGTATCCACGTACTCGCGAAGTTCGTCCATCTTCGGCTTGACTTTAGAGCAGAGCGTTTCCGCTTTTTTCGCTTCGTCGTGAATGGCATTGGCTGCATCAACCTTGGACAAAATGTCCTTGTTGATCGAATAAATATTATTAACCAGGTCAACGACTTTCTTCAAGATCTCCGATTCCGCAGAAACAACCGCCGCCGTGCCCAAAACTTCTTTTGTGGTGATAATGGCTTTGGCGATCGTCTTCTGATAGGCTATGGCCGCCGGAATCACCTGATTCAAGCAGATGTTGCTGAGGCATTTGACTTCAATTTCCAAATCTTTGATATATTTTTCCAGGTAAATAATGTAACGGGAATTGAGCTCCACCTTCGACAGAACCGCATATTTTTCAAAAAGGCTAAGGGCCTTATCCGTGATCAGAGCTTTCAGAGCCACAGGCGTTGTTTTATTATTCGGCAGACCTCTTTTAGCGGCCTCGGCTTCCCACTCGCTGGTGTAGTTATCGCCATTGAAAAGAATATTCTTGATGCTTTTAATCTCGCTTTTCAAAACTTCAAAAACAGCCTGATTAATATTTTTGGACTCTTTGGCTTTAATTTTTTCCGCCAGATAATCCAGGCTTTCCGCAACGATGGTATTGATGACCGCCGCCGGGAAGGAAATGGATTGCGATGAACCCACGGCCCGGAATTCAAATTTATTGCCGGTAAAGGCAAAAGGCGAGGTCCTGTTGCGGTCGGTATTGTCTTTGCTGACCTGAGGTAAAGCGGAAATTCCCAGATCGATAATTTCGGCGTTCGTTGCCTTGGTGACGGTGCCCTTCTCGATGCAGGAAAGGATATCCGTCAACTGTTCACCCAGGAAAACCGAGATAATCGCCGGCGGGGCTTCGTTGGCGCCAAGTCTGTGATCATTGGCGTAAGAAGCGACCGACGCGCGCAGAACGTCGGCATGCTTGTAAACGGCACGAACCGTAGCGATCAGGAATACCAAAAATTGGATGTTATCCTGCGGGGTCTTGCCGGGATTCAGAAGATTGTTGCCGTTGTTGTCGGATAGCGACCAGTTGACATGCTTCCCCGACCCATTTATCTTCGCAAAGGGTTTTTCGTGGAGCAAACAGGCCAGATTATGTTTTTTGGCAACGGACTTCATGGTGTCCATAACGATTTGGTTATGATCCACGGCGAGATTGGCTTCTTCATACACGGGAGCCAGTTCGAATTGAGAGGGCGCTACTTCGTTGTGCCTCGTCTTGGCCGGAACTCCCAGCTTGAAAAGCTCCTCTTCCATGTCATGCATGTAGGATGAAATTCTTTCCTTGATGCTGCCGAAATACTGATCTTCCAGTTCCTGTCCCTTGGCCGGAGGAGCGCCGACGACCGCCCTGCCGCCCAAAACGAGATCCTGACGCTTGAAAAAATAATCCATATCGATCAGAAAATATTCCTGCTCCGGTCCCAAATTCGAATAAACCTTTTTGACATTTTTTGTCCCCAGGAGCTTCAGCATATTCACGGCGCTTTTACTGACTGCGCGGTCCGAGCGCAGGAGCGGCGTCTTTTTATCCAGCGCCTCGCCCGTATAAGAAATGAAGGCGGTCGGAATGCACAGCGTTGTGGAGATCCCGTTTCTCTTGATAAAGGCGGGCGATGACATATCCCAGGCGGTGTAGCCGCGGGCTTCGAAGGTGGCCCGGATGCCGCCGGACGGAAAGGAAGATGCGTCGGGTTCGCCCTGAACCAACTGCTTTCCGGAAAACCTCTCCACCACTTCACCGATGCCCGACGGATCAGCAAAGGCATCATGCTTCTCGGCGGTAATGCCGGTCATGGGCTGGAACCAATGGGCAAAATGCGTCGCGCCTTTCTCGATGGCCCATTCCTTCATGGCATGCGCAACGATGTTGGCTGTTTCGGCATCGAGCATTTTGTCTTCATTCATGGCTTCCATCAACTTTTTAAACGTATCTTTCGGAAGCTTTTCCTTCATCACCCGGTGGTTGAAAGTATCCTCCCCGAAATACTCCGAAACGGGAACAAACTTTTCCTTTTCGATGACGTATTGTCTTTCCGCTGCAAGAGTTGGTGTTGTTTGTTTCATAATTTATCCATCCTTAATTTAATGAAATAATTGTTTTATTCTAAAGGTGCATTCCCGACGAGTTCCCAGACGCCAGTGGGACACGCCCCGGCGCAGAAACCACAGCCGATGCAAACTTCACTATCCACGATATATTCAAAACCGCCCCCTGGTGTCTGTGAGCGGGAAATTGCTTTTTGCGGACAGATCTCCTCGCACATTCCGCAGTCCCGGCAGGCGCCGCAAGACGCACAATTCGTCGCACAGGATGCCGTATCGGAAAATTCGCCTACCCGGGGATCAAAATACTGCAATTTTATCCGTTCATATTTGATGGCCGGCAACTTGTCATATGTTTGGTCCTCTCCTCTCAGGAGATCATTAATCGTCCGGGCGGCAATGCGCCCTGCCCCGATGGCGTCCGTTAACAATCCCGGACGGACGGCGTCTCCGATAGCGTAAACCTGAGGATCGCTCGTGGCAAATGTCTCATCCACCACGACAAACCCTCTTTCGGTCTCAATAGCCTCCGGCAAAAAGGATAGATCCGGTACATCGCCCACAGCAACGATCACCGTATCCGCCGGCAACAGATTACCATCCGTCAGTTCCACGCCTTTATCCGTAACGGCTTTCGTAAAACGCGGCCATAAAAATTTTGCTCCTGCGGCCTCGGCATGCTGGCGCTCGACACCGAAGGAGGCCGGTTCCTGAACGTCAATAAGCGTTACGCTTTTTGCGCCCAGACGAAAAGCTTCCGTTGCCGCGTCACAGCCGACATTGCCGGCACCAATGACGACCACTTTTTCACCGACTTTTGCCCGATCACATTTGCTTTGCTGAAGAAACTCCAATGCAGTGAGAGTTTTTCCGATGCCGGGGACATTTAATTTACGCGGCTTAGCCGCCCCCACCGCAATCACAATGTAATCGTACTTCGTTTTAAGCTCTGAGAATTGATCCCTCGTTAAGGGCTTGCCTAGATGCACCTGATGGATGTTTCCGGCCAGTCTCTTGATTTCGTGTTCGACAACCTCATCGGGAATCCGGCTTTTCGGAATCGAATCGGTTATCTTGCCGCCCAGTTGTTTTTTGCCCTCGAGGATAACAACGTCATGACCTTTCAGCCAGAGTTGCCAGGCCACGGACAGTCCGGAGGCCCCGCCGCCGATGACGGCGACTTTCTGGCCGGTTTCCGGCTGACGCGCCGGTTCCGCAGCCGATAGAGACGCTTTGCCCAGCAGCTTAACATCGACCGCTTGAAGGCTTACCAGCGACCGTGTACAGTTTTGCATACAGAGGTTCGGACAGAGATAGCCGCAAACGGTCGCCGGAAACGGTGTGTATTCCAGCGCCAGGTTCACCGCTTCATCAACTTTACCCTGGCGGATAAGCTCCCACCGCTTCTGCACGGGAATACCCGTCGGGCAGGCCGCCTGACAGGGCGGCAGATATTTCTCATTGGCCCAGACGGGGATGAAGCGGCGCAGATCGCCTGTAGTGACCAGGCCGATCGGTGAGCGGTCCAGACTGGACAAATCACCGATGACACCCCCTTTGCCCAGTTCGCCTTCCCAGACTTCCTGGTGGAATTTCGCCATGGACTTGACCGCTCTCGCCAGTTTTTCCGAAGGCTTTCGCGCCACCAGCAACTGCCATTCTTCGCGGTGTGAAACCAGTTGATCAAGTAAATAGTGTTTCCCGATGGCCTGCAAAAATTTCTTCATGTTTTCCTGCAGCCATTGCCATTCGTCTCCCGGAAGATCAGCAAGCAGTTTTGCGTCGGGCCTGCTGTAAGCCTCCTGCCGGCCGCGAAAATAAATTTTCCCTCCCACCATGCCGACACAGGGACGATAGCCCAAAACGTTCTTTTCATCTTCAGCGCCTGCGCCGCAAACGACCGCGATGCCGCCGGCCATAAACTCGGCAAACGAATCGCCCACCTTGCCGAACACCCAAAGTTCGGGCGGTTCGAAACGGGGGTTGTGCTTGGTCATGGTCATGCCGCGCGCGCCGATGTCGCCGTCAATATAGACCTTGCCTTGAGCCATGGCGTTCGCCACACCATTGGTCGCATTGCCATGCACGATAATTTGCGCACCCGCATTCAACCAGCCGACGTCATCGGAAGCCGGCCCAAAGGCTTCAACGACGGTATTGGCAAAGCCCATCGAACCGAGGCGTTGGCCGGATGTTCCCAATACGTCAACCTTGATCGGCTGATTTCCGGACCGCCACAGGCGGCCGCCGATGCCATGCTGGCCGGAAGCGGTGACTTCAATTTGTCGAAACCCATCTTGAACGGCTTTTTGAATGCGCTCTTCCAGAATCCGCGACTCAACGCGAATATTATTTTCGACACCGTTTATCTTGATAGAATCTTTCTTTGTCATCGTGTTTCCCTGATTTCCGCTTTACAAAACGTATTTGATTTTTAGTCGCTCGGCTGCGTCCGCATCGTTAATGCCCAGAGCGTCCGACATGCCGATCGGCAGTGATGTGGAACGCCCCAGCGGGGCGACGATTTTCTTCAATTCCGTATCAAAAGTTAAATATAAATCCACCACGCGCTGTGCAACCTTTTCCGGATCCAACCTTCGATCCAGCCGCGGGTCCTGCGAGGTGATTCCTTTGGGGCAGACCCCGATGTTGCAGACGTTGCAGCGATCGGTTTCCGAACCCAGGCAGCCGGCGGCGGCCTGCATGATATATTTCCCAGTCTGTACGCCGCTGGCCCCCAGCATGATCAGAGCGGCGGCGTTGGCGGCAAGATTTCCGTTTTTGCCGATGCCGCCTCCGGCGAAGAGGGGAATCTCGTTTTGCTTGCCCAGTTTGACCAGGGTCAAATACGCATCGCGCACATTGCTGGCAATGGGATGACCCATATGATCCATAGACACATTGTAAGCCGCGCCCGTTCCTCCGTCTTCGCCGTCGATGGCCAAACCTGCGGCATACGGATTCCGGGTCAGATTATTGAGGACGGCCATCGCAGTGCTGGTCGCGGATATTTTCGGATAAACCGGTACGCGGAAGCCCCAGGCCATCGACATGGATTGGATCATCTTAGCCACCGCTTCCTCAATGGAATACTTGGTCTGATGCGTAGGCGGGCTCGGCAGGCTGATTCCCTGCGGCACGCCGCGAATCGCGGCAATCAGCTGATTGACTTTATACCACATCAGGAGTCCGCCGTCGCCGGGCTTGGCGCCCTGACCGTATTTAATTTCAATCGCGCAAGGGTCTTCCTTCATGAGCGGCAGATTGTGAATAATTTCGTCCCAGCCGAAGTAGCCGCTGGCAATTTGCAGAATCACGTATTTCAAAAAACGCGATTTCAGGAGCCGTGGAGGACATCCGCCTTCGCCGGTGCACACGCGTACCGGCATGCCCAGCTCTTCATTGAGGTAGGCCACGCCCATTTGCAGGCCTTCCCACATGTTCGGCGAGAGCGCCCCGAATGACATGCTGCCGATGACCAGCGGATAAATTTCCCGAACGGGCGGCATCCAGCCATTTTCGCGGCTGACCTTCAGCATTTCTTCCGGCGGCAGAACTCTGCCCAGCAGGGTGCGCAGTTCAAACTCATGCCGTCCCGCATCCAGTGCGGGGTCGGTCAGCATGGAAATCCGGACAAACTTGATTTTATCCAGAACACTTTCCGGATTATTGCGGCGTCCGCCGCGCCGGCGCGCCTCGCCGCCCTGATTTACATGAAAACGCAGTTTATCAACCCCGTCGGCTCGCGTCGGGGCAATCGCCCCGTTGGGACATACCATGGTGCACATGCCGCAGCCCACACAGGCGTGAGCCGGATCGGTATGCTGGTCAATGCCGTGGTAAATCGAGAAAAGGTTCCCGGGTCTTGTTTCCAGACCGACCGGCACCTGCAGGCTGCGTTTGCGGTGCACACCGAGATCAATTGCCCGCACGGGGCAAATGGTCGTGCAACCGCCGCACAGTGTGCACTTCTCTTTATTCCAGAGGATCTGCCAGGGCAGATCCTTGGTGCTTAGTGTAGATGGGGTAATGCATCCCATTGATTCCATTTTTCTATCTCCTGCCGCTCACGGCGGACTATAACAGTTTCGTATTTCATCGGCTGATCATCCAGATTGATGTCCCGCTCGGGAATGGCTGCATCCAGACCGCACATTTCCGACGAAAAGGCGAAAATGCCCGGACGGCCGCCCACCACGCCGGGACGCAGCTTCTTGGAATCCTGTACCATAAACATCGACTTATCCGGCAGACAACCGATGACGCAGTTCGGGCCGTCGATAATCAACGGCCGGCAGCTTTGCTTCAATCCCCGGAGGAGTTTACCGTCCGGATGTCGTAAGAGCTCATCATCTTTAAGCGGCGTAATGATATGTTTGTACATTTCCATACCCAATCCGAGCTTCGTTTGCATATAGTGAAGAATGTGCGTAAATACTTCCGAATCGGACTTGTAGCCTACATAACCGGGAAAATTGCGCGACATGAGGAATTCACGGATCGGCACGAAAGCCGTATTCTCGCCGTTGGTCATGGTGGATATGCCCTGGATGAAGAAAGGATGGCAGGCATAAATATCAATCGAGTAGTTGGTATTCTGTCGTCCCTGACTCAGAATAGTGCGTGCCGATAATTCTTTGCGGTCGAGCCCCAGATATTGCGCCACGGTTAAAGGATCGCCTACTTCCTTCATCATGATGACATCCGGCCAGAAACTGAAAATCAGCATCGATTTGTCTTTCTCGCCCATTTCCTGAAGTTGTAACTGTACATTCATCAGACGAAACTGAATTTCCTCCTGGCTTAAACCTTCCCAATCTGCCGGATATTCATATACCCGGATGACGTAATTATCTCTCTTGGGTGTTCCCGCCGGTGTCGGTTTTGTCGGCCGGAAAGACAATTTGTATTTGACCATAAAATCAAGGTCGATCATGAACCGGTCCAATGCCTTAACGCCTTCATTGGAGAAAATGCCGGATAAAATCGGTTCATTCTTAAATTTTTCAAATTCCCCGCCCAGATCCGTTAAGAACAACCCCACGCCGGAACCATCGTGCCCCTCTTTCATGACATTGAGCGCATTGATGGCTATCATCGGTGATAGCGGATCATTGCTCGTTACTGCAAACAAACGACACATAAAATTTTACCTCCTCACCGCCACACCCGACCTGCGAGCGGCGGAATCATAATTGCTAAATTCATGCCATAATCAGTGATTTGCATCGCATTCTTAATTATCCGTTATATGCGACTTTTTTTCTCCCATTCGTCTATCTGCCTCTTTTCACAGGAGAACAAATTTGTAATTTTATAGTAAATGCGAACATTATTGTCCTATTTTCGATTTTCCTGTCCACAGCGACGATAATTTCACAAAAACGGATCACCAAGAAGTCTCCTACTCTTCGGAATTTTTACTCTTTTTGCGAAAATGCTTCGGATCAATGCCCATCTTCGATATCTTATATTGGATAATGCGTTTGGTTGTACCCAGCATTTTAGCGGCTTTGGTCTGATTGCCTCCGGTTTCCTCCAGCGCATTGATAATAAGTGAGCGCTCTTGTGCTTCGACAACTGAAGAGAGTTTGCTGCGATCTTTACGATCCAGCTCTTTTTCCTTGAGCTGCAGCGAGGGCGGCAGATGGACTGTATCTACGACATCCGTCTTGGTCAGCAGTACGGCTCGTTCCATGCAATTTTCCAGTTCACGGACGTTTCCCGGCCACTTATGGGAAAGGAATACTTCAATGGCCGCTGTCGAAATTCTTTTCACGTTTTTTTTCATTTCCTTATCGTATTTCAAAAGAAAGTGATCGGCGAGGAGAATGACATCGCTGCCTCGCTCACGCAAAGGCGGCAAATAAATGGGAAATACGTTCAACCGATAAAACAAATCAGCCCGGAAACGGTCGGCCAGAATGTCCTGTTCCAGATTACGGTTCGTGGCGGCGATAATTCGTACATTGACATTGATCACCCGCGATGAACCCAGAGGTTGAAAACGCTTTTCTTGTAATACCCGCAGCAGCTTGACCTGCGCGGCCGCGGAAAGTTCGCCCACTTCGTCCAGGAATATCGTCCCGCCGTTGGCTTCTTCAAAGCGTCCCCGGCGTTGTTGCAGCGCCCCCGTAAACGCGCCTTTTTCATGACCGAACAATTCACTTTCAATCAGCGTATCGGGAATTGCGGCGCAGTTCACCTGGATCAGTGGTCCGCCTTTCCGCGGAGAATTATTATGAATCGCCCTGGCAATCAGTTCCTTGCCTGTGCCCGTTTCACCGGTAATCAAAACCGTGGTGTTGGAATCGGCGACCTGCGCCACCTGACCGAAAACCTCCTGCATTGCCTTGGAATGACCTATGATATCCATAGAGGGTGCGCGGGCTTCGCCGACAATTTTGCGCAAGCGCCGGTTTTCTTCTTCGAGCGCCCGAATATGAACTGCTTTGGCCATCAACTCGGCAACTGAAGATAAGATTGCGATTTCTTTATCCAAATTTTCAACTTGTTTCGCGGCTTTATCCGCTGACAAGACACCGACAACGCCCCCGTCATAGATAATCGGAACGCATAAAAATGACAGTTCGGCCCGGTTTAAATGGCGCCTTGCACCAGTCCGGTCAAGGAAATGTGTTTCCTGCCCGAGATTGGCCACTGCCATAGGCCGGCCGGTTTCCGCTACCTTGCCTGTGATTCCTTCACCGGGCTTATACGTGACATCCAGTCCGTCGATATTGAAGTCATGGGCAATGTCCAGCCAGACCTCCTGTTTATCCCGGTCTAAAAGTGAAATCATGCCGCGCTGCATCCCCAGACGCGAACTCATTTCGTTGAGAATTTGTTCCAATTGATCGCGCAGATCTCCCGGTTGTGCCAGTATTTTGGCAATAGCGTGCAGCGCCGCCAGTTCATCAAAATTGTGAATGCTCAATGTTCATCCCTTCTTTGAATGCAGTTTAAACTTATTTCGCGTCAGCCCCCCGGATCCTGACATTATCTTGCAACAAAATTGTCCAAACCACAACGTCTATTTAGTAAACTAAACATGATTGTGCAAAGAACAAACCAAAATTTGGAACAAATGTGCGAAAAACGATAAAAGCTAACGGGTAGATGATCCTATACTGGAGTGAAGAGAATTTTATGAAATGGGTAAGGCGAATTCGTTCCTTCCCGACCGGCTCAAGAAAAGAGTCACAACTCAGGAGCGACTTGATCTAGCGGCTTTTTTAAGAAGATGCTCGGCATATTCCATGTCGACTCTCGTGGTATGATTGCGGATCCAGTCTTTCATGTAAACCACCATGTTGATGCCCAAATCCTGATCTCCTGCCTTCTGGCTTTGAATGAATTCTTCGACTTTTTCAATAAAGTGCTGATGCTCTTTATTGTGAACCGCAAAACCCGGAAAGCCGGAATTCATCATTACTATATGTTCCTGATGAAAGTGGTCGGATATGTAATCAATCAATCCGTAAATCACAGGCAGGAAATCATCGGAACCACTTTCAAAAACGTCTATCAGGTGATGACCGTGTCAAAAAGCCTCTGATGTTGATCATCGAGTTCTTTCACATGAACACTATAAGCGGGATCCCATTTGATGCGCTGCAGCTTTGTCATACCTCGTTTCTCCTTGTGCTCAAGGCTACCACAAAGACGTATTTTCGACCACTGGGAACAATTTTTTTCCTTGAACTTTTCTTCATATTTTCAAACCCCTCATCAGGTATGCAGACCATATACGGATGTTTGGCCGTATTGCTTAAACCCGGCCTGCTCGTAGACATGCAATCCATCCGGAGACGACTGAAGCGTAGCACAACGGGCGCCGGCCAATCCGGCGTAACGCATGGTTGCCTGTGTGAGTTTCAGACCAATTCCCTTTCTTCTGAAGTCGGCAAGCGTAGTGACAAAATAGATGCCCGCCGCCTTTCCCTTCAAGAACAGCAGAGATGTAGCCGCCGGTTTTCCATGAACTTCGGCCAAAAAGAATCTTTGCGGCGCATCCGCGCTGAGATTGAATGAGCCGACGAAACGATGATATTGTTCTTTCGTGTCTTGACGAAAATCAAAGCCGGCAAAGGAGACCTCTTCCCAGACGTTCAGTTCTTCACGATCTTGCACACGGCATACAGAGAAACCATCAACGCGGGGTTCTTCATCAGAAATCGTGATTAAATCCGCCAGCAGGGATGGAATATTTTCTATTAACGAAAAGCCTTCCGCTTCCAATATTTCAATGGCGGCTCTTGTTTCTGAGCCCGGAAATACCCACCACCAAAATGGCAAACCGGCCTGGCGGTAGATCTTTTTAACCTCTTTAATTGTTCCAAGATCAGACAACGTTAACGGTTTTTCACTCCATGCCGCATTGAGATCTGCAGACCCGATGCCCGTCTGCGTCGCCCAGATCGAGCCTTTGTTATAGGGTGATGAAAGGAGGTTTCCCCAGTACCGATAATTGGCAAAGAACGTATCTTCGATTATGGTTCCCGTCATGGACATGATGTGTTCTGATCAAGCAAGAGGGCTTTATTCTATTTTTTTAAGTGAACGCAGCCGATGCGGCGTCCTTTAGTGATGCCTGCTATGTCGCAATGCGCGCCAATTTCATCCAGCTGACGGTTTTCCAACTCTGGCTCTTCGCCGACAGATTATCCGAGGTCGGGTTCAGGCCGCATTTTGAGGCAAAATAGCGGTGCAACGCCAAACAACCTGTCAGTTCCGGATGGAAAGCAGTAACCAAAATGGTGTCGCTTTCCGCCGCAGCGATATAATCATCAATTTTGAGCAGGACCCGAACACCTTTACCCGTGCTGAGGATTTTGGGCGCACGGATAAAGGTCAGCGGAATCACCTCATCGGATATCGCCTCGATAAACGCTTCACTTTGAAAACTGTCCAACTGACTGCCAAAACTGTTGCGTTCGATCTCCATGTCCATCAATCCCAGGCAGGATTTCTCTCCGACCACCCGGTCCGCCAGCAATATGGCACCGGCACAGGTGCCCCAGATTTTCATGCCCTCACCGTAATGCCGACGGATCACATCTTTCAGTTCAAAGATATGGAGAAGCCTGGCCAGACACGTACTTTCGCCTCCAGGGATAATGAGACCCGCAAGATCCGCAAAGTCGCCCGCCTGTTTTACTCTTTTATAGGGAACGGCGAGCCTTTCCAGATGCTCCAGATGTTCATGGACGCCGCCCTGCAAATCAAGAACGCCGATCATTTTTGGCCGATGTTTAACCAACTGCACCGCCATAACGCTTTTTACCAGCCCCGCTTGGCCAGGATCTGCTCGGGCGGAATTTGTCCGATCTCCAGTCCCGGCATGGCCTCACCCAAGCCCATCGATGCTTCCAGAACTTTTTGCGGGTCATTGAAATAAGCCGTCGCCTTCACGATGGCCCGCGCACGCTTCGCCGGATCGGCCGATTTGAAAATACCGGAGCCGACAAAAACACCGTCACAGCCCAGCTGCATCATGAGCGCTGCATCAGCGGGTGTCGCAATGCCGCCGGCAGCAAAATTAACGACCGGCAGACGTCCGAGTTCTTTGACTTTCAGCGCCTGTTCATAGGGCAGGCCGTTATTTTTTGCAAATCCCGTAACTTCCTCCACAGGCATTTGCGCAAGCTGCCGGATTTCGCGGTTCATCGTTCTCATGTGGCGGACGGCCTCCACAACATTACCGGTGCCGGCTTCGCCCTTCGTGCGGATCATCGCCGCGCCTTCGGCTATCCGGCGCAGCGCCTCACCCAGGTTGCGTGCACCACAAACAAACGGAATCGAAAATTTGGTTTTATCAATGTGGCATTCTTCATCAGCCGGAGTCAGCACTTCGCTTTCATCAATGTAATCGATCCGCAGGGCTTCCAACAGTTGCGCCTCTACAAAATGACCAATTCTCGCCTTGGCCATCACCGGAATCGACACCGCTTTCTTGATCTCGGCGATCATCGCCGGATCGGACATTCTGGCAACTCCGCCATCTTTGCGGATATCAGCCGGCACGCGTTCCAGCGCCATAACGGCTACAGCTCCCGCCTCTTCCGCAATCCTGGCCTGCTCCACATTGGTCACGTCCATAATAACGCCGCCTTTCAGCATTTGCGCCAATTGGACATTTAATTCATATCTATTGGAATCCACTTTCTATTCGCCTCCTGACTTTTTGAAATATATCGCTTACGGTTTGCTTGCGTATAGTGCATAGTTTAATCAATGGATGATAAGAATACAAACAAATTTTCGTCAAGTATAATAATTAGGCCTGTTTTCAGGCCGCTACCAGTACAAGCGGGTCTTGATCCGCTGATCACGAAGATAATTCTTAATTTGCGAGATGGTATACGTCCGGTAATGAACCATGGAGGCAATGAGCGCCGCATCGGCTTTTCCCGCTGTGAGGACGTCTGCAAGATGCTCGGGCTTCCCGGCACCACCTGAGGCAATGACAGGAATGTGGACGCTTTCAGAGATGAGCGCCGTTAAATTGAGCTCATAACCTATTTGCATTCCGTCGGCGTCAATGGAATTTAGACAAATTTCACCTGCGCCGCGGCGTTCTCCTTCTTTGGCCCACCAAAGGGCATCGATGCCGGTGTATCTCCGTCCGCCCTCAATGACAATTTCATACCCGGAAGGGGTCTGAGAGCTCGCATTGACTTTCTTCACGTCCATCCCCAAAACGACGCACTGGCTGCCAAACGCCCTTGCTCCCTGCGATATGATGTCCGGATCGAGAATCGCAGCTGAATTTACACTCACTTTTTCCGCTCCCGCCAGAATCACCCGGCGCATGTCCTCTAGATTACGGATACCGCCGCCGACGGAAAACGGAATGAAGATGGTTTCGGCCACTCGCCGAACCACATCGATCATAATATCGCGTTTATCCGAAGATGCGGTGATATCGTAAAAAACAATTTCATCAGCACCCTGTTCATAATATTCCCGGGCTGCTTCCACCGGATCACCGATGTCAACGTTCCCCTTGAATTTAATGCCTTTAGTCAATCTGCCGTCTCGCACGTCGAGGCAGGGAATTATCCTTTTAGAGATCATCGCCGCTCCATGTGCAGAAATTTCTTAGAATCTGCAGTCCAGGTGTGCCGCTCTTTTCCGGATGGAACTGCATGGCGACAAGATTCTTAACCGCCAGCACGGAACAGAAGGTTATGCCATACTCCGTTTCGCCCAAGATGACTGCGTGAGTTGACGGCGAAGGATAATAAGAATGCACAAAATAATATTCTGCTGCCGGTTTGATACCGGCAAACACCGGATGCTCATACTTAAATGTGACGCTGTTCCAGCCCATATGCGGTATTTTCAGCTTTCGGCCCGCAGCCCGTAGATTTTCCGGAAAACGCTTTGTTGATCCGGCAACAAGTCCCACGCACCGGGAGTCGTTTTCTTCAGAGTAATCCAATATAATCTGCGTACCCAGACAGATACCCATCATCGGTTTTCCGGACTGAAAACAGGCTTTCAGCCATCCGTCCAATTTTTTCTGTCGCAGGTAAGCCATCGCTTCACCGGCCGCGCCTACGCCGGGGAAAATCACATGCGACGCCGCATCGAGCTTTTTTGTATCATCGGTAATGACAAACTCCTGCTCGATGTTGGACAGCGCCCGCGCGACGCTCGTAATGTTTCCGGCATTGTAATCGATAATTGCAATCATTTGTCCGCTCTTTAAACAAAATTACCAAAATGGGTCTCTAGCAATATTTATGCTAACTTCCAATGTTTATTTCGCATCCTTAAGATAATGCTTGCTTTGAAAACTGTCACGGCGCTCCAATTCTTTGCCAATCGCGTTTTGCACATCGAGCTTGTTTCTCGCCCAGGCCGGCGCCAGAAAAATATCCCGGTAGCCGTCAGCGGTCAGACGTTGGATAACCGTCCGGGGCGGAAGGACTTCCAGAACATCAGCCGTGAGCGACACGTATTTTTCTTTGGTCATCATGGAAATCCCGTCTTGTCTGTAAAGCTCGCCCAATCGCGTGCCGCTGAGCGCCAGGAGCGAGTGAATTTTAAGACCATTCACCGGCAGAGCCGCCAGGGCTCGGGCCGTCGTTCGTACATCTTCGTCATTTTCGCCCGGCAAACCGATGATCATGTGGACACAAATGTTCAGTCCCGTGCCGCTAAGTGCATTGATCGCGTCCAAAAACTGCTGATAATTGTGGCCGCGGTTGATCAATTTTAAAGTTTTGTCATGAATCGACTGCAAGCCCAATTCGATCCAGATGTGATGCTTCCCGGCGTAACCGGCTAAAAGTTCAACCACATCCGGTCCCAGGCAGTCGGGCCGGGTGCCGATGGAAAGGCCGATGACATCTTCCTGGGACAGCGCTTCATTGTAAAGCTCCCTTAATTTTGCCACCGGCGCATAGGTATTGGTGAAGGTCTGAAAGTAAGCGACAAATTTGGAGGCGGACGGTTTATAGTATTTTTTCCCGGATGCAATTTGTTCGGTTACCGACGGCAGCGGCCCCTGCTGCCGCAGCTTCGACCCCCGGCTATCACAATAAATGCAACCGCCCGTGGCCACGCGTCCATCGCGGTTGGGGCAGGTAAAACCGGCATCGATCTGCAACTTGTGAACCGTGCAGCCGAACATAGTGCGCCAGTAGCTTTTCAGATCATAGTATCGTTTATCGTTTTTCCAGAATTCCGGCTTGCCCACGCTGCCTCTTTTTTATGTTGTATTTTTTTTGCCGCAATACTATTAAATCATCCGAAGCGCAAGCATTTGGTTTTTGGAGAGAAATAGTGACGGATCAATATGACATCCTGGTCATCGGCGGTGGTCACGCGGGCTGTGAGGCGGCTCTGGCTGCAGCGCGCATGGGCTGCAAAACGCTGCTGTTCAATATCAATCTCGATTCCATCGCCCTGATGTCCTGTAATCCCGCCATCGGCGGTCTGGCAAAGGGCCAGCTCGTGAAGGAAATCGATGCTCTGGGCGGCGAGATGGGCAAAATCACTGATAAAACTGCCGTTCATTTCCGATTGCTCAACGCCTCCAAAGGCCCAGCTGTTCAGTCATCCAGAATGCAGTGCGATAAACAGCTCTATCGTCTGACCATGAAATCTGTGGTGGAGAACCAGCGAAATCTCCACATCCGTCAGGCCATGGTAGAGAACCTCATCATAGAGAATGATAAGATCAAAGGTGTGGTGGACGCAAGCGGCTTTTTCTACGGCGCCTCGAAGGTCATCATCACGACCGGAACTTTCCTGAACGGACTGGTGCATATCGGCGCGTCGCAAACTCAGTCCGGGCGCGCCGGGGAGCTGGCGTCCGTAGGCCTGGCCAATCAGCTCAAGACCCTCGGCTTTGCGACCGGACGAATGAAAACAGGTACGCCGCCCCGCCTGCGCGCATCATCCATCGATTTTTCCTGCCTCGAACGGCAGGACAGCGATCCTGATCCCGAGCCTTTTTCATTCACCACAAAAGCGCTCAGGCCGGAACGCCTGCCTTCCTACTTTTCGTCAACATCCTCCGAAACCCATCAGGTGATTCGCGACAACATCCGTCAGTCTCCTCTTTACTCGGGCGTGATTAAAGGGATCGGTGCGCGTTACTGCCCGTCACTGGAAGATAAGGTCATGCGCTTCGGTGAGAGGCAGAGTCACCCGGTCGTTCTGGAGCATGAAGGCCTCGATACGCAGGAAATCTATGCCAAAGGTCTGGGCAACTCGCTTCCTTTGGAATTGCAGTATCAGATCGTTCACAGTGTGCGGGGACTTGCCCAGGCCGAGATCATGAGGCCTGCTTACGCCATTGAATACGACTTCGTTCAGCCAAGCCAACTCAAACTCACGCTGGAGACAAAACTGATTTCCGGTCTGTATATGGCTGGCCAGATCAACGGGACTTCCGGGTATGAGGAGGCGGCGGCGCAGGGTCTCTGGGCGGGGATCAATGCCGCCCGGGCTTTGCAGGGCGCGCCTCCTTTCGTCCTGGACCGCTCTGAGGCTTACATGGCGGTCATGATCGACGACCTGGTGACGCGTGGCGTGGATGAACCCTATCGCATGTTTACATCTCGCGCCGAGTATCGGCTCATCCTGCGCGAAGACAACGCGGTCATCCGCCTGATGGGTAAAGGTGTCGAACTGGGTCTGATAGACCGGATGTATCATACGGACCTTCAGAATAGAATGAAGAAGATCGAGCAGGTCATAGCACACCTCAAGACAACGCCTGTCAAACCATCGCCGGAAATCAACGAAAAGCTCTGCGCCTTGTCATCCCCGCCGATCACCCAGGCCACGAATCTGCATGCTCTCCTGAAGCGGTATGAAATTGCTTACAATGATTTGAAGGGTTTTTCGGGCTGGGAACCCCAGGAGGATAAGTTCGTCAGAAAACAAATTGAAATAGAAACGAAGTATGAAGGTTATATTAAGCGCCAATTCGAAGCGACAAAAAAATTGAAGGAGATGGAGAAAAAGAAGATCCCCCCGGGCTTCGATTACTATAAAGTGCCTGGTCTTTCCAACGAGCTGCAGAACAAACTCACACGTATCACTCCGGCCACTATAGGCCAGATGGAGCGCATTCCCGGTATGACGGAAGGAGCGATTTCGGCTGTTCTGATCATGATGAAAAAACAGGAAACATTACCAGGCGGCGGAGCAAAAGACTGATGCCCTGGGTGAACGGATTATCGATCCCCTTAAGAAGGGATGCTGTATGAAGACGGTATCTTTATTCATCCCCTGTATGGTCGACCTGTTTCTTCCGGAAATCGGCGAGGCGACTTATTATCTCTTGCGTGACCTGGGCATAGAGCCAATCTATCATCCCGAGCAGACGTGCTGTGGCCAACCCGCCGTCAATGCCGGGTATCTGGAGCAGGCCCGCAGAGCGGCCAAACATTTCATCGAGGTCTTCGGTAACGACGAGGCCGTGGTAAGCCCATCCGGTTCATGTGTCTGCACCGTCAAAGATCATTATCCGGAACTGCTTTGCGACGAGCCTGAATGGTTCAGGCGAGCCGAGGAACTGGCCGGGCGCACTTTCGAACTTTCCCAGTATATCGTGGACATCCTGGGCATCTCGGATTGCGGGGCGAGTTTCAGCGGCAAAGTCGCTTATCATGAATCCTGTCACATCCTGCGCGGCCTTGGCGTATCTGCTCAACCTAAAAAATTGATCTCCGGCGTAAAAGGAGCCGAATATGTCGCCCTGAAAGGAGCAGAGACCTGTTGTGGTTTCGGCGGTGAATTTGCCAACAACTATCCCGAAATTTCCGGGGCCATGGTCAAGGAAAAATGCGACAATTACCTCGATAGCGGGGCCGATATCCTGCTTGTCTGCGAACCGGGCTGCCTTTTGAATATCGGCGGATACTTGAGCCGCAATCATCCGGAAAAACGAATGATGCATCTGGCGCAGTTTCTGGCCGCGTCACGAACGACGGATAAGAAATTGCAGAGTAGTGGAAAAACCCATGGAAATTAAGACGGATCAATTCGTCGCCACAGCCATCCGGGAATTGAAAAATTCCCGAAGCCGAATGTTTTTGAGTCGGCTGGCACCTCACTTTACCAGATCCTGCCTGGAGGCAATGAAGACATTCCCCGAGCCTAAAACGGCAATTGAATACGGCCGGGCGATCCGGGCTGACGTCATTTTCCGCCTTCCTGAATTGCTCCAGGAGTTTGAAAAGAAGGCCACGGCCTCCGGCGCGCAGGTGATTTGGGCAAAAGACGCCAGCGAGGCCAACGAATTTATTTTAAGCCTGGCCAGAAAAAATGGCGTCACGTACGTCACCAAGGGCAAATCGATGGTGACGGAGGAAATGGGATTGAACGACTATCTCCGGAGCAACGGCATCGAACCCCTGGAAACCGACCTGGGCGAATTCATCATTCAACAGCTGGATCGCCCGCCGTTTCACATCGTAGGCCCCGCCATTAATCTACCGGTCGAAGAGATTCGCGATTTGTTCCTGGTCAAGGGAATCCTTGCCGAACCGACAACTGATCGGGTCAAGCTGGGTGCGGCGGCCCGTGTTTTTCTGCGCGATAAATTCTGCCATCTGCGGATGGGCATCACGGGAGTCAATATGGCCGTTGCGGATACGGGTGCAATTATCAACGTGGAAAACGAAGGCAATATCCGCCTGTGTAAGGCGTCGCCGAGGATACAGGTCTCCATTATGACGCTGGAGAAGGTCGTTCCCACAATGGTGGATGCCCTGCATATGGCCAGGCTCTTATGCCGTCATTGTACCGGACAAAAATTGTCATCCTATGTGTCCATTGATTGCGGTCCGCGGAAGGCCGGCGAAGTCGACGGACCCGACGAACTTTACATTATCATTCTGGATAATGGACGCTCGGAAATCTATCAGGATATCAAGGGCCGGGAAGCCCTTCGCTGTATCCGCTGCGGAGCCTGCCTTAACGCCTGCCCCGTATACGGCAAAATCGGCGGCTACCCCTATGGTTGGGCTTATTCCGGGCCGATGGGCCAGGTGCTCAATCCGCTTTTATTAGGATTGGATAAGACCTATGATCTTTACCATGCCACAACGCTTTGCGGTGCGTGCAAAGAGGTCTGTCCGGCAGGTATTGATCATCCCGGTTTGTTTCTCCAATCGCGGGCCCGGCATGTGCACCAAAAAGGTTTGAAAAAAGTAATCCCCGACAGGCAGACAGTTTTCTTCTCTTTGTTCGGATGGGGAATTGCCAGTGGCAGCAGATGGAGACTTGGCGTCAAATTATTGAGACCGTTTGTTAATCGTTATGCCGGAAACGGTGTGATTAGAAAAATGCTCAAGCCCCTGGACGGTTGGTTCAAATCACGTAACCTGCCCGCATTGGCCGGCCGGACATTTCACGAGCGGTGGAAAAGAATGAGGCCAGAGAACTAACGGGCGAGCCGCAGGTTTGCCGCACGGCGCTAGGGAATTTGCGTGCTGCGTATGGATGCCGATTAAATGGAAGAATCATGACCAAAATCATTAGAGACGAAATATTAAGCAGACTCAAAGGCGCGACGCGAGGTCGACCAAAACCGCGGCCTTATTTACCTCCTTTGCCGGACGTGTCTCTGAGTTGTGAAGAGTTAGTCGTTCATTTTTCGGAAAATATCGCCGGGCAAACCGGCCTTGTTTATCACGTAAAGGACGCGGAAGAAGCAAGAGCAGAGCTTTCGGAGATAGCAAACCGGGAGGGCCTCTCCAGTATCATGGTCTCTACGGATGCCGTCACAGCGTCCCTGAAGCTGCCGGAATGGGGAAAGGGTGCCGGGGTCGAAGTCCTGACGGCGAAAAACTTTGCGAACTGGGAAGCCTATAAGGATGCCGTCTTCAATAAAGTTCAGGCGGGGGTAACGGGCGTGGATTATGCCGTCGCCGAATCCGGGACTATATGTCTTATTCACGACAAGGATCAGCCGCGACTCATTTCCATAGCTCCTCACCTGCACATTGCCGTGCTTCCCCTGGGTCGGCTTTTCGCCATCTATGAAAACGTCATGGATCTCGTTTTTGCCGACGAGGATAACCGGCCGAGTCATCTTACATTGACCACAGGCCCCAGCATGACTGCTGACATTCAGGGTGGCCAATTCAAAGGCATGCACGGCCCCGGGAAATTGATCGTGATGATCATCGGTTGAAAATAATCGGAATCATTGAAATCAATATTCCGAAAGCTTAAAGCTAAAAGCATTTGCGCCGGAAATGGTAAACCTCTTATTTGTCAGGTTGGTCTTTCTGCATCAGGAAGAGGGAGCGGACCGGGCAATAGCAGTTGGCTCGCGGCGGATTGGGGCGATAGGATGATGCCTCCAGGCACACTTCTTTGAGTTTTTGGGGAATCTCACAATTCTTCTCTCTGTTGACAATCTGCTGAATAACTTACATCTTAAGAACTAAGGTGAATTGTTGTACACTGCCTTGGTTTTTAATCGTAATTTGGAATTTCATTTCATAATGGAGGCGATTGTGTCACTGGAATCCATCATAGCGCTGTATGGGTATCCGGCGATACTTCTGGGCACTTTTTTTGAAGGAGAAACCATCCTCGTGATGGCGGGTTTTGCAGCTCATCAAGGCTATCTTAAGCTTCCCTGGGTTGTCCTGGCCGGTTTTTTGGGAACACTCTGCGGAGATCAACTTTATTTTTACATCGGGCGCCACCGGGGTACTGCGTTTTTAGAAAAGCGTCCGTATTGGAAAACCCGGACTAAACGGATCTTTGATATATTAGAGAGGCATCAGATATTGCTTATTCTCGGTTTCAGATTCGTGTATGGCATGCGCACCGTAACGCCGTTCGTAATCGGCGCCAGCGGAATTTCGCCTGTTCGTTTCTTCATTCTCAATAGCGTAAGCGGTCTCCTTTGGGCGAATGTGATCGGATATGCGGGATACCTGTTCGGTCATGCGCTGGAATTGCTTCTCGGAAAGCTGGAACGCTATGAATTGTTATTGTTTATTGCAATCGCCGCCGCGGGAATGATTATCTGGGGCATCCACTACTTTTTGCGGCGAAAAGCATCCGGCCGATCGACCAGTTGAAGGAAAGCATTGTCTTGATCTCCTCGACCGTCGAAGGACGGAAGATTCAACCGGCAAGAAGCTTGGATAGCGCTATCATCATCGATTTCTTGAAACCCCTGCGGCAAGTGGTTGAGTTGACCGGCGTGAGATTCAATCCGCCCATTGTGTCCTATCATAGGATTCTTATCCCCGCGTCTTTAACAGATGAAATCCGGATGAAACGCGCGGGTGCATTTCCGTCGTGTTGTTAAATGCATGGCTACGTAATTGAAGAGCCTCGCCGCGTGTGATACAAGGATACCCGGTTCCATCAGGCAGAAAGATGTTCGTTCATAACTTCCGAGGCGTGCGAATCGAGAATTGTTTCTCCTGTGGGCTCTCGCTATGTTCAACGGCTCCGCGGACTGGCTGGATTATACAAATTGTCTTAAATAGTGGAGAACTATGGATAAGGAATACCTTCCGGCCGGGTTCACAAACGTCGACCAGGCCTTGAACAAGGATGCCTATTTCGATTGTCTGACTTTACTCGATTCGCTCCCTTACTATAAGGAACGCAAATCAAAAAGTTATGACCTGCTGGATCTTAAGCCGGGACTTGCCGTGCTGGAAGCCGGTTGTGGACTAGGCGATGATGCGTTGAGGATCGCCGAGCGGATTATACCGGGAGGCAGGGTCTTCGGCCTGGATGCCAGCGCGGCCATGATTGCAAAAGCGAGACAAAATGCGCGGGCGCGGCAATTGCCGGTTGAATTTCTGGTCGGGGACGTGAAAGCGCTGCCCTTCCCTGATGGTGCTGTATCGCGTTGCCGGATCGACCGGGTGCTTCAGTATATTCCCCGACCCTTACAGGCGGTCACTGAATTGGTCCGTGTACTGGAGCCTGGGGGTTCCCTTCTGGCCTATGATAACGATTGGGATACTTTTTCCATCAGGTCTTCGGACATTGATACAGCCAGAATCATTGAACGTCTTTGGAGCAATTCTTTTGCCAATAAGGAGATCGGCCGGGACCTCCAGAGTTATTTCCTTGCCGCCGGCCTGAACGCTGTATACGTTGATTACTGCCAATCCGTCATAACGGATTTTGCGACGGCCGATAGAATTTACAATTTACAGGAAACCGTTCAAAGAGCGGTATCGGGCGGACACATTTCCGCAGTTCAAGGTCATCTCTGGATTAGAGACCTGATGAGCGAAAGCGCACGAGGCAAATTTTGTGTGGTGCTCGGGGCCTATACCGTCGTTGGGAAAAAAATTCCCGGCCAATAGCGATAAGTCATTTTTTGTTCATCATATTCATCGGATTTCTAGGGATTGATTTTTCTCCTTTTCATCTCCATTCGAACTTCAACACGTCGCTGTCTTAAGTCCTCAGCCGTATAAGCTGTTCCC
>SBEK01000256.1 GCA_009668925.1 Deltaproteobacteria bacterium
GCTCGTTGATAGCATTCTCAAGGCCGCTGGTATTCCTGTCGTTCATGTTACGATGAAAAAAAGTTATTCTGTGCAGGAAATACAAACCATGCTCTCAGAAGCGGGCTTACTGGCAAAGGCATAAAGGAACATTCTCCGGCTGGATCAATCATGCTGTTTGATCCGCATATTTTGTTCTTGAATCGACGTTAAAACATTTCGGTTCAATCTACAAGATTGAACCGGCTCTAGAAATGGAGAAGGATACGATGAAAATGAAAACCCTAGTGAAAGTTTTGATTATCGGTTTAATTCTTTTGATATCTTATATTTTTATAGGGCATGGCTTTGTCGAATTCTATTTTGGCGGAAAAAAAGAGATCCTCCAAACGGCGGTCGTTATCAATAATCTATGCAATGCCAATGGTTCTTGTCCTTTAAAGCTTGAAAACTGGGAAGGTGAAAACGGAAAGTTAAGAAAGGGTCGAAACCTGTATATTGCGACTCCGGTTCCAGGAAGCGAGAGTAACGAAAAGAGCCTTAAACCCCAATCATTCAAATTGATTTATGTGATGGCTTTTCCCCCGGATGATTGGTTCGAGGTCCAAGGCGGTGTGGGCAGGAAAATTACTTCCGGTTGGACGGGTCGTTAAGGATGGTTTTGAAACCCGCTGAATCTGATGCTTCCGGAGCTCAAGACAGCCGCTCGCGGCCCCGCCGAGCCGCTCCGCCGGAGCTTTTGTTGGGCGGGATTAAGTGGGATGGAACATGATGAACGATGACCAATCCTCCAGGAAATTCATCATAAAACTGGCGTGGGGTCAGGCAGTCTTTTTCCTTGTCCTGGCCCTCGTGGCAACCTTTATCCTGGGACTCAGCACCGAACTGATCATCGGATGGATTGCGCTGGTGCTCTTAATCATCATCGGTCTGCTTGCCGCCTACGGCGTTCATAAATTGTATCTCAGCCTGGGCGCTATTCTTGTGGCAGCGATCCTCTTAGCTGCTTTCTTTTTGCATCAGGAGACCTGGGCTGTAAAATCGAGTCGTCTTCTGGAGTGGTCGATCGCGGCGGCGGCCTTCGCGGTCTGGATATTGGCCTTCGATAAGCGGACACAGGCGATATACCCTTTCCTGGCTCACCTGGCCGGGCTCATCACCCTCTTGTCTTTGCTGGCCTATGCCGCCATTGCTTTGATCTACGGTCTGGCGCCGGTTACCGGCACGAAGGGCCTCTTAAGTCTGGCGATTATCTTTGCCTTCTATAAGATGGCCGGGCAGCAATGGAAAATACCCTTATCCATTGCCGCTCTCATCGCCATGGGGATCCTCATCGCCAGGGCGGCGAAAGAAGTCCCCTGAGCAGGAAGCATTCGGGAGAGAAAAGCGGAAGGGGAAGGCGACGTTCTTGGACACGCAGCTTGCAGAATGCGAAAAATTGAAATGAAGATCTGAAGGGAGACGTATGGAAGAATCGACATCGCTAAACTCCGGCAAGTTAAGACGCCATGACAGTGACTGGCTCACGGTTGGGGCCATGCTGACCGTTTTCCTCTTTCACTGCGCCCGATTTTTCAACCAGGAAGACTGGCATGTCAAGAACAACCAGCTCTCCGACGGCATGAGCCTTTTCGTGGCGATTGTCGTCCAATGGATCATGCCACTATTTTTTGTCCTTTCGGGAATCAGCTCTTATTATTCGCTGGCGGCAAGGGATTGCGGCGCGTACCTCAAAGACCGGTTCCGGCGCCTCGTCATTCCCCTGATCTTCGGCATGTTCGTGGTTCTCGTCCCCGTGCAGGTCTGGATCGAACGGTTCAGCCACGGCCAGTTTCAAGGCGGTTTTCTGGAATTCTATCCCCACTATTTTAACGGGCTGTATCCGCTCTGGGGGAATTTTGCGTGGATGGGCCTGCATCTGTGGTATCTCGAGGTGCTTTTTGTTTTTACATTGCTGACGCTGCCGCTCTTTCTGCACCTGAAAAAGGCGGAGTCCCGGGAACTCCTTTCGCGGGCGGCGGCGTTTTTCTCTAAAGGCGGCAACATCTTTCTTTTGGCCATCCCCCTCCTGATCGTGGAACTGCTCGTCGATCTTCAGCCAAAAGGCGTGGGAGCCCGTGTGTTTGGAGGATGGAGCCTTTTCTCTTACCTCATTTTTTTCCCCGCCGGTTTTCTGATCGCCTCCGACGCGCGGTACACGGCGGCGCTGATAAGGCTGCGGTATGCTTCGCTGGTTCTGGGGCTTCTCTCGACCGGCTTGATCTCCTCCTTCCATTTCCGCATCGCCCCGACCGGAGACTGGACATACGCGGCTGAGGTTTTCGTCCGCTCCTGCAATTCATGGTTCTGGCTTACGGCGATCCTGGGATTCGGGAGCAAATATCTTAACTTCGAAAATGCATTCTTAAAATATGCCCGGGAAGCGGTGTTGCCGTTTTACGTCCTTCATCAAACGGTCATTGTCATCATCGGCTTTCAGATCGCGCATTGGGAAGCCGGCGTGATGGTCAAATACCTGCTGCTCAGCACGGTGTCTTTTGCCGTCATCGTCGCCCTGTACCATCTCCTGGTCCAGCGGATCAATATCCTGCGATTTCTTTTCGGCATGAAGGTGAATAAATGAAGGGCTGAATGACCGCCCGGCCTGGAGAAGATGACCTTCATGAATGAATTTAATCCCGATGCCTACTGTGGAATCTATTGCGGCGCCTGCTCGATCGCGATGTCCGGTGAAACCGGGCGCACCGACGGATTTGCCGCTTGTCTCGGCGGCGTGCCGAAGGAGGATCTGTCTTGCGGCGGATGCAAATCCGGCACTGTGTACGCCGGCTGCAGCACCTGCAATATCCGCCGCTGCGCCCGGGAAAAAGATTTGGAGCACTGCATTGATTGCGCCCAATATCCGTGTAAAATATACAGCAGCTGGCAATCAGCGGCAAAGTTCCTCGTTCCCCACAGCCGGGATGCGGTGCCCAGCCTGGAGACGATTAGACGCGACGGCGTTGCCTCCTGGCTTAGGGCCCAGAGAAAGCGCTGGTCCTGCCCCGACTGCGGTGCACCCTTTTCGTGGTATGCGCCTACGTGTTACACGTGCGGCCGCAGCCTCGCCTCCGCAGCGTACACGCTGTCCGGCTGGAGAAAACTCCTGTGCCGCATCGTGCTTCCCATGGCCTACCGGAAAGGAAAAACCAACAGCCCGGCGGTTTAAGAAAGTGGGCACATCCTTTTCCCATAATAAGCAAGCCTCCCCGGCGGCAGGTAATCCGGCGGCGTTTACCTT
>SBEK01000049.1 GCA_009668925.1 Deltaproteobacteria bacterium
ATCATTGAAGATGCGGGGTAGGTTCACCCCGATGCCTCCGATAGGCTCAATGATCGATGCAGTGTCCAATCAGTCCAAGAGAGATTTGACATTTAAGTAAAAAGGGATAAAATTATATCCAAAATCGGCATCGTCACGAGGTTAACGATAAATTGAGACCCTTTTTAAAACGGTGATGCCATGAGAAGATTATTGAATCCCCGCGTGTCGGCAAGAGTGCGGGGATTTGTGTTTTGGGCAATCCGCAAACCAATCAATCGTCTGACGGGTATATTTTTGAATGAGTCAATAGCATTTGGTTTTTACAACAAGGAAAGGAGGCTAAAAATGTTTAAAAAGATTTTGGTTCCTCTGGATGGTTCTGAGGTTGCGGAAAGCATTCTGCCCCAGGTTGAGAATTTAGCCAAGATACATGATGCCGAAGTCATCCTTATCCGCGTGGCCTTCTCCCATGCCCTGACGAATGAGAAACTCGCGGAACGTGAGGAACAAGCGGTTACGGATGCCAAGGACTATCTCACTGGAGTGGAGAAAATATTCAAAAGCGCGGGCGTCAAGGTTTCTTCACTGACTCCCTGCGGTCATGCCGCCGAAAAAATTGTCGAACACGCCAGGATCACTAATTGTGACCTGATCGTGATGTCGACGCACGGACGATCGGGCCTCGGCCAGTTTGTTTTGGGCAGCATTGCCATTAAAGTGCTCCATGTGGCAACGGTTCCCGTCCTTTTATACAGAATCAGTAAATAAGGTTCTGACTCAACTCACCGGCAAGGTTAAAAGGAGGTTTTTTATGCCATCTCGAAAATTGAAAGAGTTTTTGGACAGCCAGGCGGTCAAATACCTGAAAATTGCGCATTCACCAGCCTATACGGCCCGGGAAGTTGCTCAGTCTTTGCACATCAAGGGGCATAAGGTGGCCAAGACCGTTATTGTCTTTATTGAGGGAAAGATGGCCATGGCCGTCATGCCGGCCAACCGCTCCATCGATTTCGACCGCTTTAAGAAGGAAATCGGCGCGCAGGAAATCAAACTCGCTTCCGAAGGACAATTCAAGGATATGTTTCCGGATTGCGAGGTCGGGGCCATGCCGCCTTTCGGCAACCTGTATGGAATGGACGTCTATGTGGACCGGCACCTGACCGACGATGAAGAAATGTTTTTCAATGCCTGCTCCCATTCGGAACTAATCCGGATGTCTTACCAGGACTTTGAGAAACTCGTGAAGCCCAGGGTCGTAGTCCTTACCTGAGGGAGCTTCCTCTTTTTTCTTCATGAATGGCACCGGAGGAATCAAAACGGTGCCATTTAAATCCTATTGTCGGCCAAACAATGAGTCAGGACACTTGATTCGGTCAAGTAAGACCCGCTCGTCGCCGTTTTAAACAGTCATTCACAATATCAGACCCTTTCAAAGTTATCTTGTTGCCGGTGAACCGCTGGCGAGGCAGACGTATTCTGGACAGCGTCTGCCGCGTCAGTTGCCGGCGAGGACGCTTCATCTTCACAAGGCGTCTGCTTTTTCAAGGCGACTGACCCGTGTGTCTTAGTCCCATCAAGTCTTTTCGGCTGAGATGTCCAGTGCAATCTTGTTCTTTGCACCGACTCCTCATGGCCGGTCCCCTTCGCGGACTCAGCGACGAAGACGACGGAACAAGGGACCATTGGGAACGACCGCGCCGGCCATAAATCCGCCGCTGGAAACACTGGACATTGTAGATAAACAGATGGTAAGGATCGTCGCGGAATCAGGAGAGGAAGAAATCGCAGCGGAAGAGAGCTTTGACAGAGGCGATGAATGATCATGTCGCGCCCCTCTCGGGGCCGTCCGTCGGCTCCATGGAAATGATCGGTGAGACCGCTCAGCGATTAAGAAGAAGCCGATCCTGATGTTCTCCATCCGGTTTCATTCGGATGAGCGTTCGGAAAAAGCTGACAGAAAGGAATTTGAAATATGGAAAACGTTTGGGAAAGACTCCGGCAAAAGCTTGATGGAATGACGAAAGGCTATCCGAAGACGGAAAACGGGGCCGAACTGGTCTTTTTGAAAAAGATCTTTACGGAGGAGGACGCGGAGTTCTTCATCCGGTTCAAGTCCGGCCTGCAAAGCGTGGAGGCGGTGGCGGAGCACTATGGGATGACCCCGGGAGAGGCCGAGGCCAGGCTGGAGGACATGTCGAAGAAGCACCTGATGTACTGGGAGCGCAGCGGCCTTTCCAAGAAGTACCGCATCGTCCCCTACATTCATGGCCTCTGGGAGTTCAATGTGGACAGTATCGATGCCACCGACGCCAAGAACATGGGAACGCTCTACGTGAGCGGGTTTGCGAAGTCCTTCATGGACTACCGGCTTCCGATGTCGAGAGTGGTGCCGATCCGCGCCGATATCGTGAAGGACAGGAAGCTCCTGCCGGGGGATGATTATGCCGCCGCCATCCTGAAGCAGGACCTTATTGTCGCCAGCGACTGCGCCTGCCGAAGAGTGGCCCTGCACGCCAAGAAGCGCTGCAACTGCGCGGATGACCTGAACGTCTGTTACTATTTCGGCCAGACGGCGGATTATTATCTGGAGAACAAGATCGGCCATCCCCGGATCGTGAGCAAGGACGAGATGTTCGACCGGGTCAGAAAGAGCGAGGCGGCCGGCAACTATCTGTGCTGCGGCCACACGCGGGAGATCCAGGGCCTCTGCAACTGCGCCAAGTGCCACTGCGGTTTCCTGATGGCCGCCAAGATCAGCCTGGGTTCCAGCTTCGAGAACTGGAGCAATTACATCTGCGTCAAGGACGACGCTCTCTGCATCGACTGCGGTGCCTGCATCGAACGCTGTCCTATGAAGAATATGAAGGCCGCTGAGAACGGCAAAGTCGAGTACGGAAGCAAAAGGTGCATGGGGTGCGGCCTCTGCGTAACGACCTGCCCCTCGCAGGCGCTCATTCTGGAAAGAAAGCCCGATCATAAGCTGACCTTCGCCCAGGACGAGAAGTTTTATGATATGTGCGATCGGATGGGCGCGGAGCGAATCGCCATCGACCGCGAAAGGGCCGCCGCACGACTGGCGAACAAGTAAGGATTAGAAAACCGCCATGCATGAACTCCCGATCACGAAGAGCATTCTCGACTGGGCATGCCTCTATGCGGAAAAGGCGAAGGCTCGGAAAGTCGTCACGATTGTGCTGGAGATCGGAGTCCTCAGGGACCTGAAGGAGGAATGGCTTCTGCGTTATTTCCGCTATATCAGCCGCGATACCATCGCCGCGGAAGCGGAAATTCTGGTCATCAAGGTCCCGCTCACCTGTCGTTGCCTGAACTGCAAAGAGGTCTTCTCCGTGGACGTGGATCAGCTGACCGACGAGAATATCCTGTGCCCGGTCTGTCATGAGCGCCGCTATGAAATCGAAACGGGAACGGAATTCAGCATCCAGGGGATCGAGGTGGTCTAAGCCTGCGGGCGGTCACCCTGCGCCCGGGTTCGTTTGAACTTACTGCCCTAATCGAGAATTCAGGCTTCCTTCCCAGCCCGCGCGTCCGTTTTCATCATCCCGGACCTGTTGACTCCGGGTGTTGGTGCCGCTTGAGCCGTGACCGGGAAGGAGGGGATGCTGATCAGCGATGGTGTTGACGCAACATTTTCCGGTGTGAACATTTTTTTTCGCCAGGGAGACGGCCGGGCGTTTAGCGTTTCACCTTATCCTCTGAAACGTCGGCTTCAACTCTCGTATCTTCAATCGGGTAGGCACCCCGGGCGATTTCTTCCAGCAGGTACGTGTGCAGTGCTTCAGCAGTAATGCCCATCGCTTCCGCCTGAACATGGCCGTAGCTTTTTTCCTGGGCATTTCTTAAGATTCTGTATGTCGTTTCCATGCCGTTTTCGTTTTGCCGGACTTCCGCGCCCAGATTGACGGCCCCCGTCAGTTCTCTCGCTTCGACCAGACCGGCGATTTCATGCTTGTGCGTTGTGAAATAGGCCGTCACGCCTTTTCGGCTGAGATAATCCAGCACAATCTTCGTTCTTTTTACCGACTCTTCATGATCGGTGCCGTTGGCGAACTCGTCGAAGAAAACGATGGAATAGGGCGTCATGCGGGGCTGGCCCGGCTCCGGCCGGGAGAATTGAGCGATGCGCTTCAATTCCGTCAGATATAAACCCGTTCCTTCCGCGGTATTGTCCTGCGTGTTGAAGGAAGTGAAGATCGCATCGATGAGACTGAGGCAGGCCTTGGCGCAAGGCAACCCCAGGCCCAGATGGGCGAGCCAGTACATCTGCCCCACCTGTCGGATGTAAGTTGTCTTGCCGCCGTTGTTGGGTCCTGTGATGACGAAGAGATTATGATGCTTATCCGAAATGATGTCGTTCGGGATGATGCGGTCGGCCGGGAGTCTTCCCATCAGCGATGTGTTGCAGGCGCCGCTAATGGCCGCCCTGATCTCTCTTTTTTCCAGCATGGCGGGCTGGGTTACCGTAAACCCGTCCGCTGTCCATTTTCTCTGCAAAGCCGCGGCTCCGAGATAGAAACCAAGCTCCGGGGACAAGTCGCCGATCTCCGGTTTCGGAATCCGCGAATACACGGCTTCATTGACGAGCAAAAGCCAGTATTCGATTAAATCCCCGTAGCGCTTGCGTTCATCTTTCCCCCACTTTTCCAGTTTTATCCCGCTCACATTAAAGCTGAACATTTCCTTGTGCCAGATATCCAGTTTGGACTTCATGGTCTTAAGCAGATGGAGCGCTCTGGCCTCATCGTTGATGAAGTGTCTGTAAGGTTCTTCGGAGAGCATTTTTTCCGTGGCGTTAAGAAGAACGCGATTGCCCCGGTAGAACTCCCGCCTCGATCCCACCGGACTGATGGAGTTCAGGTAATCCATGTTGTCGTCAATGGCGTCGCCCAGTCCATAAGGAAGATATATCTCTTCTATGAATTTTTCCGCATCACGGAATTTCTCATCCGCATCGAATCGGGCGCCCAGATCCCTGATGCGTTTCAGCCGGTTGGAAGCGGGCTTGCGCATTTTGCGGATGCTGCCGATGAACAAAACGATGTTGGCTGCGTCCTGCAGTGGTTTCAGGCCATTGATGGCGCTCCGAAACCGCTCATCGTAAAGGCAGGTATCGAGAGCGGACTTAACGGCCAGGACCTGATGCCATAATTCGGCGTCGTCTTGCAGCTCGGAGATGACCTTCTGTCTTTCCACAATCTCGTCGCGGTCGGCGGCGGGGTAATGAAACAGATCGTCGATGTATTCTTTATCGCTCACTTTGCTTTTTTCGTAAGGCCGGGGGATGGCGGCGAAAACCTGATCGCGGACGGCCCCGATATCCAGGTCATTAAAGGCCTCTTGATTGGAGCGAACCAACCTGCCGGTTTCTTCTTCCAGCGGTCCACGGCTGTTTTGACGCGCGCGCGCCTCTCCTCGTTCCAGAGCATAGATGTCCTCGCGGGGTGTGAATCCTTTGAGGTAGTCCATGATGCGGCAGGCCGTTTTTTCAAAAGTCTGTTTCAAGGTCATGATGAACCGCTTATTCTCCTTTGCCGAACGGGCGGTGCCGCCGCTTTTATGTTTTTGAGGCCGCCATTTTCATCAGGTCTTTCGTGGTTGCCGGCGGGATCGGAATCTCTTCCTGCGGCGCCATGGCGATGGCGCCTGCAAAACAGCCGACGGCGCACACGCCGCAGCCGATGCAGCGGTCCGGGTCCATCACGGGGATGCCGCCGGATATCGTCAGGGCCGCGGCAGGGCATCTTCCGATGCAGGTTTCGCAGCCGATGCAGAGATCCGGATCCATCCGGGGGTGGTAACCGGACTGCAGGTACCGCCCGGGTTTCGGCCTGCCCAGCGCATCCTTCATGATCATACAGTGGCAGCGGCAGCAGTTGCAGATGAAGTCCAGTTTCTGGGAATTGAGCCCGGCGTGAACCAGTCCCGCCTCCGCGGCTGTCCGTAAAACCTTCTTGGCTTCTTCTTTGGTCAGCTGCCGCGCGACGCCCCGGTCGATGAAGAAACGGGCTCCGGACCCAAAAAGCATGCAGACTTCCATCGGCATGCCGCAGTCATCCTTTTCGTCGAGAAGCTTTGCTTCATGGCGGCAAAAGCAGGTGTAAACGCCGATCGTGTCGGCCTGGTCGATATAGGAATTCATCTGGCTGAACGGATGAATTTTTGATTCCGAGCGGATCGTCTCATTGATCGGAATCACGCGGTTCATGGAAAATGCCGCCTCGGCCGGCGGCGGATTATCCCGATCAAAAGCGTTTTTGTATGCATGAATCAGGCGGGCGATCCGCCGGTCTTTTTCGGTCCAGGTGCCGCGCGAAAACTGGAATTCAAAAATCCCGGGAACGAAGGGGACGGAGACATAATACCGGGTGCCGTCCTTGTCGACCGACAGGCACAGCAATTTGTCCGACAGGCCTTCGAGCACGGCCCGGGCATCTGCGGCGCTCCAGCCCAGGTTTTCCGCAACAGCCTGGGCCGTCATCTGCCGGGAAGTCATCGCCGCGGCCGCGGCCGCTTCCGCAGGCGTATACAACTCCTCGACCAGGTCATAAAATTCCGGAATATCTTTTCCCGGGTAGCGTCCTCCCAGGTCGGCCATTGTTTTGCACAGGTCTTTGTAGATGTCTTGTCTCACCCGTTCTCTCCGTCAAACTCATGCGCAGAGGTTTACTTTTTACCGGCGTCCCCCTTCATTTTGGCTGCCGCCTGCTTTTGAATTAACTCCCGGAAGCTCTTGGGGGGCTCGACAAAGTCGGCGCGCGATGCCAGCGTCAGGGCGTCCGTGGGGCAGTGGTAAACGCAGACACCGCAGCCGATGCAGCGGTCCAGGTTTATTTTCGCCGCGCCATCCTCTATCGTGACGGCGTCCATCTGACATCGATCGACGCATTCTTCGCAACCGGTGCAGGTCTCCGCATCAACGATCGCTTCGAAATTGCTGGAGACGCTCCGGACGGGATCGCCGAAGCGGTACACTCCCTGCAGGATTCCGCAGCAGCAGGTGCAGCAGTTGCAGATAAAATCGATGCGCTCCTGTGTATTGCTGGAGGTGTGGATCAATCCGGCGTCCGCACTCTTCTTCAAAATTTCCAGAGCTTCCTTTTTGGTGATCTCGCGGCCGAATCCGCGTTCCTTGACGAACTGGGCGAAAGGACCCAACTGCAGACAGACTTCATCGGGATATTGGCAGCCCCTGTCCAGGAGCCGTTTTTCATGCCGGCAATAGCAGATGGAAACCGTGATGGGTGAGTTTTCTTCAATGTAACGACTTGCGACTTCGAAGGGAAAGACGTTGGTCGTCGGCGTCAGCGTCTTTTCGATGGGAATCACGCGCGCCATGTGGATCGCCGACTCTTCGGCAAAAGGTGATTTGGCGTCTTTTTCGGGAATGCTCGCATGAAAATAGGCATCGAAGAGCCGGGCCAGTTCCTTTGCGCGTTCGGTGACTTCACCTTTCATGAATTGCAGTTCGAAAATGCCGGGGACGAGTTGAATCAGCTTGTACCATTGCGCCCCGTCGCGCGTGCTCGAATAGATCAGGCCTTTATCGGCCATCTCGTTTAGCATGCCGGCGACATGAGGCGCATCCAGACCCAGCCGCGAGGCGAGTTTATCCGGAGACTCCGGAGCCATCGGTGAGAGATTAACGGCCAGGTTCGCCTCCTCTCGCGTAAAGAGCGACTTGAGTAGAGCTTCCAATTCCGGACTTCGGCGGCTGCCGTATCCGATCAGATTAAAAATATCAGCCAGCCGATCATACAATTCATCTGCCATGGGCAATCCTTTCTTCCGTTGTTAACGGTCGCATAATAGTATTCATGACTGAACCCATGTTATCTTCAGTCTTGATTCATGGGAGAAACAAAGCCCGCCATTGCGAATCGGGCAGTGAACGCGGCTCTTAATAATTCGTCTTTCCGTCACTGCGGGTTCACGGCAGTGAACTTGCAATCCGACTCTCCGTCTGTCATTGTGAAGTGCCGCTCTGGCGCTGTGGCAACCCGACAGAGTCGTTGCGAGCCGATTCTTAATCGGCGTGGCAATCTCACCAGTAGCCGAATCCTTGAGATTGCCACCCCGGCCTTCACCGGGACAGGCTGTGCCCAAGGGCCTCCGCGCAATGACAAATGCGGCTTTTACCCTACACGGCACGTACCACCCGCAGGTGGCGAGTGTTGATTAAAGCATGTAAGTGTCCATTACAGATTCCCTGCTCTATACCGCCTCCACGCGACACGGAACATACCGGTGGATCGGCGTGCCGAACTGATCGCGGTGCGTATTTTTGGTGAGGCGGTTCACATTGGCGCCGTATTTGACGCCGTTGTAAACCAGGCCGAAGCCGTGCGGAATCGTCACATGGCCGGGCCGGGCCGTTTCCGTGATTTCCAATTCGATTTCTTCGCTGCCCGCTTCCGTGGTGATTTTGACCTGCTGGCCGTCCTTCAGATTCAGGGCGGCTGCGTTGGCGGGATGCATGGCCAGCGTGCAGGCGCGTTTGCCTTCATTCCAGGACGGATCGCGCATCAGGGTATTGGCGTTCATCGAGGTATGCCGTCCCGCCATGAGGATAAGCGGAAATTCGGGAGGCATGGCCAGCGCCGCTTCCTCTCTTGGCGCGTCAACGCTTTGCAGTTCATCAAGCAGTTCCGGGATGTGCAGATTGATCCTGCCGTCCGCGGTCTTGACTTCATCAAAATCCTTTTCCGGATCGAGCTTTCCCACCCAGATGCCTTCCGGATGATCGATAATCTTCTGGAAAATTTCCTCTCCGAGCGCCGGCCCCGGTTGATAGCCGGCCCGCTCGGCATTTTCATGGAAGGATTGGGGAGTGGTCTGCAGCATGCCCCACAGCGCGGCCAGGTGAACCGAACCCAGGGCTTTGCCCAGCGTCTTGCCCAGAATAAAAGGCATGGCTCTGAGGGCTTTGGGTTCCGTCATGGCGTACTCCATCAGCGCTTTGGCAAAGACCGCATGGCTTTCATAGGCTGCCTGGTAAAGACTTTCCGGAATCGGCGGAATCAGTCCCAAAGCGTCGGCGAGCCGCAGATCGATTTCGCCCTGTTCGAGCTGCTCCCCGTCCGGAACGATAATCGGCCGGCGCATCTGGAAGAAGATGCCGGGGTAGGTCATCGGGAAGAAAGTTCCGTCCCAGGATTCGTAGCCGGTGCGCGACGGCAGAACGTAATGGGAAAGAGCGGCCGTTTCCGTCATGGTCAGTTCCGCCGTGACCAGCAGATCCAGTTTCTGGAAGGCTTTTTCATAGGCGGTGGTGTCCGCATAAGAGCGCAGCGGATTCAAACCGCTCACGAAAACAGCCCTGAGCCGCTCGGGATGATCGGACAGAATTTCCTCCGGCATGACGTTGGGCGGGAAGATGCCGCACACCGGGAAGGAATTTGTGGTCATGGTACGCCAGACTTTGGGGTCCCGCTCATCCGAATGCGATCCGATGGGCATCATGTGTCCCGGAATGATATTGCCGCCCGGAACGCAAAGCCTTCCGCAGATCGTCTGCAGGATGACGATGAGATACGAATTGAGCCCGCTGTGGCGCCCCATAAAGATCCCGAGATCGTAGCGCAGAGAGGATTTGCGCGTGGCATATTGCTTCGCGACTTCGCGGACCTGATCGAAATCAAGTTCGCAGAGTTTCAGGGCGGCGCGGACATCGAAATTTTCGAAGTAGGATTTTACCTGCCCGAAGCCCGATGTGTGATTCTCCAGGTAGGCCTTATTGTCCCAGCCCTCCTGAAGAATAATCGAGATCATGGCTTTGAGGAGCAGGGCGTCCGTGCCGGGACGGATCTGCAAGTGAATGTCGGCCAGTTTGGCGGTTTCCGACACGCGCGGATCAACCACGATCAGCATTTTGTCCTTATCTTTGGACAGCCGCTGGAGCTGGCGCGGCGCCTGGGGAATCTGATGGCTCTGCATGCCGTTCCAGCCGAATATCAAGAGAACATCCGTATTGTTCGTGTCGGGTCCGTCGTGCAGGTATTGCTTGCCGTGCGTCCGTCCGCAGACCCAGAACGCTCCGGCAAATTCCTGAGCCAGTGCGCTGTATTGATATTGAGACCCGAGGCCCCGCATCAGGCGCGCGCCGAAGGCCGCCTCAAAATGGCAGCCCTGTCCGCCGCCGCCCATATAGGCAAAGGAGCGCGGGCCGTGCTCACCAATAATACTCTTCAGTTTGGCGGCGATTTCATCGATGGCCTGATCCCAGGAAATTCTTTCGAATTTATCTCCGACCTTTTTCAGGGGATATGTAAGCCGGTCGGCATTGTGCTGGTGATGCGCGACGTTCAACCCCTTGCGGCAGATGTAGCCCTCGCTTTTGGCGTTTGATTTGTCCGCTTTCACTTTGACGATGCGGTTATTCTCCACTTCGATTTCCAGGCCGCAATTTTGCGCGCAGAGAACACAGCCGGTTTTATGAATCGTTCCCATCGTTCGCTCCTTTTCTCCGGCCACTCCCGCCGGATGCCTTGGTGTGCGTTCCTAGCCGCGCGGGGCGGAAAGACGCAGGGTTTGGATAATGCCGTGCAGATCACGCCTTTGTTCTTCGGTTAAAACGTTTAGAAACTCGGTATTGGCCGCGGCGATGACCCGGGTCGCTTCTCCGGCCAGAGCCTTGCCTTTTTTCGTCAGATGGATGCTGATGGAGCGGCGGTCTTCGGGATTGCCTTTGCGTTCGATAAATCCCGCGGCCTCCAGACGGTCCAAGATGCCCGTGAGGGTCGCGCTGTCCAGTTCCGCCCGTTTACCCAGTTCAGAAGACGAGATCTGATCTTCCTCGTCGAGAAAACCCAGGATCATGGCCTGGACGGCGGTGAGGTTAAGTTCGGAAACCTTCTGCGAAAGAAAGCGGCTGGAGAGTTGATAGGTCTTGGCAAACTGAAAAAAGATACAATTTGTTTCCTGCATAAAAATAGCGAAGCATCCTTGTATGCAATTTACTTGTATGCGAGTATATTGGGCCGCGTCATCCTTGTCAAGTTCTTTTCAAGGGGCAGTCGGGCAAAGGTTTCCTGGATTCCGGATTACTGAAAGGTACGCCTCAAGTCCCAAAGGACATCATTTGCCGTATTGAGCTGGCGAATTAATCAACGCTTAGAAAGCGGGTCTGGGGGTTGAGAGGTGCCCGAAACGCAGGTGAGTTTTGCACAAAACCAATCCGGCGATGAAATGCGCACAATTTACCATCGGCTCTGTTTGAGATGCGCTATAGAACCATCACTTTCAGTCTGATGTTTGTCTTCTGGTCGGTTTAAAGATTCCGGCCCATTACCCGGCACATCTGAAGAAGGATGCGACAAGGACCGTCAACAACGTTGCACATAAAATGATTCTGATCATAAATCTGCTCCTTGTGGATAGGTTTTGGTGGCTCTCAATGTAGCAAGAGTCATAAGGCATGTCAAGGCGCACGGGGATGCCGGCGGTTCCCTTGCTGTAATCGCGCTTATTGGGAAGGGATCTCCCGGCTCGATTTTGCCGAACGTTTTATTGACCCCAAGATCAAAGAAATGCCGCTTATTCATGGCCCAGGGCAAGCCCCATTTTTAGGCCGATACGATCCGTTATCCTCATCAACTTCTTTTCAAGGGGCAGTCGGTCAACGGTTTCCCGGATTCCGGATCACTAAAAGGTACGCTGCAAGTCTGCAAGGAATCTTTTGCCGTATTGAATTGCCGAATTAATCAATGATGATAAAGCGGGTGTGCGGCGTTTTGCGATGCGCGAAAAGCATATGAGTTTCACGCCGAAAGAATCCGGCGATGAAAAGCGCATAACTCAACATTGGCCCTGCGCCATATTCGAGGCAGAGCCTGTAACGTGTTGAGGGGGTATTTGTTTACCGTGCCGTCGTCGTGATCGCGCGAGCGATTACCCGGGGATGCATCTGAAAACTGCAATTGCCAGGGCCGCCATCATCGTCGCGTGCAAAATGATTTTAATCATAGAACCACTCCCTTGTTTATTTTGGGTAAGAATATCTGGCTGTGTTCGTGAAGCGCAGCGTAACAAAGACCGGCTGAACCTGTCAAGATGAAATGTCGGCGGATCGGCGGTTATCAGGAGGTATGTCGAAAAACGGGCAATACGGGGCAGGGATTTCTGAACCGGAAAAAAACAGGAAAAGGCGGCGTCCCGAGAAAGGCAAATGAAAGAGGGACAGGACGTGTCCGCCTGTCCCTCTCGGGCGTGTATTCCGATCGGCATAGCCGGCAGAGCTCTTCCGGTCGTTGGCTCCCGGCTGCATGCGCAGATCCGCGCCTCCGGGCTCCGTCTTCCGGATGCGCAGAAGGGGTCCAGAGCGCGGGACTTCCCTTATGGTTTCATTTTCCTCATCATATTCGCCACAGTCAGTTCCAGAGCGAGTTCCCGGCCGATCGCCATGTTGGGGGCGAAATTGCGGATGAAATCAATTTCTTCGTCCGTCGGGTGCGGCGTCTCGGACAGGTCGTCGGCTATTTTCAGGTCCCAGGGCACTCCTTTTTTGATGTCTTCCACCTTCGCCTTCGGATGAATCTGCGCCAGATAGATTTCCTTGGTGACGGGATCGAACCGGAAAACGCCTTTGGTGGTGAGCACCATGGACGGGCCCGATCCCTTCGGGAAGAGGCCTGATTTTTCGCGGCTGTCGCCGCCCCGGAGATAGCCGGGCGACGTCACATAGTCGAGCGTGTTGACGAAATTGCCTCCCAGCATGGTGAAGACGGTGCGTTTGGCGTACGACAGGAAGTCAGCCGCGCCGCCGGAGCCCGGAAGCCTCAGCGTCGGCTTGTAGTAGTCGCCGACGACGGTCGTGTTGACGTTGCCGAACTTGTCGATTTGTCCCACGCCGAGGAAGCACACATCGACAAAACCGCGGTATGTCATCGTGAAAGCCGAGTACAGATCCGTCGCGTAGGAGAAGCCGCGGCAGGCATGCGCATCCGCAATGTGGTTCAGGGGGAGAAGCGGTTTGAAGTCGATAATGCCCGATTCCATCATGAGCGTCGCGTGCGGCGCGTAAAGAGCTTTGGCCAGTGCGCCCGCCGTAGTCGGCAGACCCACGCCGAGAACGACGTTTTCATAATCGTGGATTTCCTTGGCGACGGCGATGATCAGCAGTTCCTGAAGGGTATAGGGTTTAGTCATAGTATTTTCCTCTTTCCCGCAAAATGGCCTCGATTTCGGGCCGCGTGAGGCCGAGGAAAATTTCCTTGCCTTCGCGGTCCCAGCGGGACATGAAAGCCGCGCCGTAATTGGCCGGCGCTGAATAGTAGGGTTTGGCCTTGATGGTGTCGAGGGTGGCACTGCCGAATCTTCCGATGTAGCGGTCGATGTAGGCGGCGCGGTTCTCACAGCCGTAAACCCACTCGTCCATCCAGGCCGTAAGGCCTGCCGCCGTGGAGTCCGCCTTCGCAAAGAGGCCGTACATGGATGCATCACGGTCATAATAGCCGAGCACCTCCGTGGGATGCGCTCCCCAGGGGACCTCCACCACGGCGTTCACGCGGTAGGCGGGAAGGATGGTCAGATGCGGACTGGATTGAATGATGTCATGCTCGACGATTTCTTCACAGGACACGATGATGCGTTTGCTCGCAAGAGCCGCCGCCGCCACGCTGCCCAGGGCGCCCCAGTACTGGGCGTTGCCGAACTTGTCGGCGCGCTGCACGTGAACGATACAGACGTCGGGATTGGCCGCGGGCACGGTCAGTAATTTTCTTCCGGTATAAGGACAATCGATCACACGGAACTTATCTTCACCCAGGAAGCTTCTTTTGCGGAAGAGGTCGGTTTCCATCACGCCTTCCAGCACCTGGATGAATGTCATGCCGTGCATGCCCGCGACAAGACGCGCATTGTAATCAAAGTTGGTGTAGTCTTCCATTTGAAGCGTACCGGCGTTTAACGCCCGTTCGACGGCGGAGCCGCCCCGCCTGCCGCCCGCGCGCATGACATACGTGGTCACGAGCTTGTCCACGCATCCCGCGCCGACCAGCACCTCGACATCAAAGATGCCGGACTGCGAATAAAGGGTGAACCCCTTTTTTTTCTGCCTCGCCACCTCGTACACCAGTTCGGCGCAGCTTCCCACGGTGTAGTTTCCGATGACGAGTTGATCGCCGTCATGGACAAACCGGGAGACCGCTTCCTGCGCGGTCATTATTTTTCCGCCTGTTTCCACCATGCCTTCCTCCTCAGGATTATATTTTAAGTTACGATTGCTCTTCGATCGGAAAACGGGACTGCACTTCTCTTCGGCTGGGGATACCCCTGCGTCCGCCCGTTTGCAGGGAGACCAGGCTTGCCGCCCAGGCGCCGAGATCGAGGGACTTCCCGGCATCCCAGCCGTGCACGATGCCGAACGTCAGGCCGGCATGAAAGACGTCGCCGCAGCCGGTGGTATCGATTGCTTCCACGGGATAAGCCTCCCGGAAGATAAAATGCCCGTCGATGAGAGCCATATAGCCTCTTGCGCCCAGCGTCACACCCGTAATGCGTATGCCCATGCCGGCAAGCTTCCGGCAGGTTTCCTGATGCGTTTCGGCAAACGCGTTGGAAAACGTTTCCGACGCGACAAAACAATCGCTCAGACCGGCGATTTCCAGAATGCCGTCGCGCAGCGTTCCCGCATCTACAATGACCGGTATGCCCGCCTCTTTCGCCTTGCGGCAGGCGAAAAGAGATGCTTCGGGAAACAGACCGTCGATATGCAGCGCCGAACTTCGTAAAAGAATGTCCACGTTGATTTCTTCCGGCTCAAGGGCCCGGCCGGTCGGCCGCTGCCAGAATATCGTCCGGCGGCCTTTGTAGGGTTCACTCACGACGAAGGCGAACTGGGAGAGTTCATTTCGTCGAATCATGAGGCCGCTCGTATCTATCCCTTCCTGGATAAGGGAGGCGGCGATTTGTCCGCCGAAATCGTCATCACCGGCCACGCCTGCCATATGGCAGTCGAGCCCCCAGCGTTTAAGCGCGACGAGGGCTGTGGCCACGGGGCCGCCGCCCTGGATGACCAGATTGGAAAACTCGCATTTCACGTCCGGCAGCGGATAAGCGGGTATCAAACCGATATAGTCGAGCGAACACTGGCCGATGCCGAAGATTAAGGGTGTTTGATTCATGGCGTCATCCTTTCTTACCAGGCTGTTGAAAAAAGCTTATATACTGCGCTTAGCTTCGGCCCTAGCCTGCTCACTTACGTTTCAGGTACGCTCCGCTCACCGATCCTCCCCGAAAGGGCACCGGGACAAGCGCGACGCTTTGTCTCTAAGCCTTTTGTTTCGCCTCCGGCGCCAAAACCGGTGCGGAAGAGGCTTTGGACATGAAGCGCTTCCTTACGGGAACGCGCTCCCGGAAGAACAGCCTTTACCAGCAGGGTTTTTCAACACCCTGTTGGAGCATTTTTAATCCCGCTTTGCGGGACGAGCGTTAATTCTCCGCGGCTCGCTGCGCAACAACGACGTTCATTTCAAATCTCGACAGCTTGTTGTAAGATGGTTAATTACCATGCGGAAGATGAAATGTGAAAATAAAAAACAACGGGAGGGGCAAGAAAATATTGATAAGTATGCGAACTGTCTCTAATAAGAACTGCATTAAAGTTCTCAAAAAATCTTTCCGGTTGAATGAAGGAACTTGCCTATGCCCGCACCGCATATTATCCTGGATCTGATCGAACGATTCGACCGAAACCTCGATGCTTACAAATCCGGCGCGTAAAATGAAACCCAAGTCCGCCGGGAATTTATCGATCCTTTCTTTGAGGCTCTGGGCTGGGACGTCAACAACACGTCGGGCCATGCCGAAGCTTACAAAGATGTCATCCATGAAGACGCGGTAAAAGTCAGCGGCGTGACCAAAGCGCCGGATTATTCCTTCCGCATCGGCGGTCAGCGGAAGTTTTTTGTCGAAGCGAAGAAACCCTCTCGTCAACATCAAAGACGCGCCGGCGGCGGCATTCCATGTCCGGCGTTACGCCTGGTCGGCCATACTGCCGCTTTCCATCGTGACCGACTTTGACGAGTTTGCCGTCTACGACTGCCGCAGCAAACCGGATCAGGCCGACAAGTCCGACAAGGCCCGCATCAAATATTATACCTGCAAGCAGTATGCTGAAAAGTGGGATGAGATTGCGGGAGTCTTTTCCAAGGACGCCGTCCTCAACGGCTCTTTTGGCAAATACGCCGAATCCAACAAGGGCAAGCGCGGAACCGCCGAAGTGGACGTACGGTTGAATGAGGCTTGATGCAAAGCGGAGAGCAAGGGGTTGCAACCCCTTGTTCTCAGGAAATGAACGGACGGTAGCACAAGGGGCAACAACCCCTTGTGCCCTGGAATAGTGTTATGAAGACATCCAGACAGACACATTATCCGGCGGGCATTTACCACGTGACCTGGGTGACTCATCATTCCAGAATTTCCCAGAGGATGATCGATCATCATGTCAAGAAAGAATCAGGAATCTATCTGGATGAAAAAGCAGAAATTAAGATTACGGAAATCCTCGGCGGTCTTGTTCGCGAAAATAGTTACACTGTGTATGCATATAATATTTGCGGGGATCACGTGCACATGCTGATTGAATGCGAGGAAGACAAAGTCAGCGATATGGTCAGGCGGCTCAAAGGAAAATCGGCGCAACTCTATAGAGAATGCCTGGGTGGGAAGGCAAAGAACCCCTTTCATCTTTGGGCCCAAAAGTTCAACAAATGGTTGATGCAATCGGATGACCAGCTGCGTCATACCATGGAATATATTCTATGCAACAGGGCAAAGCATCATCTGCCGAAGAACAAGAGGCTCAAGCCCCTTGTTTCGCAATTCCTTTCAACATACCACGGATGAACTGGCCCTGGCTCAACTGCCGCCCCAATTTTATTTACGGCATTCTCAAGAGTCTTTCGCTGCGCCAGATGCGGATAATTCTGATTTTATGACCATCAAGGCGGTAAACTATCCGAAAGGGTGGATAGATAATTTCTCTTAAATTGGCAATGCCGAATTCCGGCACAATACGGCCGCTCTCCGGGAAATCGGCAAGCTTTTCTACCTGAGAAACGATTTCATCAAGTAATTTGTTGCCGGCATCAGGCACTTGCTGATCTCTATACCAGGCGCGAATACCTTCAAGATCATCAAAGGCCGACTTCGCAAATGTGATTGTGTTTTTGGGGGGCATGTCTACTTTAATCCCAGTTGTTTTTTAACCTCATTCAGGCTGATTTCCCGATTATCTTCGATATCCATCAGGCCCTGGACGACCCCTCGCAGGAACGCCTGTTCCTCCGTTCTTTCCTCATAAACTTTTACCGATTCCACAACGGCGACACCCCGCCCCCGGCTGGTCAGGAGCACCGGCCTGCGGGTCTTATCCACCTGATTGACAATCCGTCCCGGATTGATTTTCAGATCGGTTATCGGAACGACATCTTCTGAATATTTGATAGTTGTCTGCATAAAAATTACTCCTGACGGTCTTTTAATTGGTCTGACGATAGCACTAATTAAACGACCTGTCAAAATAATTTGCGAAATATCATGATAGCAATGAGACAGGGCGTGTTCCGCGTATCACGGATCTGTGACGTGCAGCCGACCGCTAATCTTTCTTCAGATGGATTTTGTGGTCGATCCAGTGCAGTGCGGCCATTTTCAGGAAATCCTGAACGCTGACGTCGTTGTCGATGCAGTAGTGCGCGATCTTTTTATACGCATCCAGCGGAATCCGGATGGTCGTCTTTTTCATGGAATCTTCATCTTCTTTTTTCATGACGCCAACTTACCCGATGTGCGTCATGCTGTCAAGAGATAATTCATAAATCAGTCTTGACAGCATGCTGTCTATATGCTAATCGCTTATCCGACGTTTCGACGATGACGTGCGAACAAAAAAGGATGAGTCATGCATAACGAACAAATCGAATTGTGGCAGCATCATCACGTGTTTAACGCTGAGAAGAAAGCGGTCGAAAAGCGAACGCTGATCGTCGTGATCATCACGTTCGCGACGATGGTGGCGGAAATACTGGTCGGCTGGCTTTCCAATTCCATGGCGCTTCTGGCCGACGGCTGGCATATGGGAACGCACGCCTTTGCGCTGGGCATATCCCTGGCTGCGTACGTCCTGGCCAGAAGGTACGCTAAAGACGAAACCTTTACCTTCGGAACCTGGAAAATTGAGATACTGGGCGGTTACACAAGCGCGATCGTTCTGGGCATCGTTGCCCTGGCGATGATCTTTTCTTCCGTCGAAAGAATCCTTCACCCTCTGAGCATCCATTACAATCAGGCGCTCGTCGTTGCCGTAATCGGATTGCTGGTCAATCTCTTTTGCGCTTTTGTTCTCACCGGCGGCGGACACGCGCACGATCATGCCCATGACCATGGGCATGATGAACATGCTTCCCATACACACCACCACGAAGATCTGAATTTGAAGTCGGCCTATCTGCATGTCGTGGCCGATGCGCTGACGTCCGTGCTAGCCATCGTGGCGCTGCTCGGGGCGAAATATTTTCAGTGGGTCTGGCTGGACCCGTTTATGGGGATCGTCGGAGCGGGTTTGATTCTGCGCTGGTCGTTGATATTGTTGAAAGGAACGGGAAACATTTTGCTGGAGCGTGAAACGGACACGGGCGTGGCCGATGAAATCAGGGAAGCGATAGAATCCGACGGGGATTCGAAAATATGCGATTTACATCTCTGGAAGGTGGCGCAAAATAAATATTCCTGCATCTTGTCCGTGGTGACGTCAAAGAACGTTTCGATGGAGGAATACCGGACCCGGCTGGGCGACATCCACGAGTTGACGCATCTGACTATTGAGATCAATGAGTGCCAATCTCATCTGCACTGAGATGGGCTTGAAATCGAACATCGACATCGCATAAAGGATTGGAGGAAGTATGAATATACCATTTACCGTCGAGCAGTTCTTCACCGTATTCAAAAACTATAACGAAGCAATCTGGCCCGCCCAGATCATTGCTTATATTCTGGGAATTGCAGCTCTGGCGCTGGCCATTCGCAGGACAAACCCGTCGGACCGGATCATCAGCGGCATTCTGGCGATCTTCTGGGTGTGGATGGGCATCTTTTACCACATCCTCCACTTCAGTGTGATTAATCCGGCCGCCCGGATTTTCGGGATCGTTTTCATCCTGCAGGGCCTGCTTTTTCTGGCGGCGGGGACTTTTCTGGGAAAACTTTCCTTCCGTTTTACGGCGGCGCCGTTGCCGGTCCTGGGAGCGTTGTTTATTCTTTATGCGATGGTCATTTATCCTCTGCTCGGCATCTTCTTCGGACACATTTACCCCGCGGCGCCGATGTTCGGCGTTGCTCCGTGTCCGACAACGATTTTCACAATCGGCATTTTGTTGTGGACGGCAAAGAAGGTTCCCGGCTACCTCCTCATCATTCCCTTTCTCTGGTCGCTGATCGGCATGAGCGCGGCGATTCATCTGCGGGTTCCTCAGGATTACGGGCTGGTGGTTTCCGTGGTCATCGGCACCATTCTTATTTTGGTTCGCAACCGCCGGATGAAGAATGCAGCGTCTTAAGAAGCGATGAATGAATTTAGAACAAGGGGTTGCAACCCCTCGTTCTTGACAAACGCAATGTTGCTTGGTAAATGAAAACAAAACTTGGGGTGGCGGGGCATCGGCCCCGTCTGAGATGATACCCGTTGAACCTGATCCGGATAATGCCGGCGGAGGGAGAATAAAGAAGACGCTTCCAACCCTTTCTCCGTCATGGCGAAAGGGTTTTTTATTTTTAATCGCCATGATTTTGGGAATTAACCGGCGGGCAACGGTAAGCAGGGAACAGTCGCGACGGTTCCCGATAAAGAAATGTGCAATTGATTCTTGGAGTCTAATGCCATAAAATGGGCAATACAGGAGAAAAAAATGAAAATGACCGCGGCGGAAATTTTTAAATCAATAGAAGACATCCGGGCGCAGGGCCCTCTCGTCCATAATATCACCAATTACGTGGTGATGAACAATACGGCCAATGCGCTTCTGGCCATCGGTGCTTCTCCGGTCATGATCCACGCCGAAGAAGAAGTGGCGGATATCGCGGCGATTGCGTCGGCGCTCGTCATCAATATTGGCACGATGAGCGCGCCCTGGGTCCGGGGGATGTTTAAAGCTCTGGCCATGGCCGCGTCCAAAGGCGTGCCCGTGGTCATTGACCCGGTCGGCGCAGGGGCGACGCCCTACCGGACGCAAACCATCCGTGAACTGATCGGCGCCGGGCGGCAGGCAATTATCCGGGGGAATGCCTCCGAAATCATGGCGCTCACGGATGACCGGCTTAAGACCAAAGGCGTGGACAGCACCGCCGCCTCCGCTGAAGCGCTTCAGGCCGCGCGCTCCATCAGTGAAAAACAGCAATGCGTCGTGTGTGTGAGCGGGGCGGTCGACTACATCATCGACGGCGCACGGATGCTGAAGATCGCCAACGGCCATCCCTTGATGACCAAAGTCACGGGTCTGGGCTGTACGGCAAGCGCCTTGTGCGGCGCTTTTGCCGCCGTGGAAAAAGACGCGTTTGCAGCGGCGGCGAAGGCGATGTCGGTGATGGGCATCGCCGGAGAAATGGCGGCTGCCCTGTCCGCGGGCCCCGGTTCGCTGCAGGTGAATTTCCTGGACACCCTGTATCGGCTCAATGAATCCGACATCGCGGGGCGTTTAAAAATAGAGGAGTGATCATGCGCGGTATTTATCTGGTGACGGACCGCGGCCTTTGCCGCGGCCGATCCCTCTTCGATGTCGTTTTGCAGGCCGTGCAGGGCGGAGCGATCTCAGTTCAATTGCGGGAAAAGGAATTGTCGACGCGCGATTTTGTGGAGGAGGCCCTGGCCATAAGAAAAATGCTCATTCCCTATGGGGTACCACTGATCATCAATGACCGGGTTGACGTGGCGCTGGCCTCAAACGCCGACGGCGTGCATATCGGCCAGGAAGACATGCCGTACGCAACGGCAAGGCGGCTGATGGGGAAGAAGGCGATTATCGGTTTGTCGGTGGAAACCTGGGAAGATGTCGAGATGAGCGAAAAGCTCGACGTCGATTACATCGGCGTCAGCCCCGTTTTTGCAACGCCCACCAAGACGGATACCAAAGAGCCCTGGGGACTGGCGGGCCTTCGGAAAATCAAAGCGATAAGCCGCCATCCGCTGGTGGCCATCGGCGGGATCAATGCCGGAAATGCCCGGGCGGTGGTTGAAGCGGGCGCCGACTGCCTGGCGGTTGTGTCGGCCATCTGCTCGGCCGATGATCCGGCTCGGGCGACGCGAAAAATTCTGGACATGATGAAGCAATCGTGACGTTCTCACCCGGAAAGTATCTCCGAATGCTCAAGCCCGGAAGAGACGAAAAACGCGACTTGACAAAAGCGCCTGGTGCCATTACTCGTATAAACATGGTATTGGAGCAAAGAGAAGGATTCCGGAACAGGTCCGTCTGACCCGGCATTGTTAAAATGACCAATTCCGCCGGGGCGTTGGCTTTAAAAGGGCGATAAAATGAGGAGCGGCATGCGTTTTCGAAAAAGCAAAAGAAGAATCATTTGCATCATGGTGCTTCTCTATATTTTCGTGCCGCTGTTCGACAGCATGGCCTGCGCCGATTGTCTCGGCCGCGCTCCGTTCCAGGGGGGCGCAACCCAGAGCTCCGTGAAAGCCCTTAACGCGGATGCAAGTATTTCATTGCATAACGGGATCCCCTGCGACAATGAGAGCGGTCAGGATGATCACTTCATCTGTTCGATTTGCGCGAATCCTCTCGCGGGTGTCGGATTCTGCTCCCTTCCGGCGCCTGTCCTGGTGATGTCCCTGGGCGCCGCAATCAGTTCGACGCTGATTTCCAAGTTTCATACGTCCATCCACAAACCCCCTCAGAATTCCCTCGCCTGATTATTTCTTAAACGCCGAGTCCTCAAACGAGTTTCGTCTGAAATCCCGTTTGAGGATCTGACTTGGCATTCCTTCATGATTAAGCGAGGTGAATCGATGCGTTATTTTGTTCTGACCACAGTTCTAATATTTCTTTGCGCGCTGCCGGGATACCCGATGACGGTGGAAGAAGCGGTGCAGCTCGCGCTTGGGCAGCAACCTGATTTGCAGGCCTTGCGGCTGGAAGAAAGCGCCGCTTCCGGCCGGCTGGAAAAAG
>SBEK01000050.1 GCA_009668925.1 Deltaproteobacteria bacterium
TAATTATATCGGTGTTCCTCGTTTCAGTATCATTTATCTTGAATGATGATATTACGTCTGCACAATCTACATGGGATCGCTACGTTAAAAGAACATTTCAAGAAATTATTGAACTCCACAGCGGAGTAATCTGCGGCGCTGATATCTTAACGTCAGCGCACGACTTCGCTTCACGTGCTGCCGTTGTTTATATGGGCAGGCATCAATTACTGAACATCAAACGGGCGCAGTTTCTCGATGCTTTTTATATTGATAAACCTAAAATACGGGCATTGTACGAATCCGAAGTCTTAGTGCGTGAAGGTAAGCGGCAGTTCTGGCTTCCTATCCAAAAAGAGCTTCTTCCATATTTGGTAGAAGAGGTTAAGGAAGGACAACAATTTGTTGCATTTGCACAGTGGCTGGGCGGATACAAAGATGGTAAAGAGTTTGAATGGGTATTTGCTATAACTGCATTCGATTCTTCTCAAAAAGAAAAATGACAATGTGCAGGTGTTGTGAATTATGATTGCCCAACCAGCCAATACAGCCGATCGCTGCGCTCCGGGTGATTTTTTTCGTTGAACTTACAAACAGTACTCCTCGATCGTCCTTCATGAAACAAAAGCTTTGCATAGTGCCCGTCGGTCATTGCGGACAGCGTGAAGCAATCTCGTAATTATTTAATATTTGGAGAGATCGCCACGTCGCTTACGCGACTCGCGATGACAATTGTTCATTACGCAAAGCTCTCGGCCTGTTCATCCGGAACGAAATTCAGCGCCATGAGCTACTTTCGGAAGCTTTCCCGGCCCCAAAGTGCGGCGACTATTATGCAATGCTTTGCACAATGGTCGCGACTATTGTGCAAAGTCCTGAAGAATCGTCGGCTTTTTTCGCCACCGGGAAAGCGCGATCTTCGGGTTTCCCCGGTGGTTTTTGAATATACTTTTAATCTTCCAGCGCCACGCGGAAGCGGCAAACCTTGTCGCCTTTGGTGAGCAGTTTGGTAAAGCCGCTGGTTTTGAATTTCGGATTCAGTTCGGCCGCCATGCCGCGGAGCGATTCCGCAAGCAGGATTTCGCAGAGCTCCGGCTCTTTGGACCAGGGTTTCGTCACCGGGCAGGTTTTTAATTCTTTCTCAAAACCTGTGGATGTGTTTTCCACGTAGCCGTCCCAGAAATTCGCAAACGTATCGTCGATCAGATCATGCACTTTGGGCAGAGCCAGACAGTCGCAAAAGTCTTCGGGCTTCGTGCCGGTGAGCGACATCCACATATGGGCGCCTTTTTGGCCCTGCTTGTAATATTCCTCTTTCAGGCGTTCGACAAACTTCTCGCCGCCTGTCTCTTTTCCGACCCGATAGAGGACGACCATCTGCCGGGCCAGAGACTCCGTCCAGTTCTTGTAGCGTTTGCCCATCTCTTCTTCGCTTATCGTATACTTTTCATAATCGGGTGTTTCCTTCATGGCCTGTCCTCCTGTCGGTTAAAAAATTTTTATAATTTGTTTTATCCGCGTCCTTCCTTCCCTAAAACTTTGTCGGCCAGTTGGCCAGCAGGTGTTCGCCGATGCCGCCCGTGCGCTGGTCTTCGCAGATGTCCAGCGCACGGATAATGAAATTGCGCGTGTCGCGCGGGTCGATGACATCCTGGAAGAAATGCGCCCCAGCCGCTGAATACGGGGCGCTGTCTCTGACCATCTCCGCAATGTACTTGTCTCTTTGTTCCTTGAGTTCGGGAGAGTTGGCCATCTTTCCGGCAAACACGATATTGGCCGCGATTTCCGGCGCGACGAAACTCACTTCCGCCGTCGGCCAGGCGACGATGAAATCCGTTTTGCATCCCGGGCCGGCCATCGTGTGAAAAGCCATCCCGTAAGCTTTGCGGACAATCACCGTAATTTTGGGGACCGTGATCTGCCCCAGGGCGTTCATGAAATTCATGACTTTGGCGCCCACGCGGTTGCGCTCCGCTTCACGGCCTACCAGAAATCCCGGCGTGTCCTCAAAGAAGAGCAGGGGGATGTTGAAGGAATCGCACAAGACCAGAAAGCTGGTGATCTTATCAATGCCGTTGGTGTCGATGGCTCCCGCCCCGAAAGAAGGCTGGTTGGCGACAAAGCCTATGACCTGTCCGTTCACGCGCGCCAGGGCCGTGATGACGCTTTTGGCGAAAGCGGGCTTCACCGGGAATAAGATGCCGCCGTCGGCGATCGTGCCGAGGATTTTGTTCATATCGTACGCGCGGTTTCTTTTCTCGGGCAGAATGTTCAGGATTTTGTCCATGCCGCCGCCCGATCCCGCGGGAACGGGAAGCACCGGCGGCTTTTCGTCGCAGTGCGAAGGCATATAGGACAGATACTCGCGGATGATGTCCAGAGCCTCTTCATCATTTTCGGCGACGCGGTCGATATTGCCGGTGATTTCCGCATGCACTTTCCAGCCGCCCAGCTCTTCGTCGGAAATCTTTTCACCGATCGCCAGCTCCAGTACCCGGGGGCCGGAAACGCCCATGGCGCTGCCCTTGACCTGGACGACGAAATCGGAAAGACACGCCATCCAGGTCGGCATGCCGTAGCATTCGCCCATGACGGCCGTGACCAGAGGCGATTTGCGCACGCGGCTCATGGCCTGCAAAAAGGTGTCGTACCCGCCGCCGCCGTAGGAAGCGAGTCCCTTAGCGCCCATAATGTCGGGCATCCGCGCCCCGCCGGCTTCGCCCAGATAAACGAGCGGAAACCCCCGGCGCACGGCTTCACTTTTGATATCCACTTCCTTGCGCGCGGCGACGCGGCTGCTGGTGGCGGCAAGCACCGTAAAGTCGTTGGCGATGACGGCGACCGGCCGTCCGTTGATTTTGCCGTAGCCGCCGATTTTGCTGTCCGCCGGCGTTTTGTCTTCCATCCCCGGAACGTCCGAGCAGTTGAACATTCCGACTTCCAGAAACGTATCGGGGTCCAGAAGACGGGGGATGCGCTCCCGCGCCGTCAATTTCTTTTTGTCGTGTTGAATTTTGATTTTTGCCGGCCCGCCCATCCGGCGGGCTTTGTCTTGCAATGTCTTCAGGTGATCCAGTTCTTTTTCAAAGGGCATGTTCGTATCCTTAAAATGTGATTTTCGATATTTGATCGATCCCAAGCCGGGCAGCAGGATGAATCATTTTGTTGCACCTACTATCTCTGAAATGTTTTTTATGTCAAGCAAATGTCGGCGTTTTGATGCCGCAGGCAAAGAACGTGCGGTCTGCGATGCTCCGCTGCAGCCGGATGTCCGAAACATTCAGAAGAGCGTCGGGTGATATTCAGTTTGTGGCGCTTGGGAAAACCGCTCCCGCAAAAAAAAGACCGCCCGGGATGTCCCCGGGCAGTCTCGGCATCAACATCGATTGATTTGGCTATTCACCCCAATTGGTTTTGCCTTTGCAGCGGTCCAGTTTCTGATCCATCCAGGGAAGGACTTTGGCGGCCGGAATCAACGCTGACGGGCCGTAGGAAGAGCAGCCCTTATACCAGTAATAAGGCGGTATATTGTAGGACACCTTTTGCTGCTCCCAGGGCACAAATTCGATAATCGCCAAATCCTGAACAATCTTGTGATCGCAGGCCCTCATCTTCACCACTTTGCCGTTGACAAATTTGAAGGTGTCATTTTCCCAGATGCTGATGATCTTTTCCGGATCCGTGGTTTTGGCACGTTCAACGACGCTCATCAGCCAGTAAGTCACGTTGGTCCAGGAGCCCCAGTTGCCGCCGTAAATTTCAAAAGTCCGGCCGTTGAAGGGCGGGGTCTTCCATTTGTTTTTCCACAGACCGTTCCAGGTCTGATACATCTTGATATACCCGGGCTCTTTGAACTGGGGATTTGCCGTAAACCAGGTGCTGAGATTGGTCAGACCTTTTGTCCCTTCGACGCCGACTTCATGCAGAAAATCAGGAGTATCCATGTATATATTGGCAAACGGAAGTTTCACTCCCATCTGCCGCGCCTGCTTCAGAACATTTCCGGCATCCGGGAACCAGTCGCCTGTGTAAACCACTTCGGCACCCGAGGCTTTGATCTTCTCCAGATAAGGGGCAAAGTCCGTCAGGAAAAGTTTGTGGTAATCCTCGCCGACGATTTGCGCTTCCGGATAATATTCTTTCAGCCCCGCCTTGAATCCATCGGCAATCTGATGACCGAAAGAGTAATCCTGGCAGAGGATATAAAATTTCTTTTCTTTCTTGCGAACCTGACCATAGTAATAGGCAAAAGCGCGACCGACCTGCTCGGTAGAAAAAGCGGCATGGAAGGCATAGCGGGAGAAATTGTTGGCATCCTGGAGGTCGTCGGACAGACAGGTGGCATTCAAAGCAATGACTTTGTACTTATTGGCTGTTTCGTTGATGATTTTCATGAGGTGGCTGCCGTCGGTGCCCCACAGGAAATTTACTTTTTCCTGGAGAATCATCCGTTCAGTGACTTTCTTGCACTGGTCAGCCTTGCCCATATGATCGGCTTTCAGGACTTCAATCAGTTTCTTCTTGCCGTCGACCAGGAGGCCGCCCCTCTTATTGATATCATGGGCCACCCATTGCACGACATTCCAGTAGAATTGTCCGTTGGCCGCCGCAGCTCCGGAGAAGGAAGCCACAATAGCGATCTTGATGGTATCGCCGGTTGGAACAACGGGATTCGAAGGATCATAGTCGGACATATCGCCCATCTTGCTTGCGTCAACAGCGGCGTTGAATTTAACTTTTTCCGCCGGCTCCGCTTTTACGGCCTTGGCTTTTTTTTCGGCCTTTGCGGCGGATGCCGTAGGCGAATTAAAAGCTGTCAGAAACAGGATTGAAAGCACACACGCAAAAAAAACAACTCCCTTGCTGATACATTTCATTTACAATCTCCTCCTTATTAATAGAAAATCGATTGAATATCCCTGATCATGCTGAAGCCTGTTAAATCTTTCGAAAAACCCGGATTTATCTTCCTCCTTCCTCTAAGATTGCCGGCTTTCATCAGTGGCGACGAAAGGCCTTTAGAATACATACGTATGTTTTGCGTATAAAAAAAATATTCAAATCTGTCAATCTGATTTAACACCGTGTTCTTTTCCAGAAGCGCCTGTGCCGCAGAGCCCCGGATGCCGCACCGGCAATCCCGGGGAAGCCAGGCCATCAGCCGCGGATTACGGACGCGGGCCGCGGGGAGCAGTTTAAAAGGTCTGCAGGGTCCTGAAATGCGGAGTCTGCGACGGAGGGTACCGTCAGGTATTGAATTCCGGCAGATCTGACGAAATTGACGGTTGGCAAAATTCTGTGGAAGATGCTACGAAAAGAACAGGCGGAAATAAGACGAGGGCGACTGATTCGACAGGGGAGCCACAAAGGTCCGCGAAACGCGATGTCCGAGCAGCATTATTCCGGCTGATTAAAATGTTTTGCGGGATGCACCGGGAGAACTGCCATCCGCCTTATTTCAAAATTGGGAGGACTGGAACAATCATGCAATGGAAGACCAAAATCACGGAACTGCTGGGGTGCAAATATCCGATTCTGCAGGGCGCAACGGAAGCGATCGGGACCTGGCCGTTTGCCGCCGCCGTTGCCGAAGCAGGCGCGCATGGAACCATCACTGCATCCATCTGCAAAACACCCGAGAGGCTTGGCGAAGATATCCGGAAGTGCCGCAACGCGACGGCGGGATCCTTCGGCGTCAATTTGAGCATCGGGTTGTGCCCGCGCCTTGATGAAATGCTGGAGGTTTGCATCGCAGAGCGGGTGCCGATCGAAACGTCCATTTACAAACCGGATGCTCTGGCGAAGCGCATCAAAGAATCGAAGCTGCCCTGGATTCACAAATCGGCCCGGATCAAGGATGCCGTCCATGCCGAGGCGGTGGGGGTTGACGCCGTCATCCTGGTCGGTGCGGAAGGCGCCGGCATCAAGAATCCGGAACAGCTGCCGACCATGACGACTATCCTGTGGGGAGTCCGGGAATTAAAAATACCGGTGATCGCCGCCGGAGGCATCGGAGATGCCCGCAGTTTTCTCGCTGCTCTTACCCTCGGGGCCCAAGGTGTAACTCTGGGGAGCGCGCTCATGACGACCCGGGAATGTCCGATCGGCGACGCGTTCAAGGAACGGATGCTGAATCTGAAGCTGGACGATCCGGCTTTCCGCAAGCGTGTCCTGACGCCCGCGCCTTTCGACCGCAGCGGAGCGAACCGGCCCGCGCCGGATGAGATCAACTGGAGCGAGGCCGCCTCGTTTGCCGTGACCGGAATCGGCCGGATCCTCAGCGTGAAAGAGCTTGTGGAAAACATCATCCGGGGGGCCGAGGAGATCCACAGCCGATACGGCCGCGAGTAGTATCAATACGATTCAGGATGGACGAAGGGAAACGCGGTCTCTTCCTTGTCACTTCTGCGGAGAGACTGTGTCGCACTTTCCCTTCCGTCAATTTCGACCCCGCAGGCGGCGCGGCAATCTGGCTCTCTGTCTGTCGTTGCGAAGCGCCACTCTGGCGCTGCCGTGCCACCCGAGGTGATGGTGGCAATTCGACAGCGTCGTTGCGAGCCGATTCTTAATCGGCGTGGCAATCTCATGCGTAGCAGAATACTCGAGATTGCCACGCCGGCCAAGGGCCTCCTCGCAATGACAAAAAGGGGATTCTGCCCTTCAGGGTAGCGTAGGCTATCTATAACAAAAGCATAGAGTAGGGTCGCCCGCGCGCAATGACAAAAAGGGGATTCTGCCCTTCAGGGTATGGTCGTCCGCAATGACAAAACATAGAGTAGAGACGGCCCGCAATGACGTTACGGCGCAGTCTCGAAGGCGGCATGCGCTCGGCATGCCGGGGAATGCGGTTCTTCATCACGCCGGCGCCGGCGGTTTCTGCGGCAGCCGCTTATAGAATCTGCTTCCCGGCGTCGGGTCCGCCCTTCACGATATACACGCCGGTGATCTTGCCCACGATGGCCGACTTCGGGTGCAGCGTCGCCCGGATGCCGTGGACCCACTCCACGTCCTCGCGAAAAATTTCATCGTCCGTGTGGATCGTGATGTCGGCCTTGATCTGGAACCCGCCTTTTTCCCCCCACCAGGAAAGCGCGATTTTGGAATTCTCCCGCAGGTTCTTCAGGGTCTTATTGAAATACTGATCGGAGATGAGGAGCGTTTCGTCATCGAGAAACTTGACGGCGCCGATGGGCACGACGTTGGGCGTGCCGTCTTTGGCCGCGGTGGCCAGGTATGCCACCTTTGTCGCCTTCAGACTTTCTTTGATCTCTTCCGTTACCTTAACCACAAAATAATCCTCCTGTGAGCGCAGTTGATAAACCGCCGCTTCTTAATGAAGGCGTCTGCGGGCTAGTCCTTCAGACCACCGGCAACTCCGCCTTCTTTTCTTGTTTGGCCTGTTCGTCGAGGATGATGCCGAGCGCGAACCTGGCCGCCTTGCCCACGAGCGTGGAGCAGCCTTCAGGCAATCCCGCGGCCTGGGCCGCTTTCATGTCTTCCATGTCGTAGAGATTGAAAAAACGGCCGAACTGTTTGACCTGAATATCGTGGCAGCGGCAGGTGGAAAATTCCGCGATAAACTGCTCGTGAAATTGTTTTGAAAGCAGGAGCGCTTTAAGTTGTTTGCCCACCCGGGCCATGTCTTCCTTCTTTCTTCCGAAAAAGTAACTGATGGCCATCGTCCCGCCGGACAGAGCGCCGCAGTGGCCGTCGCCGGTGAGGCCCACCCCGTCGGCAAATCCCGTGGCGGCCCGGACGACGGCTTCATCGTCCACGCCCAGCACTTCAAGTATGGCGGAAAGTGAACACTGCGCGCAGTTGCCGCCCCGGAGTTCATAGGCTTTCGCCCTCTTGTAGACTTCGTCCAGCATTTCTTCTTTGTTCATTAATTGTTTCCTCCATATTGTCATTCCCGCGAAGGCGGGAATCCAGTACGATCAAATGCTCCTGGATACCGGCCTACGCCGGTATGACGAACTTGTATGTTCATTGTCGCAATTGTGACGCAGCATGCGCTTTGGAATGACAGCCTGTGTCGCAATTTACACGTTCATCACTTTTGTGCTTTGGCCAGAATTTCGCCGATGCCCAGCACCTCCAGTTTATCTTCCAGGTTTTCCATTTTCACCGCATCGGTGAGCATCTTGGCACAGTTGGGGCAGGCGACCGCAATGATGTTGGCGCCGGTTTCCAGCGCTTCGCGGACGCGGACGCGCGGGGCGCTGTCCGGGGCCGTCCCCAGAATGTCCGTAAAGAAATTTCCTCCTCCGCCGCCGCAGCAAAAAGCATCCGGGCCGTTACGGCGCATCTCTGAAAGCTGCGCCTGGGGAATGGCTTTTAGAACTTCCCGCGGCGCCTGGTAGATCTGCTGATGCCGGCCCAGGTAGCAGGGGTCATGGTAGGTGATTTTCGCCGGTGAGGCTGTGAGCTTTATTTTTTTCTTCCTAATCAGATCAGCGAGCACCTCGGTATAATGCAGCACCTTGAATTTTCCGCCCAGTGCCGGATAGTCCTTCTTGAAGGTGTTGAGCGCGTGCGGATCAAGGGTAATAATTTTTTTGATGCCTTTATCCTTGAATTGCTCAATGTTGGCCTGCGCGAGCTCCGCAAACAATCCCATTTCCCCCATGGCTCGCACATCGTTTCCGTCGCAGGTTTCTTCATTTCCCAGAATGCCGACGGATACGCCCGCGTCAACCAGCATCCGTCCCACGCTCTTGGCCATTTTCTGGCCGACTTCGTCATAGGAGCCCACCGAGCCCGCATAGAACAGGTATTCCTGGTCGGTGTAAGGCTGCAGGCCCGTGCCGCGCCCCCAGTTTCCCCGCTCGGATTGCGGCCGCTTGTAGGGATTGCCGCTTGCGGCGATGGCTTTGAAATAGTCCCGCACTCCCGGCGGGACGCGCCCGTCATTGACGAGTTGGGCCCGGGCCTCCTGGAAAATCTCCGGCAGAAAATCTTTGAATTTCGGGAAGACGCACTGCGTCTTGCAGTTGTCGCAGGTCACGCACGAAAACATGATTTCGGCAAAGCGGGGCGTCGCTTCAATGTCGCCTTGCAGCCAGGCGCGGATGAGCCACATCCGGCCGCCGGGCGAATAGGTATCCCAGCCGAAGGCCTTGTAGGAGGGGCAGTTGAAATCGCTGTAGTCCGAGGGGAATTTGCAGTAGCCGCAGCGGAAACAGCGGTGGACGATGTCGGCGTGTTGCAGGTTGCGCAGGTAAGTCATGAGTTCACCTCCCAGTTGCCGGGATTCATGATCCCGCAGGGATCCAGGTTTTTCCTGATCATCCCCAGGAGCTTTAGGGCATTGGGCTCCATCTTCTCCATCACCATTTTCTGCTCCATGTAATTGGGCTTCCAGGGTACGCCGCCCATCTCCAGGGCGAACGCCGTCGCTTCATCCAGCGCCTCTTTGACCCGGGCCATCATCGCCTTGTCATTGCGGTTGAAGGCAAACGAGATGCTGAACATCATGCAGTGGCCGCCGGAAATAAGCCGGGCCGAGCTGGCGTAAAGGACATTGTACTTTTGGGCCAGTTCGACGACTTTGGCGGCATACTGCGGAAAATGTTCGATGATCGTGATCGGCCCGGAATACTCGAAACCGCCGCCTTTGGGAACGTCCGCAAAGTCGGCGATGTTGCGGCCCGGCATCTGCAGCAGCGCTTCCTTCATATACTGGACGCTCATGAAGCCGCCGTCTTTCGAATCCATGAATTCCTGAAGCGTGTCCCAGATCATCTTGCGTTTGAATTCGATTTCCTCTTCCGTGTCCCCTGTAAAATAAAGGGTGATATGAAAGTTGCCCAGAAACATCAGCGGCTTCGGCTGAAACCAGACGTTCACGTCTTCGAGCATTTCCAGATGCGTCAGCTTGTAGAGAATGACCGGCACGAGATCCACCCGGTCGGTGACAAACAATTCCACTTCCCGAATTTTTTTGTTGGGGAAAAGCTTCATGCCCACCTTGGTGATGATGCCCGTGGTGCCGAGCCACCCTAAAAACAATCCCGAAAGATCGGGGAGCGTCGGGCTCTTGGAAAACCAGTAGGGCCCGATCGAAGGCGAACCGACGAGGCACACATCACCCGTCGGCAGGACCACTTCCAGTCCTGTCACCATGTCGGAATTGAAGCCGTATTGGTTCGTGAGCCGGCCCTGGCCGTGCAGGGCGACATTGGCGGCGATGGTGGTGGTGGGCGGCGCGTCGGGCAGGCTGTGGCGCAGTGTGGGATGTTTTTCCTGCAGGTAGCTCTTCAGCGCACCCTGCGATGTTCCGCCTTCCACCACGGCGTAGCGGGCCATGGCGTTCACTTCCAGAATTTTGTTCATCCGCTTCATGTCCAGAACGATGCCGCCTTTGAGCGGAATCACCAGCCCCGTGAGCGACATGCCGTTCCCCATCGGCACGACGGGGATTTTTTCGCGGCAGGCGAGCCGGACGATTTTTTGCACCTCTTCGGTTGTTTTCGGCGCCACCACATAATCGGGCTGATGGGGCGTGAGCACTCCAGGGTCGCGCGAATAGAACCAGAGTTCCTCCGGGGCATTGGAAACGCCTTTTTCGCCGACAATGTCAATGAGGGATGTGAGAATGTCGCTCATAATGCCGCCTCCCTTCCTTTTTCGCCGATGGCCATTTTGCAAAGATCGATGATATGCACCGGTTTCAAGCCTCTCTTGGATACCTTCTCCGACAAAGACGACTGGCAGGCCGGACAGTTGAACACGCAGTACTCGGCGCCCGCCTTAAGCATGTCGTCGATGTTGCGCTTCTGCACGTCGTCCGCCAGCTTATAGCCGGAAACGGAGCGCAGGATTTCCGCGCAGCACAGGGCGTTTTCGTCCTGGTAGAGTCTTTTCGGGGCTTTGACGCCGATCAGTTTGAAGATTTTTTTGACGAGCGGCAGTTTGTCCGGAATGAGGCGGTTGGAGCAGGGCCGCTGGTAGGCGACGGTAATATTGAGCGGCTTGATATTACCCTTAAGCTCTTTCATTCGCTCGTAGAGATAGTCCATGTAGTAAACGGGTTTAAAGGGCACTTCCATGCCGTAGGCTTCGGCAATCGAGGTCAGCGTTCCATAGCATTCGTCATGCATGCAGATCACTTCCCTGACGCCCAGCTGGCGGTAATTTTCAATGACGACGGGCAGGCGCTCCTTGATCACCGACATGCGGGCGAAGTGCGTGTGGACGGCGGGGCACATGAACTCCGCGCCGAACACGCCGGCTGCGGCGACATCCCTGAAGATTTCTCCCGAGCCCAGCGGACCCAGATCGGGAATGAAGCAGCACGACAGCGCCTTGTCCTTCACGTCGCCTACCAGGCATTTGCCCTGCATTGCGGTCATGTTGATCCACTGGTTGGTGATGGGGCGAGGCGCCGTGAACATGCCTTTTTCTTCGCGCTTCTCCGAAATGAGGTAGAAAGGATGATTGCCCCGGGTGCAGTATTCCTCGCAGGCGTAGCAGGTGACGCAATCGGCAAGCACGCGGGAATCCTTGCCCTTCATGACTTTCATCATTTCCCCGTGCGCTTCCTTGTGACCGCTGAAGGTCATGTACTGGCACTTTAACAAACAGTCGGATGATGGACAGGTTGCACACACCTTTTCCCTGAATTTCAATTTGTACATTAAGCGCCTCCCAATAAGCTTAAATTAAACCATTCTCGCTTTCCGGAAACGGCGAAGGAGAACAGGGGTTGACGGTCATGGTTTTGTGAGCGACCAGAAGGGACCGGTTTTGCCGATGTCCGCGAGTGCGACGATCCAGTCCAAACTGTATTCGAGCATATGGGAAAAATAATCGGGATCCAGACGCCGCCGGAACATCCGGCCGGAAAAAAGGTTAAGCAGGCCGGGCAGGGAGAGTATCCCTTCTTCCGTGCCCTCTTGAAACTGCGCCCAGTTGCGAAGATGTTCTTCCGACCGGAAGAATGTCATCGTCGATCAGGCGTAGCTCATATCCTTCATCCAGCGGGAAAAAGGAACGGCCACATAGCCGATGACTTCGGGCGGGTCGGCCTTCAAGATGACGCCGTCGCGGACTTCGATGTGGATGGGTTCACCGCAATCCAGACACGGCGTATCGATGTGCACTGTTTTGCCCGGGAAAAGCCAGCAGACCGCCAGCGATTCGAAGGCTCACTGGCCGAACCATTTTTGCCGGCCGTCAATTGAGATTCTGAAAGGGGTGGGCTGATTGTTGAAAGGGGCGAAAGAGGCGATAAGATCCGTGCCGGGTGCGAGCCACCCGGGAACCCGTTTGGCGTAAAGCTCGTGCAGGGTTTTGCGGCCTTCGTCCATGGAAACGCCCAGTTCTTTTGCTATTTCCGTATAGTGCGGGGCTTGTCCGGTTTCCACCATACGCTTTATGATAACGTGAAACGTTTTATCCAGTGTGCCTGGCTGGTCCATAGTTTTCCCCTTTCTGTAAATAATGTATGACGAAAAAAAGCTGCAACACGTGTCGGTTCTTCAGTTACCGCCGGGAGTCCAACGCCGCCGGCTATTTGCGGCAACGAAGTATATCACTTCCCTTTCAGAAAGCACCACTTTAATTGTGACTGCATGACCGCGCAGAGGATACGAAAAGCGAGTCCGCCCCTGTAATCAGTTACGCTGGAAGTATGACGTTCCATCGTGTAAAATCAAAGACGTTAAAGGCTGGAGGAGCATCATGTGCCCGAATGAGAAAAAAAATGAGACGGACGGCAAGCGCCCGGCCAAGACAAGCGCAGATGTCGCCCCCCCGGCCGCCGGCTTCGCCGAACCCTTGGCGGATCTGAACGAACCTCTCCCTGCGGGCTGAAGCACCCCAATCGAAGGGGGAACGGTTCGTTTCCCGGGCACATGGTTCAAGATGATCCACTCCTTCTTTTCCAGGGGCCGCTAGAGCCGCAGGCCCCGCTATTACTTTTTCCCGTCAACCGGCGTCAGGTGCTCAGGAATCTGGACCGCAACGACTTCGCCGGTCGCGCAGACTTTGCCGCCGGCGATGAGCCGCGATTCGACAATGACTTTGCGGCCCTTGATCTCCTTGATCTTGCTTCGGACTTCCAGCGGTCCGCCGATGGGCGTGGGCAGAAGATAATTTACATGCAGCGACGCCGTCACGAACCGCAGAGCCGGTTCGGAGCCCAGTTCGCGGCCCTCCGACCGGTATTTCGCCGCGGCGGCCGTGCCCATGGAATGGCAGTCGATCAGCGAGGCGATCAAACCGCCGTAGACATTCCCGGGAGCGCCTCCCGTGTAACTGGCCTTGGGGGTGTGAACGCAAACGGTCTCTTCCCCGTCCCAAAAACTTTTGATCTGCATACCCTGCTCGTTGAGCCGTCCGCAGCCGTAACAGTGGCTGAAGTGATCCGGGTAGTAATCCTGAAATCCTTTTTTTGTCATGAAGTCTCCTCCGTTAGTGGATGGTGAATGGTTAATAGTGAATAGTGAATAGTGAATAGCATCTCATCGTTCACCGCCTGATTTTCTTTCACCTTTCACCTTTTACCTTGTTGCTTATGTAAACGTGAGCTTCGTTCCCGCCATGTTCAAAATAAATTGTCCCGGCATCTTCTTTTCGATTTCCAGGATCGCCTTGCGGCCGGTGCAATGCGTCGGGACCACATACGCCGGAGAGAATTTTTGCAGCTCTTCCGCGGTGCGTTCGATGATCGGCTCGAAAAACGGGCCGGACAGATGAAAGCCGCCCATCACGGCATGAATCCGATCAACGCCGGTCGCTTCCATGGCATACTTCACCGTATTGACGATTCCGGCATGCGCGCAGCCGGATAAAATCACCAGCCCCTTGCCTTGAAGATGCATGACCACCGATGTGTCGTCTTCAATGGCGTCCTGGACTTCTTTGCCTTCTTCCAGACGATGGGCGATGGGAAAGCCCTTTTCAAATTCCGTCCGGCGGGGAATGCCGCCCAGGAATAGCACCGTCCCGGCAAGCAAAGGATACGGGGTTTCGGTTTCCACCGGATCAAAGCCCGCGTCCCTGACCCCCTCGCGCGTCATCTTCGGGAAATAGAACTTGAGCTCCTCGCTCAGCTTCAGATAGCGGGACGTTTTGAAGGCCGTCGGATGAAGCACGAGAGGCAGATTATTCCTGCCGATGGCCTGGCCTAAAGCTTTCATGGCGCCGGTGTGATCGCTGTGGCCGTGGGAGAGAACCGCCGCTTCGACCTCACGCAAATTGAGTCCCAGAGACGCCGCATTCCGGGCCGCGCCGTCTTCGGAAAAGCCGAAATCAAAAAGCAGTGTGTGCGTTTTGCCCTGCACCGTCGTTTTGACGAGCGCCGAAAAGCCGTGCTCCGCCAGAATGGACGCCTTGATTTTTCCGTCTTTGATGGACATTGCCCGCGTCACCACCGCAGTGTTGTCCATTGCGGTCATTTCGATATAGTTGTCCTGCAAGGTTATGATTTCCACCTTGTCTACGGCGTTTAATGCTGCTTCCGACTTTGGACGGTTGCTCCCTTGCATTGTTTTCCGGGTCCTAAAGATATCTGTTCAAGGACAAAAAGAATCTTGACTCTCTCTTAAGAATCAAGCTTCACTTTTGAATCGCCGTCCGTAATCTGATCGATAATACCCTGCATCATTTTCCCCGTCGGTGTTTCAGAGGAATGATCAATAAATACTTTGCCGCTGTCGCCGGACAGAGCGATGCCCGGGTCCATGGGAATCGCGCCCAGAAACGGCACGTTCATGTCCGTGGCGATTTTTCGGCCGCCGCCTTCCGGGAGAATCTGGGTGATTTCGCCGCACTTGGGGCAGACAAAACCGCTCATGTTCTCCACGATGCCCAGCACCGGGACATTGACCTGGCGGCAAAAACTGACGGACTTGCGCACGTCGACGGCCGCTACACGCTGCGGTGTCGTGACAATCACTGCGCCGGTCAGCGGCTGAATCAGCTGGCACAGCGACAGAGGTTCGTCGCCGGTGCCCGGAGGCGCATCCACGATCAGATAGTCCAGGTCGCCCCAGTTGACGTCCGTCAGAAACTGCCGGATAATGCCCATCTTTACCGGGCCGCGCCAGATCACGGCGTCATCCGGGTTTTGCAGCAAGAAGCCCAGGGACATGACTTTCAGCGCACCGGATTGCGCCGGGAAGAGTTCTCCCGCGGTGCCTTTGAGGGTTTCATTTTCCAGTCCCAGCATGGTGGGTACGCTCGGACCGTGGATGTCCACATCGAGCAGTCCCACACGCAGGCCGGACCGCGCCAGCGCCGCGGCGAGATTCACGGCGACGGTGCTTTTGCCCACGCCGCCCTTGCCGGAGAGCACTACGATTTTATGCTGGATGCGGCAGAGTCTCTTCTGCAGGCGCTGCCGGTCTTCATATTCTTTCTTATTTTCGTTTTGGGCCTGATTCCTGGCCGAACAGCTGGTGTCCCTGCAGGAATCGCAGGTCTTTTCATTAGCCACTTTGGCGTCCTCCGTCGGTTCTATTTTTGCTGACTTATCTGCAAGCGGTTGAGAGCATCCCGTCTGTCCGCTTTGCCGGATCATCGCGATGTTGCTGCCTGCGTTGATTTATTTCATATACCCGCTTTCCCGTTTTTGCGCGGCAAGTTCGTCTATTTCATCCTGTCATCCGTTCTGATGGATCATCATTCAAAATTTCCGATTTTGCCTTCAGCCGTTATGGCAGCCCTGTTCATGGGCGGCGCAGGCCAGTCCCGAATCCCGCAGATTGCCAGCAAGCCAGCTTTCCGTTACCTCTTTCACATTGCCCCGGCAGCCGCGCAGCACCTGGATTCCGCTCATTCCCAAAACGTTTACGGCGCCCTGTCCCATATTGCCCGCGAGCATATATTTCACGCCCATTTGGGCGAGAACCTGCGCAATGTTCGATTTGCAGCCGCAGCCGGGAGGCGGGGTGACGGTTTCCTGAGATTGAATGTTGTTTTGGTCGTCGATTGTGAATACCGTGAAATATTCACAGTGGCCGAAATGCTCGTCCACCTGATCCTGATAAGAGGGTAAGGCGATTTTCATTATTTCTCCTTTTAGTGCTATGGTTTCTTTTTGCCCCGGCAGAATTTGGGCCGGCTGCCGGCGGCAGTTTCATTAAGAGTAACTTTTCCGCCTTCAATTTTCAGCGCTTTGGCGTGGAGCAGAACGTCGGCAATCTTCTGGTGCGCCGCTTCGATAATTCTGCCGAACGTCTGGCGGGAAATATTCATCCGCGCTGCCGCCTCTTCCTGATAAAGTTGCTCATAGTCCGCCAGGCGGACGGCTTCGAATTCATCAAGGCTCAGAACAACCTCCTCCAGATCTATGGTGGGTATTCCCCGCGGCTTGAAATAATTTTTATCCGGCACGCCGCAGATCTGACGATTGCATTTGGGCCTCGGCATGTTCCTGGTCTCCTTCGCCGCTTTAATAAGCATATGCTCATAATATGTCAAGCCACAAATTCGCCGGGGACGATTTTCATCGCACCCGGAAAAATAATGGACGGTTGCGAGTCGGTCCGAGGTGCTGCGCTTCATTCCTTCAAGGAATAATACAGCGGGAAATATTCATTTAATGAATTTGATTTTGCCCCCGTTTCGTTGCTAGAAACAACGCACCATACTTCTGGGGGTGTACCATGAAGAATATTTTTTCATCCCGAACGGGAATCATTATCGTGGGAGCCGTAATCGGCGTCGGAGCGGCGCTCTTACAGTATTTCGGAAATCCGCCCAACATGGGGATCTGCGTGGCTTGTTTCGAAAGGGATATCGCGGGCGCGCTGGGTCTGCACCGGGCGGATGTGGTTCAGTATCTGCGGCCGGAAATCATGGGGTTTGTCATCGGCGCTTTTATCGCGGCGTTTGCCGCCGGTGAGTATAAGCCGCGCGGCGGTTCTTCACCGTTGATCCGTTTCTTTCTGGGTGTCTTTGCCATGATCGGCGCGCTGGTTTTTCTGGGCTGCCCCTGGCGAACGCTGCTTCGGCTGGCCGGCGGCGACGGGAACGCCATTTTCGGCTTGTTGGGACTGGTTTTCGGGATCTTTATCGGCGTTCAGTTTCTGAAGCGGGGCTACAGTCTGGGGCGGAGCTATACGCAGAGAAAAGCCAGCGGCTGGGTTTTCCCGGCGCTGATGGCCGGGCTTTTTCTTCTGTTGGTGTTCCAGGTGTCTTTTACGCCCGGCGGTCCGATTTTCTTCAGCGTCAAGGGTCCCGGGTCGCAGCACGCCCCGATCCTGATCAGCGCTTTTGCCGGACTGGTAATCGGCGCGCTGGCGCAGAGAAGCCGTTTTTGCACGATGGGGGCGTTTCGCGACGTCCTGATCATCCGGAATTTTCATCTGGCGAGCGGCGTGGCCGGCCTTCTGGTTTTTGCTTTTATCGCCAATCTGATTCTCGGGCAGTTCCACCCCGGTTTTGAAGGCCAGCCGATTGCGCATACGAATCAGGTCTGGAATTTTCTGGGAATGACGCTGGCGGGTCTGGCCTTTGCGCTGGCCGGCGGCTGCCCCGGGCGGCAGTTGTTCTTGTCCGGCGAAGGGGACATGGATGCGGCGATTTTTGCCACGGGCATGATCGTGGGCGCGGCGTTGGCCCATAACTTCGCCGCGGTGTCGTCTCCTAAAGGGGTCGGCGCTTTCGGACCGGCCGCCGTGGTGGTCGGACTGGCTTTCTGCCTGATCATCGGGTTTACTGAGCGGGACAAAATAAATGCTTGATAAAGTAAATGGAGGATGACAATGAGTGCAAAGCGAATTGACGCCAGAGGGTTATCCTGCCCGCAGCCGGTGGTCCTGACGGACCGGGCGATTGCGGCCGGCGACACCGATCTGGAAATTCTGGTGGACAATGAAACGGCGCGGGAGAATGTCATGCGCCTGGCCGCGAAAAGAGGGTTTAAAGCGGACACGCGGTCCGAAGGCGAGGATATTCTCATTCTGGCCGCGAAATCGTAAAGCGAAATAGGGAATGATGGAAACACTCTATCTGGATAACGCCGCCACGACGTTTCCCAAACCGGAAGCGATGCTGGCGGCCATGATTCGTTATCAGCAGGATGTCGGCGCCTCTCCGGGGCGGTCGGGCCACGGGCTTTCCATTGATGCGGGCCGGACCGTTCTTGAGGCGCGCGAAGCGCTGGCCCGTCTGTTCAATATTGAAGATCCCCTCCGCATCGCGTTCACCCGAAACGTGACGGAAGCCCTCAACATCGCTTTGCTCGGCCTGCTTAAAGAAGGCGATCATGTCGTGACCACGAGCATGGAGCATAATTCGGTCATGCGGCCGCTGCGCTTTCTCCAGTCGCACGGCGTGGCGGTGACGGTGATTCCCTGTTCGCCCCGGGGGGAGCTTGATCCCGGCGACATTCGGAAGGCTTTACAAAGGAACACCAGGCTGGTCGTGCTGACACACGCCTCCAATGTGACCGGAACCATCCTGCCGGTTCTCGAAGCCGGCAACGTTCTGCGGGACCGGGAAAATGTTTTGCTGTGTGTGGATGCCGCCCAGACCGCGGGCGCATTGCCCATAGATGTGACGAGCATGCGGATTGATCTGCTGGCCTTTACCGGCCACAAATCTCTCTACGGCCCTCAAGGCACGGGAGGATTGTATATTCGCAAGGGCATCGATCGGGACATCGCCCCTCTGATGAGAGGCGGGACGGGCAGCCGCTCGGAATTTGAAGAACAGCCGGATTTCATGCCGGACAAGTACGAAAGCGGCACGCCCAATGTTATCGGACTTGCGGGACTCGGCGCGTCCGCGGCCTTCATTCTGGAGCGGACCATCGCCGCGATCCGGGCAAAAGAAGAACGGCTGACCGCTCGCTTTCTGGACCGGTTGAAAGCCATGCGGGATCGCGTAACGATCTACGGCCCGCAGGATGCGGCACGGCAAACCGCCGTGGTTTCCTTTAACGTAAAGAACGTTACACCATCGGATGCCGCTCTCTATTTTGAAGAAAAATGGGGCATTCTGTGCCGGCCCGGCCTGCATTGCGCACCGTCGGCCCACAAAACACTCGGAACCTTTCCACAGGGTACGGTGCGCTTCAGTTTCGGAGTGTTCAATGCGGAAAAGGACATGGACACGGCGGCCGATGCCGTGGAAGATTTGGCGAAGAAGGGAAACGCTTTTCACTCATGATGCAAAATGAACCTTTCAGTGTTGTCCTTTTTGAGTCCGTCAGCCACGCGTTGCGCGCGGAAAAAATAATCAAAGCCGAGAAGATATCCTGCAAACTGATTCCCGTGCCGCGCCATCTCAGCTCCGATTGCGGCGTTTGCCTTCGTTTCCATACGGCGGACAAGGAACGGATCGCCGCCCTCTTGAAAGACAAACTGGATTTCTTTGAGATCAAAGACATCTGACCGCGCGGGACCCCTCCCCGGGATCATCCTGTACCATTCAAGCAACGGATAGAGTAAAATAATCCATGGACCGGGAACAGATCCGGATGTATAGATATGACCATCCATATCATCCGGGAAAGGAGCGCCATGAAAAAGGATAAATTGCCGGTCCAGTGCGCGCATTGCACTGTTGCGCAGGGTGAAAGAATCTGTCTGAACCGGAAGGGCGGGGCGGGTGACGGCTGCCCCACCGTCTTCCAAAAGAAGAAAATCAACCAGGCCGGGACGATTTATACGGATGCCGCCGTGGAGGAATTTGCTAGGCAGGCCTCTATCCAGGAAGGGGAATGTTATGCCGGAAGGGATCAAAAGCCTTTTGTGCTTCATCCGGTCAAAACGAGAATCGAAGAGATCGGCGAGTTCGCTCAAAAAATGGGCTACGTCCGTCTGGGGCTGGTTTTTTGTGCGGGACTCGCGCGCGAAGCCGCGATCGTTGCCGGTCTCCTGGAAAAGCGCGGCTTCGAAGTGGTTTCCGTTATCTGTAAAGTAGGCGCGGTGCCCAAGGAATCCATCGGCGTCAAAGACGAAGAAAAAATCCGTCCGGCCCTCCATGAGTCCATGTGCAATCCCATCGCCCAGGCGCTGATCGTCAACGATGCACAGGTCGATTTCAATGTCCTGGTGGGGTTGTGCGTGGGCCACGATTCTTTATTTTTCAAATATGCCGCGGCGCCGACCACCGTCCTGGCCGTGAAAGACCGGGTCACGGGGCACAATCCCCTGGCGGCGATATATCTCTCGGACGTCTATTACAGCCGCTTGAAGTAGCATCCGCCGCCGGAAGGCCCGGGGGACATATTCAGCGAGATGTCCGTGGAGGGTCTCAAAATTAACTGTTCAAGAAATCATCAATCGTGTAAAATCAGGATAAAAAAAGGAGAGTGGACGTATGGCGAATAGCTCTTTGACCCTAGCCGGCTTCAAGTCATACCGGCGGGCGGCTCTTGCTTTCGGTCTGCTGGTGTTGCTGCCCTGTCTCTTGAGCCTGGTCAATGTCACGTTTGCCGGGAACTGGAAAATTCATTTCTTTCCGGCGGCGATTTTCCTGGCGGCTTTGAGCTTCGGTCCGGCGGGCGGATTGATCGCCGGCGTGACCGGGTCGCTCTATTCCGCCGTTTTTCTCGGGAACCCCTACCTTCTGGCGGGCAATGCGCTCCTGGGTTTTTTGACGGGTGTCTTCTTCAGAAAAACCGGGAGAATGGTTCCCTCGGCCATGCTGGCTTTTGCCTGCCAGTTGCCCTGGCTCGTCGTCTCGGATTACTACTTTGTTCATCTGCCGCTTGATTTCATCACCAGGCTGGCGATCGTCCTGTGCCTGGGGAATCTCCTGTGGGCGCTCATGATCGATTTGGCGATGAAGCCGATTAAAAAATATCTATGCTGATTCCTGATTTTTCCCGGTATTCGCTGGCGCTCGTGGAAGGGGAGACCATTATTTATTCTTCCAACGGCGCGGGGCTGCGTCCCTTGTGGGATGCGCTTAAAATGTTTCACGACAGGTCCGGATTGACTTTGCATGACAAAGTCATGGGGCTGGCCGCGGCCAGGCTCATTGTCTATTCCGGCGTGGTCGCCGGCGTGGTCACGAAAGTGGCATCAATGCCGGCCCGGCGGTTTCTTCGGGAAAACGGCATCGCGCTTTCGGCGGACGGCGTTGCGGATAATATTTTAACCCGGGACAAAAGCAGCGTTTGTCCCGGTGAAGTAATTGCCCTGAGCACGGATGATCCGAAAGTCTTTTTACAAAAAATCGACGCAATGATGGGTCTTCAGGTACAGAGTATCGCGAATGCTCCCCGGGCGGCCGGGAATCTTTAAAGACGCTGCCGGTCTTTGTTTTCTTCTCTTTGTTGTTCCGGAGGCAATTCCGTCTTCGCTCGTGTCGCGAGCAGGAGGGCCACTCCAAGAATCAGGGACACGGCTCCTGGGATGAAGAAGAAATACGCCAGGGCGAACATCAAACCGCCGTCCGGTAGACTCATCAGGCCCAGAAAGCCAAGCCCGATTGCGAGAATCAGAAACATCCACCCCAAAACCCTGAAGAATTGTCTCATCGCTCTTTTTTCCATTCCCCGCGGCGATTGTCTGCGCCCGTCAATTTCGGTACGCGCCGCCGGCGGACCGTAAGGAAAAGCGTTTACGGCGACTTTGCCGCATAGGCGTCCAGCACCTTGCCCCGAGTGGATCAAAGCCGCCCCGGCATTCGTGCCTAAAGGTGCCGGTCCAGCCACTGCCGCAGATCGGCGAGGACGACGCTCCGATCCTCGATAAGCTCATTGTACACTTCATGCCGGAGGCCGTTATAGAGTTTGAATGTCTTGTCCCCGGCTCCGATCATGTCAAAGAGCTCCCGCTGTCCGGAGAAGGCGGTATCCTCTGATCCGAGCTGGATCAGAACCGGCATTTTGATTTTGAAGGCGTCTTGGGCGCCGATCACGACGTAGCGGTTCATTTCATAGGCGAGCCGCGGCGTGATGACGTTGTATACCAGCGGATCGTTCACATAGGCCGAAACGACGTCTTTATCCCGCGAGATGAACTCCGGCGGCAGGGGCGACTTCACGTGCACGGCGGGCAGGAGCGTGGAAAGGATTCTGGTGAGGACGAGCAGGGCCTTCGGAATGTCGGAACCCGGCCCGGATCCCGTCCCCGACAGGACAAGCCCTTTGATGTCCGCTGCGTCCTGCTCCGCGTAATTCAGGGCAATGAGGCTGCCCATGGAATGGCCCAGGACAAAATAGGGGATGCCGGGAAGGCGCGCTT
>SBEK01000257.1 GCA_009668925.1 Deltaproteobacteria bacterium
CATCCCCGGGTGCTGGGGGTCAAACTGCATCTCCATGTCCAGCGCCTCTTCCCGCATGATCGGCGGCTCTTTCCCCTGTATGAACTGATCATCGACCAAAAAAAGCGCATCCTCTTCCACACCGGCAACGGCCCCCTCGGCAATGAATTCGTGGGGCTCGGCCACTTTAAAAAGCTCATTGCCCGCTATCCCGACCTGCCGGCCAACATTGCGCACATGGGACAATTCGAGTATCAGGGGTTTATGGATCTGCTCGGCGACCATCCCGCTCTTTATCTGGACACCGCCTTCTCGTTTTTCAAAGAACAGCAGGGCGAAGGCGGTTTTAATCTCGGCGCATTGGCGCTCGAAGATCATAAGGACCGGATCTTATACGGATCGGATTTTCCCAACCTGATCCTGCCGCGCGAATCCGAACTCGAAACACTGCTGGCCTACAATCTTTCGCCCGAATTTTACGACCGCGTGTTTTTCCAGAACGCCGAGGACCTGATTTCTTCAATCACGAAGCATAAACAATCCGCGTGATGACGGCGGGATTTTGTGATAGAGTTTCTTATCTTCATCGTCCCGCATCCGCCGGATGTCCGCTATGGGCCGTTTGCGTGAAGTTGCTTCAGTCGATCAGGTGTCGTTGGAAAAACGTTAACCGCACATTTAACCTCAACTTCTCGGAGGCCATCCATGGGCATTCTATCCTGGATCATCATGGGCTTAATCGTCGGAATCGTCGTCAAAGTCATCCTGCCGGGCACAGGCCCCGGAGGCATTGTCACAACCATTTTGCTGGGGATCGTCGGCGCCTTCATCGGCGGTCTTCTGGGCACCTATCTGGGATTGGGATCCATTACGGGATTTAACATCCAGAGCTTCGGACTGGCGATCGTCGGCGCCCTCATCGTCTTATTGCTCTTCCGCTTTCTCAGAAAGTAGCCGCGGCCGGCGCGGGCAATTGACAACTGTAAAATCATGACTTCGTTAGGTTCGGAAAATCGGCCTCGCGGCCGGCAGTCGTGTGCTGGATTGCGTTTTGGCACCCGGAGAAGGCAGGAGTTCGTGCAGTCACCCGGGCGACCTTCACTTCTCAACCATTTACAGGAGGATGTCATGACCCCATACCAAATCGCCGTTTTTGTCGGAAGTCTTCGTCAGGAATCTTTTAACCGCAGACTGGCCGACGCCGTTGTGAAGCTGGCGCCGCCCGAATTCACTTTCCGGCAGATGCGCATCGACAATCTGCCGCTCTATAACCAGGATGACGACGGTCATCAGGCGGATGTCGTCCTGCAATTGAAGGAAGCCATCCGAGCCGCCCACGGGCTTTTGTTTGTCACGCCCGAATACAACCGGTCCATCCCCGGCGTGCTGAAGAATGCTCTGGACAACGCCTCGCGTCCTTACGGTCAAAGCGCCTGGGCGGGAAAACCGGCCGGAATTCTGGGCGCCTCGATCGGGCAGACAGGAACGGCCATGGCTCAGCAGCATTTGCGCAATATCCTCTCTTATCTGGACGTCCCGACGCTGGGGCAGCCCGAAGCGTTTATCTTTGTCAAAGACGGCTTCTTTGACGAGGCGGGAAATATCACAAGCGCCGGTATGGCGAAATTCCTGCAAACCTGGATGGACCGCTATGTCGCTTGGATAAAAAAACATTCGGCCTGAGGCGGCCGCGCGGGCGTCATTCTTCACGGATGCAGCCGGCCGGGGGCGAAATCCTCCTCACGCTACGGGGCCGGGGAGACGGGATTGACATGAGCGGTCCGGATGTGGTTAAATTCACCCTGCCGGTTCGCTAAAAAACACGCGGCCGGAAAAGATCTCTTTTTGTGCCGAGATAAAGCGAAACAATCCCGATCAAGGAGGAAAACCGTATCGTGTTGAAACGCGCCCATCGGAATCACCGTCTCCTGTTCCCTCTTCTTCTGCTTTTCGTTCTGATCACATCGGGCTGCGCCGGTTTCGGGCCGAGCGGTAAGCCTGCCGCCGTTCCCGAACTGAAGCCGGGAATTCTAACCGGTTATTTGTCCGGGGACGCTCTTCCCGACAGCCTGGTGCTGCTTGTGCCGCCTCCCGCTCCGGGATCGGCAGCCGCCGTTCTGGATGAAGAGATCAGCCGCAGCTATGAAGCGCAGACCGGTTCGCCGCGCTGGACATTGGCCGCTGTGGACGCCGAACTGTCGTTCCCGCAGGCCGCCGGAACATTTTCCTGCGCACTCGGCCTGCCGGTCACCGAGCAGGATACGCCGTACCTCTACATGCTGCTTCGCCGCTCAATCACCGACGCTTTTATCGCCACCCTGAGCGCAAAAAAACATTACAAGCGGGTGCGGCCGTTTGTTGCCCACAATACATCCACCTGCTCTCCGGACTGGGAAAAAGAATTGAGAAAAGACGGCTCTTATCCGTCCGCACACAGCGCCATCGGCTGGACCTGGGCGCTCATCCTCAGCGAAATTGATCCGGAGCACGGCGACGCCATCCTCCTGCGCGGCCGGTCCTTTGGAGAAAGCCGTCTGGTCTGCAATGTCCATTGGCAAAGCGACGTGGCCGCGGGCCAACTGATGGCCGCAGCCGTCGCCGCCCGGCTGCATGCCAGTCCGGCATTCCTGGCCGACCTGGGCGCGGCCAAAGCCGAAATCGCCGCGGCCCGGAAAAAGGGTCTCACGCCGGCGCGCAACTGCGCCGCAGAAGCGGCCGCGCTGGCGCTTCCGGCGTCGCCCGCAAAACAGATGTTGAAATAAGGTCCGGGTTTTCGCCGCGCTCATCGCTGCCGCCGATCGTCCGGCGAAAACCCTTTTTATTTTCCATAAACCGTTCACTCTTGGAGGACAGCCTGATGAAAACCGAATCCGGAACCTGCCTGGCCCAGGACGGAACATCCCTCTTTTGGCAGGGATGTTTTCCCGACACGTCTCCCAAAGCCGTCGTGCACATTATCCACGGCTATGCCGAGCACATCGGCCGTTACGGGAACGTCGTCAATGAATTGCTTCCTGCCGGCTACGCCGTGATCGGCAATGATCACCGCGGCCACGGCCGAAGCGAAGGAAAACGCGGACACGTCGCCCGATTTCAGGACTTCATCGACGACGAAAGACACTTTTACCGCGACGTGATCAAAGCGCGCCTTCCCGGCATCCCCTATTTTGTCCTGGGCCATTCCATGGGCAGCCT
>SBEK01000051.1 GCA_009668925.1 Deltaproteobacteria bacterium
GTTAAGGATTTAAGGATCAACAGAGAAATAAAGTCGGCTACGGTCAGGGTCATTAATGAGGAAGGACAGCCGCTGGGCGTTATTTCCCTGGACGAGGCTATTGCGAATGCGGAAAGGGTCGGTCTGGATTTGGTCGAAGTGTCTGCCAATGCCGATCCCCCCGTCTGTAAAATCATGGATTACGGAAAGTACCGTTACAAGCAAAGCAAAAAAATCCATGACTCGCGAAAAAGCCAGACGGTAATTCATGTAAAGGAAATCCGTTTAAGACCCAAGACGGAGTCCCATGATTTACAGGTAAAAATAAAGCATATAAAGAAATTTTTGGAGCAACACGACAAAGTGAAAATTTCCATGATGTTCCGGGGGCGCGAAATCGCCTTTACCGAGATCGGCCGCAAGATGATGGAACAGATCAAGGCCGCGTTGGCCGATGAATGTATTATGGACCAGGAACCCAGGCTGGAAGGCCGGAACATGGTCATGATTGTTTCGCCAAAAAAATAAAGAATTGAGAATAAAGAGGTGAGAAGATGCCGAAGATGAAAACACACAGAGGGGCCGCCAAGCGCTTTTCGGTCACCGCCAAAGGGAAGGTGAAGCGTAGCAAGGCTTTTGCCAGTCACATCCTGACAAAGAAGACCACGAAGAGAAAAAGAACCTTAAGGAAGTCCACGCTGGTGCATTCGGCGAATGAACGCGCCATCAAACGGCTTATTCCTTATCTGTAACCGATAAAGCATTTAAGAAGGTGCATCAATTGAGGAGACTGAAAGAAAATGGCAAGAATTAAAAGGGGCGTAACGGCCCGCAAGAAAAGAAGAAAAATATTGAAAATGGCCAAAGGGTTCTTTGGTGCCCGCAGCCGATTGCTTCGAACCGCCACGGAAGCCGTCAACAAGGCGTTGAGTTATGCCTATCGCGACCGCAGGGGCCGGAAAAGAGAATTCCGCCAGCTGTGGATTGCAAGGATCAATGCCGCGGCCCGTCTCAACAATATTTCCTACAGCCGCCTCATCGACGGTATGAAAAAAGCAGACATCGCACTGGATCGGAAGATTCTGGCGGAATTGGCCGTGAATGATCCGCAGGGCTTCGCCAGGATCGTGGCTGCGGCTAAAGGCGAGCAGGCGGCATGATTGCGGATATTCAACAGCTCGAAACGGACGCTCTTGCCGAACTGGAAAAAGCCGGAGATGAAGAGTCGATTCTGGCTGTGAGAACAAAATTCCTGGGCCGCAAAGGATTGCTCACCGGCCTCTTACGAAATATTGCTCAGGTGCCGGTCGAAGAAAAACCGTTGTTCGGGAAACGCTGCAATGAAGCGAAGGAACTTCTGGAGCAGAAAATAACAGAAGCTCTGGAGCACCAGAAACAGGACAAGAAAGAAGAAATTCTCGCCAGAGAAAAAATTGATGTCACCCTGCCGGGCAGAGGTTTTCGTCCGGGAAGAATACATCCCGTCATTCAAATCCGGCGTGAAATTTGTGACATTTTCGCTTCATTCGGCTTTTCGGTCGTTGAAGGTCCGGAAGTCGAACTGGATTACTACAATTTCGAGGCGCTTAACATTCCCAAGGACCATCCTGCACGGGACATGCAGGACACCTTCTATATTGAAGAAAACATGGTTCTGCGCACCCACACCTCACCGGTCCAGGTGAGGGTTATGGAGCAAGTGAAGCCTCCCGTTCGCATCCTGTCGCCGGGGAGGGTTTACCGGCCCGATTCCGATGTTTCCCACACCCCTATGTTTCATCAGATTGAAGGCTTGCTTGTGGACAGAGGCGTCAGTTTTGCCGATTTGAAGGGTATTCTGACGGCCTTTCTCAAGAAAGTCTTCGGGGATGATACGATTCTGCGCTTCCGTCCCAGCTTTTTCCCCTTCACGGAGCCGTCCGCGGAAGTCGACATTCAATGCGTCATGTGCGACGGCAAAGGCTGCCGCGTTTGCGGGCAAGGCGGCTGGCTGGAAATTCTGGGATCCGGCATGGTCGATCCGGCCGTTTTTCGCAATGTCGGTTATGATGCAGACCTGTATTCCGGGTTTGCCTTCGGGCTGGGCTTGGAGCGCATTGCCATGCTGAAGTACGGCATTTCCGATATCCGTCTCTTATTCGAAAACGACATTCGATTCCTTAAACAATTTTAGGAGAGCTTCATCTCATGCTCGTCAGTCTCAAATGGCTTAAAGATTATATTGATCTGGACATAACCGCGCAGGAACTTGCGGACCGGCTGACCATGGCCGGATTGGAAGTGGACGAGATCAAGACGATTGCCCATAAATTCGCAGGCGTCGTGGTCGCCAGGATTCTGTCCGTCAGACCGCATCCCGGAGCCGACAAGTTGTCCCTGTGCGATGTGTCGGACGGTTCCGGCACGTACCCGATTGTCTGCGGTGCCAGGAATATTAAAGCCGGCGACGTGGTTCCACTTGCCAAAATCGGAGCCGTGATTCCGGGCGGCTACACGATCAAATCAACGGTATTGCGCGGTGAACGATCCGACGGTATGTTGTGTTCGGCGGCGGAACTGGAGATCGGCGATGATGCGTCAGGCATCCTGCAATTGCCCTCCGACGCGGCGCTGGGGATGGCCCTGGAGAACGCGCTGAACCTGGGAGACACGGTCCTGGATGTCAGCATCACACCGAATCGTTCCGATTGCCTGAGCATGATCGGCATGGCGCGGGAAATTGCCGCCCTGACCGGGAAAAAAATAAGAATGCCGAAAATCACGATCAGGGAAGCGGGTGAAGAGATCGCCGCCCTGTCTTCAGTGACGATTGTTGATGCGGACCTCTGCCCGCGCTACTCAGCGAGGATGATCAAGAATGTAAAAATCGGTGAATCTCCGGTCTGGATGAAGACAAGGCTGGAAGCCGCCGGTCTGCGGGCCATCAATAATGTTGTGGACGTGACCAATTTTGTGATGCTGGAAATGGGGCAGCCGCTGCATGCCTTCGATTTTCGCTTCCTTGAAGAAGGGCGGATCGTTGTCCGCAGATCAAACGCGGGAGAAGAATTCATTTCGCTCGATGAAAAAAGCCACGCGCTTCCCGAAAACACTCTGTTGATCTGCGATGGGAAAAAGCCTGTTGCGATCGCCGGGATCATGGGGGGGCTCAATTCGGAAGTCAAGGAAGATACCCAAATCGTATTTTTGGAGAGCGCGTATTTCAATCCGTCATCTATTCGCCGCTCTTCGCGCCGTCTGGCCATGCCGACGGACGCCGCCTTCCGTTTTGAACGGGGTATCGATCCGGAAGGGGTGATCCGCGCATTGAACCGTGCTGCGCAATTGATTGCGGAGCTTTCGGGCGGTTCTATCTGCAGGAATTATCTCGACGAATATCCGCAAAAAATAACGCCGGTTCTAAACATTCCCCTGCGTCTGGGCAGAATCGGCGAAATGATCGGTGCGCCTGTCCCCGCGAAAGACGTTGTCCGGATTCTCAGATGCCTCGACATGAAGGTCAGGGCGGACGGGAAGGGCAAGTATCTGGTTACCCCGCCGACGTTTCGCGTCGACATTGAAAGAGAAATCGACCTGATTGAAGAGATCGTGCGTCTTTACGGCTACGATCGGGTGCCGGTCAAGCTGCCCGCCGTAGCGGTTACGGAGATGGCCGTCATTCCCCGCCTCCGCCTTGAAGAAAGGCTTCGCGAATTGATGGCTGGAAGCGGCTTTTCCGAGATCATCAACTACAGTTTTTCATCGCCGGCTTCAGTCGATGATCTGGGCCTGCCGCCGGATGACGAGCGGCGCAATTTTGTGACGATCAGGAATCCTTTGACGGAAGAACAATCCGTGATGCGCACGACGATGGCCTTCGGAATGCTGGAAACACTGAAGAAGAATATCAATAACGGGTCCTCCAATTTAAAGATATTTGAAATAGGGCGCACGTTTCTGAAACTTCGGAGCCGGGAATTACCTGAGGAAAAGAACATTCTGGCCGGACTTTTATCCGGGAAATTGTCTGAAAATTTGTGGGGCAACAAGACAAACGTTGATTTTTACGATCTGAAAGGCTGCCTCGAAAATTTATTTTATGATCTGAAGCTGGAACAGGTTCAGTACGGGGCTGAAACAGCGGAGCCATTTTTGCATCCGGGTCAGTCCTGCGGCCTTTATATCGGGGGAACAAAGATAGGCTGCCTCGGGCAGGTGCATCCGGATGTAATGCAGAAAATGGATATTAAGGGAACTGCTTATCTTTTTGAAATGAATATTGATTTACTCAATAAACACATCGGAAGCCAAATCACCTACAAGGAAATATCCAAATTTCCGGCCGTAACCCGCGACGTCGCTTTTGTGATTTCCGAGTCTCTGGAAGCCCGGAAGATGCTAGAAATTGTTTTAAGTCAGCATGAAGATTTGCTTGAAAATGTGGTGATTTTTGATATATACGCTGGCAAAGGTCTGGATACCGGGACAAAAAGTTTGGGATTGCGTTTTTCCTATCGCGCTCTTGACAGAACTTTAACGGATGCGGAAATCAATTCGATTCATGATAAAATCGTGCACAACGCGGTGCGACTGACGGGTGCAAGAATAAGAGCCTAACAGTTTATTTGACGTTAAAACGGAGGAAAAGAAATGACGAAGATTGATATTATTCAGAATGTTTATGAAAAACTCGGTTTTTCCAAAAAAGAATCGGCGGATATCGTTGAATCCGTGTTTGACATCATCAAAGACAGCCTGGCGCAGGGTGAAAGAGTAAAGATTTCCGGTTTCGGAAATTTCATGGTTAAAGAAAAACGTGCCCGGCGCGGCCGTAATCCGCAAACCGGACAGGAAATATCCATTACCGCACGCCGGGTTTTAACGTTCAAATCCTCCCAGGTACTGCGCAAATCCCTTAACGGTTAGTTGTTTGTATTGCCCACATCGTTGCCTGAACGTCTTAAAAGCTTTCCAATCCGGTTGCGATTGGAAGGTTTTTATTTAATTTCGTTTTTGCAAATATCTTTCTCCGTAATGATTCAGGAATTGTATGGATAGCATAATTCCCGAAAAGGCTTTTTTCCGTATTGGAGAAGTGAGCAAAATCCTCGGTGTTGAACCTTACGTGATCCGCTACTGGGAGACTGAGTTTAAGACGATCAAGCCTGTGCGAACGAAGACGTCACAGCGCCTTTACCGGAAAAAGGATGTTGAGGAATTATTAACCATCCGCAATTTGCTCTATCAACAGCGCTTCACCATCAGCGGCGCCAAAAAACAACTCCTGCTCATGCGCGGTAAAGATGAACCGGCGCCGAAAGACGGCGATCACGAAAAGCTGTTGTTTATTAAGAAGGAATTGGAACAAATCAGCAAACTGATGAGCTAAAAAGCCGGCAATCGGGATTGCCGGCTTTTTAGCGAATGCTGTGCATTAGAAATGTTGTTTATTTCTTTTTGCTGGCCCTTTTGGACGCCTTGAGCGGGTTAATCTTCTGAGTTTCCTTAATCTCAATTTTAACATGTGAAGCGGTCGGGCAGTTGCCGGTCATCCACTTGCTTTTCGGATCCGGATAAACCTTGCAATATTTCCCGGTTTCATATTCAAAAATCTTATTACAGTCTCCACATTTTTCGACTATCACGACACAGCTTCCGCCGAAGAAACCGCAGCCTTTCTTGCTCATGAAAGCGCATTCCACACCTTTTTTAACAGTCTCACAAATCATTTGACAACCCCCTTATAGATAATTACTCGAAATTTTGACGCCGCGGAAAAAGACAATGAATCAAAAGAAGTATCCACATTTCGTCGCTGAGATTTTAACCGGCGTGTCCTTAACAGCAAAAAAAACGCCTGTCAAGAAAAATTAAAGCTTATTGACGGGACCAAGGCCCTGGCGTGGGAAAAGCGATGCCTGTAAGAAGCGGAGGTCAGTCGAACAAAGAAATTTGCCCCTGTGTATTTTGTTGCGCCGCCCTCAACCGTTATTTCTGTATTCGTTCCTGATACACCTTGAGCTGATCATCATCGTGCGGGCCATAAAGCACTACCGTGTTATTTTCCACCACTTTGAAGGTGACCTGCAAACCGAGGTAAGCGTAGAGAATGCCGATCTGTTTGCCCGTTTGGTCGATGACGAGAAAACCGGACCACGTCTGACCGCTGCGTTCCAGGAGCTTCAATTGCATGTCGGTGACCATGACTTTAATGCCCGCCGGCGTGAGTTCCACTTCCTTCCATAAATCGTTGCCCATGGAATAAGACTTATCCAGAGCCAAGATGGCGACGGGATAGGTGTCGGAACCCGTAATGTAATATCGATATTCCGGTCTGACCTCGAATGTTTCAAAAGCATTCCTGGCCCGGTTATCGGGAACAAACTTACCGAAGCCGGTCATGTTCGCGCATCCGGCGGAAATGAGGATCAGGGTCAGGGCTGCAGTTGCGACGATGGATCTTAAAGATGTTCTCATCGTGTACTCCTTTCCCGGATATAAATTTATGAAGGTGTTTTTAGTTGATGGAATTTTTTTATAATGTAACCGGAAGGAAAGCAACATGAAAAATATCCTTGCCTGCGGGCGGATTCAGAAGGATTCCGGCATTCATCTGCCGATGTGTTTCTGTGATTAAATTGACTTAGATAGACATTTGTGTTAGTTCCTTCGGCACATAAAAAGGGAATATAAACGAGATAAATGCATCCGGGGCTTTAAAATGAGAAGAGGATCTTTAATGAACATATTCTGGAGATCTTTTTTCATTCACGCCGCCCTGAACTTCAGACGGATGCAAAACCTCGGTTTGGCGTATGCGATCATTCCTTTTCTGCGGGAACGAAAATTGTCCGGAAGGGATGAAGAGGCATTTCTGAGCCGGCATTTGCAGATGTTTAACACGCACCCTTATTTATCGACGCCGCTCATCGGTTCGATCGTCCGCATGGAAGAAGAGCGGCCGGACGAAGGCGACGCCTCTCCCATCATTGCGGTCAAACAAAGCCTGATGGGCCCGTATGCGGCGATCGGCGATGCATTTTTCTGGGGTGCGCTGAGACCGTGTGCCGGCATTATTTCGGTCGGCCTGGCCTGGGCGGGATTGATCCTGGCGCCGCTGGCTTTTGTTGCGGTCTATGCGCCTGCGCACATCTGGGTCAGGGTGAAGGGGTTCATCGAGGGATACCGGAGGGGAAAACAGGGAATCGAATTCGTCCGGAGAATCGATTTGCCCCGCACGGCCGTCCGCGTCCGGTGGCTGTCTCTGGCCATGTTGGCAGGCTTCGGGGCACTGCTTTTTAGAGACGGGCATTCCGCGGGGGCGGAAATACCGTGGGCTGCTGCGGCAGCGGGGGGACTGGTCATTATCCTGGCTTGCTGGTTTTTGGTTAAGAAAGGCCTGTCGCAAATTTATATTTTATACGGAACGGCGGTCCTGTTTTTAATATTCTCAATGAGAGAGATCCTGACGTGCTGGAAATGAAGACTTTTAAATTGAAAAATAAATTGGGAATGCATGCGCGTGCGGCTGCTTCCTTTGTGCGTATTGCGCAGAAGTATCGTGCGGATATATTTATTGAACGTAACGGTCAAACCGTTAATGGAAAGAGTATTTTAGGAATTTTGACGCTTGCCTGTCCGATGGGCGGTATGATAACAGTAAGAGCCGAAGGCGTTGATGCGGCTCAAGCGCTCGATGAGATCGAGGCATTGATTGAAAATAAATTTGGAGAAGAATAAATCATCCCATGACGGCTGATCAAGGAAAGAAAACCTTTGTTCTTAAGGGAATCGGTGTTTCTCCCGGCATTGTTATCGGAAAAGTCTATCGTTTTGATCCACTGGATGCCCAGATCTCTTTTTATAAACTCAACAGCGACGAATTGATCCCCCATGAAATAGAGCGGTTCAAGAAGGCCCTGAAAGACTCATCCCAGCAACTCCTGGACATTCAGGAAAACCTCAAAAAGACAAAAGTAACCGAACCGCTGTATATTATTGACGTCCATATTTTGCTCTTGTCGGATAAAAAATTCATCAATCGCACGATCAAGTACATCCGTCGATTGGCCGTCAATGCCGAATGGGCTGTGCGCATGACGCTGGATCATTACAAGCAGGTCTTTGAGGGCCTGGATGATATTTACATCAGCGGTCGTATCAGCGACGTGCAGTATGTTGTTCAGCGGATCCTGCGTAACCTGAGCGGAGAAAAACATGAAATTGTCTGGGAAGTGGGCCACGGCGGGGTGGTTATCGTGGCGCATGATCTGTCACCGGCTGATACAGCCCAGATGAAACTTGATAAAATTGTCGGTTTTGCGACGGACAGCGGCGGTCGCACCTCCCATACCGCCATCGTCGCCCGCTCCATGGAGTTGCCGGCTGTGGTCGGTTTGGATAATGTCACGCGTTTTGTCCGGACCGGGGATGAAATTATTGTGGACGGCACGTCAGGCCTCGTGGTGGTCAATCCTTATCCCGACATGATGAAGCGCTACGAGGAAAAAAAGCGCCATTACGATGATGCCAAGGACGAATACCTCAAATATGCAAGACTGCCGGCGACGACTCTGGATCATTACCATGTTCAGATCGGCTCCAATATCGAGTTTATTGAAGAGATTCCTTCGGCGATCGTACACGGAGCGGAGCACATCGGGTTATACAGGACGGAATTCCTGTATATCTATCGGGATGAATTGCCAACCGAGGAAGACCATTTCAATAATTACCGTCAAGTCCTGGCGGAGAAGAATTTGCAGTGGGCGACCATTCGCACGTTTGATCTGGGCGGTGACAAATTCGCGAAATATCAAAAACAGGTGAAAGAATTAAATCCGCAGATGGGGCTCAGGGCCATCCGGTTTTGTCTTAAAGAAAATGAAATATTCAAGACACAGCTGAGAGCCATCTGGCGCGTGAGCGTTCTGGGCCATGTGAAAATTCTTTTTCCGATGATATCGGGCATCGAGGAAATCCGGGAAGCCAAACGGCTGCTCGAAGAAACCCGTCAGGAGCTTTTGGCGGAAGGTGTGCCGATCGCGGACCGGATGGACATCGGAGCGATGATTGAAGTGCCGGCGGCCGCCGTCATCGCCGATAAACTGGCTCGGGAAGTTGATTATTTCAGCATCGGGACCAACGATTTGATTCAGTATTCGCTGGCCATTGATCGCTCCAATGAGAGAGTCACTTATCTTTATGAACCGCTGCACCCGGCTGTTTTGAGATTGATCAAGAAGATCGTTGACGAAGCGCACGAAGCAAAAATTCGCGTGGCGATGTGCGGTGAAATGGCCGGAGATCCTCTTTGCTGCCTGATCCTGCTGGGGATGCAGCTGGATGAACTGAGCATGAATCATTTGGCCATTCCCCGTATTAAGCGTATTGTACAGCAATCCACGCTTGCGGAATCCAGAGACCTTCTGAAGCAGGCGATGTCTTTCAATAATGCGATAGACGTGCGGGCTTTCGTCCAGGATTATATGAATGGCCGGTTTCCGGATGAATTTCAGAAGAAGGAACCTTGATTCCCGTCTTGACCACGGATTTCTAAAACGGAAGAAATCGGATTACTTATGAGTAAAAATACGCCTACTGACGCCCATCAGCATGAAGACGCCTTACACGAAAGTTCCGGAGCCTATAAAAAGACGCCGCCCGACACCCGGCGGCAGGAAGACGAATACTATTCGGGATGTATTTATGCGAGGCAGGATTTCTGGCGTTTTCGGCCGGCGAAAGCCTATCTTTCCCGGGTGTCCATCGCCGATGAAGAGGTCGCCGCTCTCAAAAAACTGGCGGGTGAGGGCGTCATTGTTTACGCCATCAAGCAGCGCAGCAAGCTCAACAGTCTGATCATCGCCGAAATAGCCGGCCGTAAAGGTCTGCCCATGCCGGTGTATAGTCATGGCGTAAATATGTCTTTCTGGCAGCCTCTGTCCAAAATGCTCAAGTTCTACTGGTCATCCTTTCTGCGCCGCTTCCGCAGAGACCAGGTGACGAGGCAGGGCAAGCTGGATTTTCTGAAAAGAAAAGTTGCGGGTCAGGAAAGTATTATTATCCACCTGGGAGAATCGGAATTTATTGAAAGCCGGGCCGCCCAGGACGCGATTGCCAGCCTGATCAGCCTGCAGAGCAGCGTCTCCTTTCCCATCTTCATCGTGCCGGTTCTGGTTGCTTACGGACGGCGCAGGGAGAAAGAAGACGAAAGCGTCTTCAATATCCTGTTCGGACAGATGGAGCATACCGGCACGCTGAGGCGTTTGGTGACGTTCATCCGCTATTCGAAGCAGGCTTTTGTGATCCCGGCGGAGCCGATTAATCTTACACAATATTTATCGGCCACAAAGAATCTGACCAAAGACGAATTGATTCACGAGTTGCGGGGAGAGCTGATTGACCGCATTGAAGAAGAAAAGACGGCGGTCGTCGGACCGGCGTTGAAATCGCGCGCCGAACTCATCGGCATGGTGATGCATGATCCGAACCTCAACCATTTTCTGGATGAGTTTGCCCAGAAAACAAAAAGGGACAGGCTAAGCGTGGCAAAAGAGGCCCGCCGTTACCTTTTTGAAATCGCCGCCGATTACCAGGAGACGTTTATCGAAATCTGGCTCAAAGCCCTGACCTGGCTTTGGAATACGGTTTATGACGGTCTGTCCGTTGATTCAGAGGGGCTGGCCAGGATTCGCAATCTGTCCAAAAAAATGCCCTTCGTCATCATTTCCTGCCATCGCAGCCATATTGATTATTTGCTGCTTTCCTACGTCTTTTATAAAAATAACATCCAATTGCCGTTTATCGCCGCGGGCAACAATCTGTCTTTTTTCCCGCTGGGATATATTTTTCGCCGGTCCGGGGCCTTCTTTCTGAGGCGCAGTTTTCGCGGCAATGAAGTCTATGGAGAAGTTTTCTCCAAATATATGGCGACGCTTCTCCACGAAGGGCTTCCGCTGGAATTTTTTATCGAAGGCGGCAGGAGCCGGACCGGGAAAATGGTCATGCCCAAGTATGGCCTGCTGTCGATGATTATTCAGGCTTATCAGGACAAGTATTGTGAGAACCTGGCGGCCGTCCCGGTGTATATCGGGTATGACCGGGTCATCGAGGAGCGTTCCTACCTGAACGAACTGGCCGGCGCGCCGAAGGTCCAGGAAAATACGGTCGAGATTATTAAAACGACCAAAATCCTGCGCAAGCGGTATGGACGGGTGTACATTAACGTCGGTGAACCCATTATCCTGAAGGATTATCTGGCGGCGCAGGAAAAACCCATGGAACAGATGGCTCTGGATGAACGGCAGAGCCTTTATCGGAAAATCGGCTATGAAGTTGTTTTGGAGATCAATAAGGTTTCAGTCGTCACACCTTTTTCTCTTGTCGCCTCGGGTCTTCTGAGCCACGACCGGCGCGGAATATCCCATGATGAACTCAACGGCATCCTCGGCGAATTCTACGAATATCTGTCGACCCGGCGGGTAAAATTCGCCGCCACCTTCGCGCACCGCGACCGGGCGATTATCGATGCATTAAATATTTTCGATTCGACGGATGTCATCTCCAAAATCGAGGCCGACGAAGAGGAAGAAGAGATGCAGGAAATCGTCTACTCTCTGACCGACGCCAAGCGGCTGAATCTGGAATATTACAAGAACAACATCCTGCACTTTTTCATTCCGATCTGCTTTGTGGCGACATCGATGGTCAATCATCATGAAGACTCCCTGTCGCTGGCGAAGATCATGGGGGATTACAAATTCCTGAAATGGCTTCTGTGGAATGAATTCATCTTTGACGAGACGCGGGACGACGTCGACGAAGTCAACGAGGTTCTCGCCTATCTCCATAACCGATCCATGATTGTGACGACGGAGCGCGACGGGGATGTGTGGGTGGAAATCAAAAGCCGGGGCGGCAACAAACTGAAGCCCTTTGCGGGGCTTATTCATAACTATCTGGAGTCCTGCTGGATTGTCATTCGCAGCCTGGTGTATCTCAAGAAGAAGCCGCGCACGCAGCGGGAATGGCTGACCAAAATTCGTCCGCTGGGCGACAGGATGTTCCGCACGGGGGAAATTCTGCGCGCCGAAGCTTTGTCCCAGGCCAACTATCTCAATGCCATCAAGTTTATGGAAGACGCGGAACTGATTATTTCACAGTCCGGAGAAGAGAAGGGCGGGAAGCGGGAGCTTACATACAGTCTGACGGACAACCGCGCGCAGGTGGAAGTGCTTCGCCGCCGGCTCTTCAAGTTTCTTTAGCTTTCTTTTCTAAAAGGAATATTTGAGATGGATTCCGCCATAAATAATGGCGCTGTCTTTATCAATCAGATTATTAACGAGACCTTTCCCCTTGAGCTCCTGATTGTTCGTATTATTGGTCGAGAACGCGTAGGTGATCGCCGGGGCAATCGTTACGGACGCGGATACGCTGATCGGCAGATATATCGATATGGTGGTGTCGTGAAACGGATTGTGGATAAACGGCTTCAAGGCAGGATCGTAATAGGGAGTCAAAGCGGCCGGTTCTGCACCGCCTCTACCGTAATTTGCCGGATGATCCGGCGCCAACCGTAAATCATTGCCGGTGTCCGGGCCGGACATTTTCAATAAATCCGCCACGCTGGTGTTGCCGCCGATGCCGCCCGTCAGTGTTGAATGAAAAGTAGGCAAAGGCCGAAAACCCATAAACGTGAAAATATTCCGCAAATAATAAAAATTGCCGCCGGCGATCAGGGGATCGAAAGAAAAAATATGCTGCGTAAAACCGGCGGCCCTTTGCAGCCATTCTGCTTGCCCGGAGCAGAATAGGGAAGGAAGAAGATCGGCGAGGGAAGATTCCGGTGCGGCGTCTTTATTCCAGGCACGGGTATACCATAATGTTTGTCCGCGCGGACCAGCCGGAGGATCTTTCGGAAAAGCCCGCGCCGCAGGCATCTGTCGAGAGACCTGAACGAAGACATTCTCCGCGCCGCGGTTTTCGCCGGCCGCCTCCTCGGCCGGGAGGGCGGCGGGCGCCAGGCACGCAGCAAGGACAAGGACAAACCTGAAGAAGAAGTGTGCTTTTCTCATAACGACACTCACGGTATTTGATCGTAAGACCCCGCATTTTATATTCAATACGTCAATCCAATCCGACGATGAATCTGCATAGCCATCGTCTGATATCTATATCTGCGCAGATGGTTATTTGGTCAGTGACCTGTGATACATGAATTGAAAGAATCGGCGTTAAATAGATTTGACGAAAATTCTTCCTGATGATTCGAGGGGTTGAACGGGAGTGAAACCCGCTGCCGGGTTTCACTCCACGGGGTGGGTTATTTCTTTTTGGATTTCTTTGCCGGCTGTTTGATGTTGTAGAACGCTTCTTTGCCGCGGTAGCAGGCCGCATCGCCGAGCTCTTCTTCAATACGCATCAACTGGTTGTATTTGGCCAGCCGGTCCGTACGGGAGAGTGAACCGCTCTTGATCTGGCCGCAGTTGGTGGCCACGGCGATATCCGCCATGAACGTGTCTTCCGTTTCGCCCGAGCGGTGCGAGACGACGCAGGTGTATCCGCATTCTTTGGCGCGGCTCATGGTTTCCAGCGTTTCCGTGACGGAGCCGATCTGGTTGAGCTTAATCAGGATGGAGTTGGCGATGGCCAGTTCGATGCCTCTGTTCAGACGCGTGACGTTGGTGACAAAGAGATCGTCGCCGACGATCTGGATCTTATCGCCCAGTTCATCCGTCATCAGCTTCCAGCCCGCCCAGTCGTCTTCCGCCAGACCGTCTTCGATCGAAATGATCGGGTATTTGGCGACCAGATCGGCGTAGAATTTCACCAATTCTTCGGCTGATTTCTGAGGCCTGGCTTCCGCGGCCAGAATGTATTTGCCTTTTTCGTAGAAGGAGCTCGCCGCGCAGTCGAGCGCGATGAAGATATCCTTGCCCGGTTTGTAGTTGGCCTTCTCAATGGCCGTCATGATGGACGACAGAGCTTCCTCGTTGGACTTCAGGTTCGGAGCGAAACCGCCTTCGTCGCCGACCGAGGTGTTTAAGCCTTTGCCTTTGAGTACGGATTTCAGGGAGTGGAAAACTTCCGCCGCCATGCGGATGCCTTCCTTGAAATTGGGAGCGCCGACCGGCATGATCATGAATTCCTGGATGTCCACGTTGTTGTCGGCATGCTGTCCGCCGTTGAGGATGTTGCACATCGGCATGGGCAGAACGTTGGCATTGACGCCGCCGAGATAGCGATAGAGGGGCAGGCCGGAAATTTCCGCGGCGGCTTTCGCGCAGGCCATGGAAACCGCCAGGATGGCGTTGGCGCCGAGTTTCCCTTTGTTGGGGGTACCATCCAACTCGATCATGGCGAAGTCGATATCCCGTTGATTGCGGCAATCCATACCGATAATTTCCGGTCCGATTTTGTAAAGAATGTTCTTAACGGCCGTCTCAACGCCTTTGCCATTGTATCTCTTCTTGTTACCATCCCGCAGTTCCAGCATTTCATGCTCGCCAGTGGAAGCGCCGGAGGGTACGGCGGCTCTGGCCGTGATGCCGGCAATGGTCGTGACTTCGGCTTCGACGGTGGGATTTCCCCGGGAATCCAGGATTTCCCTGGCGTGAACATTGATGATTTCTGGCATATAAAACCTCCTTTTGTGCTTTGACCCAAGCTATAACAGAGAGGAGAATCGATTTCAAGGCGATATTAAAGACTTCCCTGTCCAGTCCCGGACTCAGCAGCTCCCGTGTTCAGGAATCGGCTGCGCCAACCGTTCCCTGCACTTTTCAAAGCCGCTTGCTAACTTTCCCTAAGTCGGATAGTAAGAAAGCCGATTTTTAAGCAAAGGGGAACGGGCCGGTTTGGCAAACGATATCGTAAAAAAGGAAAAACATACCAAGCTCTTTCTGCACATGAAGAAGTGGCTGGAAAAGGCCGTCCTCGATTACGCCATGATCGGGGAGGGAGACCGGGTGCTGGTGGGCGTTTCCGGCGGCGCGGACAGCTATGCCCTTTTGGATTTACTGGATTCCAGAATGATCTTCGTGCCGCGGTTTTCATTCATCGCGGTCAACATCGATATGGGGTTTGATCCGGATTTCACGGCCTATCGGGAACTGGAGCGCTATTTTCAGGAGCACGAATACTCCTATGTCATGGAAAAAACGGACATCGGCCCTGTCGCGCATTCGGATTTCAACAGGAAGAATCCCTGCTTTCTGTGCTCGCGCCTGAGGCGCAAAAGAATCTTCGAGATCGCCGAGGAAAAAGGCTGTACCAAGATTGCCTTTGCCCACCATCGTGATGATATTATCGAAACGCTGCTCATCAATATGTTTTACGGGCGGGAAATTAGTACGATGATGCCGAATCAGAGTGTCTTCGGCGGCAAACTGCATATCATCCGGCCGCTGGCCTATCTGCGGGAGGAGCTGGTCAAGAAATACAGCCGCGAGCGGCAGTTTCCGGCGGTGAAAAACGCCTGTCCGTCGAGCGAGAATTCACGAAGGATTTATGTAAAGAAACTTCTGAATGAACTGGAGCGGGAAAATCCGGACATCCGGCACAATATTTTTACGGCACTTAGTCACGTCAAGCCTGATTATCTGCCGTTTGGGACGAAAATATGAATGGCTTAAATTGCGGTTTAAGGTAAAATAAAAACATGGCTAAAGAAAACACTGCCCAAAAGCTGATCGCGTCCAATAAAACGGCGCGCCTCAATTATGATATCGACGATGTCTACGAGGCCGGGATCGTGTTGTCGGGAACGGAGGTCAAGGCGCTGCGCGCCGGAAAGGCCAACCTGAAAGACAGCTACGCAGTCGTCAAGGACGATGAGGTTTACCTGCGCGAAATGCACATCAGCCACTACGATCACGGCAACCGCTTCAATCACGAGCCTCTGCGCCCGCGCAAACTGCTTCTGCACAAACGGGAGATTAAAAAGCTCTACGGCAAGTCGCGGGAAAAAGGCCTGGCGCTGGTTCCGCTCAAACTCTATTTTAAAAACGGGATCGTCAAAGTGGAAATCGGCATCGGTAAGGGCAAGAAACTTCATGACCGCCGCGAAGACATCAAAAAACGCGAAGAGCGGCGCGATATCGCGCGCGACTTCAAGTCTAAGTTGATCAAAATCTGATACCTTCTTCGGCAGTTTACTGCTTTGACATTGTGCATTACATTAGGGCGACGGATTTTGGGCGCTAAACGGAGGTGAATAATGGAAGGGAAAAAGGTCAGCGAAAGCGTCGTGATCATGGGGCAGGGCATGAACCCGGAAAATGCCAACCCGGCGGGCAATGTCCACGGCGGCGACATCATGAAACTCATTGACACGGCAGGGGGAATTGCGGCCACGCGCCACGCCAGGGCGCACACGGTGACCGCTTCCATTGACCGGATGGACTTTCATCATCCGGTATTTATCGGCGATTTTCTGACGCTGAAAGCTTCGGTAAATTTTGTCGGAAGAACATCCATGGAAGTCGGCGTCCGGGTAGAGGCGGAAAATCCGATTACCGGAGAAAAACGCCACACCGGTTCAGCGTATCTGACCTTTGTAGCTCTGGATGCCAACAAACGCCCCATTCAATTGCCTCCGCTGATTCTGGAGTGTGAAGAGGACCGGCATCGCAACACCGAAGCCGCGGAAAGAAGAAAAATGCGTCTTGCGGAAAGGGAAAAAGAGAGAATGCATGAAGCAAGCGATAAATGCTGAAATTTGTCTTCGGCCCGGAAAGAGGGGATATCGCGGACGTGCCGCAATCCCGATGCCAGGTCGGCCCTGGCCTGAACCGGCCGGCAGTCTTATGGGATCGGGCGCTATGGCTGCCGGGGTTCTTTTCTTTGACAAACAGAGTGTTAATGTCTATATTACAGTCGAAATAAAAACGAAGGGGGCGTAACGGTTTCGACGGGGACATTTGAAGTTGTAGAAGCGTGCCGAGGTTCCTACAGGCCTCGTTAAACAGGTAGGAAACATATAATCGCAGACAACTACGATTACGCTTTAGCAGCTTAGACTGCTAACGTTGAACCCGGTTCTCCTGCCGGCTGGGGGAAACGTCATTTAGACAGGATAGCCAAACTTCTTGCCTGGGGGAGGGCGGCGAAACCTTACAGGATAGCGCGGTGAGATCCGGCCTTAGGGAGCAAACCAGCGTGAAGGTTCTAAAACGAAGGCTACGCACGTAGAAGCTCCAGCGGAAGGTTTTCGGACGCGGGTTCAATTCCCGCCGCCTCCACCAAGACAGAATCCAGCAAAGTCCAAGGAAGTATAAAACCCGTTAGAAATAGCGGGTTTTTTCTTGTCTATTGTCCAAGGGTGTGCTATTGTGTACGTCAAAATCTAGGCATTGTTGGGGTAACTATGGTGACTAGTTACCCCGGTGATAAATCAGTTACCCTGAAAAAGGAGAAATGACCATGCCAAAACAAATTATCCCCTTATCGGACATGAAGGTCAGGACAGCAAAACCGAAAGACAAACCCTATAAGCTTTCCGATAATGATGGCCTTTATTTATTGGTGACAGAAAAAGGGGGGAAATGGTGGCGGTTTAAGTATCGTTTTGATGGGAAAGAAAAACTTTTATCTCTGGGGACTTATCCCGAAATTTCCCTTGCTGATGCCAGACAGCGAAGGGATGAGTCCAGGAAACAGGTAGCGAAAGGCATAGACCCCGGAGCCATTCGTAAATCACAAAAACAGGCAGAAACAGAAGAAAAAGATACATTCGAGGTCATTGCCCGTGAATGGCATGATCGCTTCAGATCGACTTGGAGTGGGGGGCACGCAGCTACAATTATGGATCGTATGGAGCGAGACCTTTTTCCTTGGATTGGCAAACGTCCGATAGCGGAAATAAAAGCCCCAGAATTACTGGCGGCAATGAGGAGAGTCGAGTCTCGGGGCGCGTTAGAAACAGCTCACAGGATAAGAACGATCGGCGGACAGGTGTTCAGATATGCCGTATCAACCGGTCGTGCCGAACGGGATCCATCAGTTGATTTAAAAGGCGCTCTTCCGCAGCCGCAGGAGAAGCATAGGGCAGCGATTACTGAACCAGTAGAAGTTGGGAAACTGCTGAGGTCTATTGATGACTACTCGGGAAGTCTTGTCGTCAAATGTGCCCTGAAGATAGCGCCTTTGGTTTTTGTCCGTCCCGGAGAGTTGCGCCATATGGAATGGACTGAGCTCGATTTCGAAAATGCTCAATGGAATATCCCTGCCGGTAAAATGAAAATGAAGGAACCGCATCTTGTGCCTCTGTCAAAACAAGCGATCGAGATCTTGAAAGAGATTCAGGGCCTGACTGGAACAAGCCGTTATGTTTTCCCGTCCGGTCGTTCGTTTGACCGGGCTTTGTCTAATAATGCCATTTTAGCGGCACTGCGGCGTATGGGATACGATAAAGATGAGATGTCGGGGCATGGATTCAGGGCAATGGCGCGAACAATTCTTGATGAAATCTTGCAGGTCAGGCCCGATTATATTGAACACCAGCTTGCCCATGCCGTCCGGGATCCAAATGGTCGTGCTTATAACAGAACTGCTCATCTAACCGAACGTCGGAAAATGATGCAGCAATGGGCGGACTATCTGGACGGATTAAAGCAGGGTGCAAAGGTTTTACCTTTTATCAGGCCACAAGAATCTTAAAAAATCTAAAATAATTTGCCGCATAGGACACCAAATGTCCGACCAGATTTGTTATTAAGATGCCTGAAAGGAGGCTGTTATGGCGCACTTGGTTGAAAGTATGATGTATGTCGGGAAAACGCCTTGGCATGGGTTGGGCACGCCGATCCCGGAGGATAAAAGAATCAGCGTCCGGGAGGCGATTGTTGCAGCAAAGCTTGACTGGCACGTGGATCTGAGGCGTGTCTATACTGAATGTTCAGAAGGCAGCGCCAAAGCGGGCATTCTTGATCACTTTGCCGTATGCCGAACTTCGGACAATACTTTTCTGGGCATTGTTGGATCCGATTATACACCACTTCAAAATGAGCAGGCGCTGGAATGGTTTCAGCCTTTTCTCGACGCCAATGAGTCAACGCTCGAAACAGCCGGCAGTCTGAAAGGTGGCAGGCAAGTGTGGGCGCTGGCGAAGATACGAGACGGCAATATGGATGTAAATCAAAAAGACTCTATAGCCCATTATATTCTTCTATCCAATGCTCACGACGGATCTGTGGCTGTTCGTGTCGGTTTCACGCCCGTTCGCGTCGTTTGCAACAACACCTTGACTATGGCTCATGATTCTGATGCCAGCAAGCTTCTTCGCGTGCGGCACACATCTATGCTTCAGAATAATCTTGAACAAATTAGGGAAACCATGAAAGTAGCTCGTCATGAATTTGCAGCCACGGTTGAGCAATATCGGAAATTGCAGAAACGTGGAATTGATACTGCCGGGCTGGATCGCTACGTCCGGGTCGTCTTCTCCCTTCCCGACGACAAGGGCGGTAAAGAATTGATCCCAAAGATCGTTTATCTTTTTGAAAATGGCAGGGGCCATCAGGAGGCGGGCAAAAATTACTGGGGCGCGTATAATGCCGTGACGGAGTACCTGAATTATTTTCGGGGCAGGACACAGGATAACACTTTGAGCAGCTTATGGTTTGGCGAAAGCACAAACCTTAATCGAAAGGCACTCAATATCGCATTGAAAATGGCAGCGTGAAGGGATTAATCTAATGGCGCTTGAAATTGAACGAAAGTATCTTGTGACCGGAAACGGATGGAAACAGGCTCAGGGCGTTCATTTTATCCAGGGTTATCTGAATCGCGATAAAGAAAGAACTGTGCGTGTCCGCGTCGAAGGGAAAAAAGCAGCGCTGACTGTGAAAGGCGTGAATTGCGGCGCAACGCGAAACGAATATGAATATCCGATTCCGGTTGCCGATGCCCTGGAGTTGCTTGACATCTGTGACGGGCCAGTCCTGGAAAAGAACCGCCATATCATTGTCTGGGACGGTCTGACCTGGGAGGTGGATGAGTTCCTGGGAGTCAATCAAGGCTTGATCATAGCAGAAGTGGAACTGCAAAGCGAAAATCAGTCTTTTCAATGTCCGGAATGGGTTGGCCAGGAAGTCACGGGTGATCCGCGATATTACAATTCCAATCTATGCATCCACCCATACCGCATGTGGCGTTGACAGGAATATCGGGTTTTGAAAAACATGAGAATGACCAAAGAAAAAGCTCTGCACATTATTCGCGAACACCTGATGCAACGGGTGTCGTGTGATTTTGAGATTCAAGATGGCCTTCCCGAAGGCTGTATTATCTATGGTGTGACCCTAACCGAACCCTGCTGGACGGCATGGATTCCGTCAGCAGTCCCGCGAATAGGATCGAGCCGAATTATCTGTTTGAGCAAAAAAACAGGCCATATCATTTATGATGGATTCACAAATGAAGAATGAGTATTGATGAATAGCAGCCTTGAAGCTGACGTACATTACCAGCAATAAAGCAAGCCATGCGCCATCAGCCATTCACAGGCAGCCATTTTATTCTTGAAATCTTTTCAGGAAGTTGTAATATTCATCGCGCTTCATCAGAAAATCAAAATATCTAAAAATGGAAAGCTAATATTTCATTACTTGATCCTCAGTATTCATGGCTTTCATCTTCGAAGAGGTAAAAATGGAACACATCAAAAAATTTCAGGGACTGCTTAGGGAACTATTTCAATTTGATTGCGCGGATTTGGACTTCGGCATTTACCGCATCATGAATTATAAGCGCGACGTCATTGAACAATTTATCCAGGAAAAGTTACCCAAGGCCATATCGAATGAATTGGAACGGGGGTCGTTGGCCGGGCAATCGCAGGCAGCCAGAGAATTGGAAGCAACCAGAAAGAAGATCGTGGAATCACTTGGTGATGACGCGCTGGATGCTAATGGTGTTTTGAGAGAGCAATATCACGCAACACCGGCGGGCAAGGCGTATCTGGCCGCGCTGGAAAAAGCCAAATCAGCCAAAGGCGGCGACGCGCTGGAATCTACAATCTACAATCACCTTTACTCATTTTTTAACAGATACTATCAGGACGGCGATTTTATTTCCAAGCGCCGTTACTCCAAACGCGAACGTTACGCCATCCCTTACAATGGCGAAGAAGTCATGCTTTACTGGGCCAATCACGATCAATATTACATCAAAACAGGCGAATATTTCACCGATTACACCTGGAAGGCGTCCAATGGCGTAACCGTTCACTTTAAACTGACCGCCGCCGATGTCGAACAAAACAACGTGAAGGGCGAGAAGCGCTTCTTTCTGCCGAAGCTAAGCGAAATAGCCTGGGATGAATCTGCCAAGAGCTTAACGATTCCTTTTGAATTCCGGCCGCTGAACGGTCAGGAGGCGATTTCCTACGGCGGGAAGAATCAGCAGGAAACTATCATCTCCAGGGCGCTGGAAAACATCCCCAAACAACGCGCCGTGAAGGCAGCGCCGTTGGCGCTGGCCGCGCTGGATGCTGAAAAAAGCCGCAACAAAGATGGCGAAAGCGTCACAGCTCTTGCCCATCATCTGCGCTCTTACATCCGGGGGAACACCAGCGATTTCTTTATTCACAAAGATCTCAAAGGATTTCTTGCGCGTGAGTTGGACTTCTACCTGAAAAACGAAGTGCTCAATCTCGATGAAATGGAAGCGGCCGGGATTGACCTGTCTGAAGGCTGGTTCCAGATGATGCGCCTCATTAAGAAGGTGGGTGGCCATATCATCGAGTTTCTGGCGCAGATTGAAGAGTTCCAGAAGATGCTCTGGGAGAAACGCAAATTTATTACCGAGACTTTCTACTGCATTACGATGAGCAACATACCGGAGGAATTTTATCCCGAGGTTGCTGCCTGCGAGGCACAGTGGGAAGAATGGAAAACAATGCTGCGCATCGATGAAGAAGACGCAAGCCTTTTTGCCGGCGGGAAAGGAAAGAAAGACCGGCGCATGGAATTTCTAAAGACACATCCGACGCTTGTTATGGATACGCGCCACTTTTCCCCTGCTTGTACAGACAGACTGC
>SBEK01000258.1 GCA_009668925.1 Deltaproteobacteria bacterium
ACGAAGAGGTGATCGAAACACCCCTGGGCGCAGGCGATGCAGTGGATGATTTCGCTTTCTCTGTTTTCGGCCGTCTTCTTCGGCAGGTCGGGATCGGCGATCAGCGGACGGCCCATGGCCACCATGTCGCAGAGATCGTCTTCGATCATCTGGCGGGCCGTTTGCGGATCATTGATGCGGTGCCCGGCGATCACCGGCACGTTGACGCATTCCTTGATTCCCCGGGCCAGATACGCATAAGCGGCGCGCGGCACCTCCGTGACGAGCTGCGGCACCCGCGCTTCATGCCACCCGACATTGACGGAGATGGCATCCGCGCCGTTCTTAACGATCAGCGCGGTGTATTCCTGAAGACGGGCTCTTCCGATTCCGTTAGCCATGAGATCATTTCCGTTAATGCGCCACATCACGGGGTAATCGCTGCCCACGGCCTTGCGGACGGCGGAAGCGATTTCCAGGCCGAAGCGCATGCGGTTTTCCCAGGATCCGCCGTATTCATCGTCCCGCTGATTCGTCAAGTCGGACAGAAATTGGCTGATGAGATATCCCGTTCCGGACAGAATCTCGACGAAATCAAATCCCGCCTTTTTCGTCCGGACGGCCGCGTCGGCGAAGTCCCGGATCGTTTGTTTGACTTCCGCCAATTCCAGCGCCCGCGGCGTTTCACGCGTGAAGTTGGAGAAGACGGCGGACGGCGCCACGGCCTGCCTTCCTTCCATCATGATGGAATGGGCGTAGCGGCCCGCATGGTTTAGTTGCAGACCGGCTTTCCCGCCGCCTTGTTGCATGGCTTCCCGCAAACGCGACAGCCCTTCGATGAAGTCGTCTTTATATGCGCCGATGACGCCTCCGCCGGAGTATTCATTGACACCGGCATAGCCGGCGATCAGGGCGCCGGCGCCGCCTCGCGCCCGTGCCGCATAGAAGGCGATGATCCGGTCGTTGATATACGGCGTCGCGATCATGTTGAGATGCATGGCCGGCATCAGAATGCGGTTGGGCACTATCATCTGATTAATGGTGATCGGGGAAAAAAGAATATCATTCTTTCCCGTCTCCTTATTTCCGCCGGCAGCGGCCTGTGTCGATCTGTTCAGAATCTCCATTTAAACCTCCCGAAAAATATCATTTTATTGCCTGTTGTTTTCTGATCCCGGAAAATACGCGCCTGATTCACCGAGCAGGGTGGCGGATTGAATCTCCCGTCCGTATTCCCCATCGTTCATCGGATGGCATCATTGCGATTATCATGCCATACAAAATATTCAGCGATTACAAAAGGATTTTTTATGCTCTGCGTTGAATTGTCCCATGGCGCAATAATGAATTGTCCTATAGTGCAAAATGAATTGCCATATGGGACAATGAATGATAAACGAATGTGCCGGCGACAGGCGGCGGTAATTCCAGGCGGAGGGCTGTGATGATTGATGAAAATGATTTTTTCCGGCAGGTGACGACGCGGGTCTGCGGCTCGCTGGACATCAGGACGGCGCTGGCGAATGCTTTTCAATATCTGCGGGAATGCATTCCTCTCGACGCCATGGGGCTCCATCTTTATGAACCGGATCAAAACGCCATGCGCACCATCGCGCGCGTCAGCGCTTCCGGGAGCTTCGTGGTCGATAAAGTCACTCCTCTGCATGGAAAACTCTCGGAATCTCCGGAACCGGTGAAGATCATCAATCATCCGGAGCGGGATCTTCTGGTCAAGACCATGATTCGCCACGGGAAACCTTCCGAATCCTCCGTGATGCTGCTCTACCTGGTGATGGAACAGGGCAGGGGAGGGGCTTTGTCGCTCCGCGTCGCCGGAAAAGAAAAATACCGCGCGCATCATGCGCGGCTGCTGGCGCTGGTGGCCGAACCCTTTACGATTGCCCTGGACAACGCCTTAAAGCACCGTGAACTGGCCAACCTGAAAGACCGGCTGGCGGACGACAACCGCTACCTGCAGAAGGAGCTGAGGGAGATTTACGGCGACAGGATCATCGGTGAGAACTCGGGATTGAAAGAGGTCATGACCATGGTGCGCCAGGTGGCGCCGCTTAGCAGTCCTGTTCTGCTTTTGGGAGAAACCGGCACGGGCAAAGATGTGATTGCCAATGCCATTCATTATTCTTCCGGGCGCAAGGGGGGCCCCTTCATCAAAGTGAATTGCGGCGCCATTCCCGATACCCTTCTGGACAGCGAGCTTTTCGGGCATGAGAAGGGCGCCTTTACCGGGGCCGGTGTTCAGAAGCGGGGGCGCTTCGAACGCGCGCACGGCGGGACGATTTTCCTCGACGAGGTGGGGGAGCTGCTCCCTCAGGCTCAGGTCCGCATGCTCCGCGTCTTGCAGGAAAAAGAGATCGAAAGGGTCGGCGGCACCAGAACGATACCGATAGACATCCGGCTGATTACCGCGACGAACAGGAATCTGGAAGACATGGCGCGCTCCAATCAGTTTCGCCGGGACCTCTGGTTTCGCCTGAATGTTTTTCCCATTTTCATTCCGCCGCTTAGGGACAGAAAACAGGACATTCCCGCGTTTGTTGACTACTTCCTGTTTAAGAAATCCAAAGATATGAAGCTTGCCCGCAGGCCGAACCCCACCGCGGAATCCATCCATCGACTGCTCGATTACGATTGGCCCGGCAATGTGCGTGAACTGGAGAACGTCGTCGAGCGGGCCCTGATTTTAAATAAGGGCGGACGGTTGGTGTTTGCCGACTCGCTCATCTCCCAAAAGCAGGAAAAGACGGCGCGTCCGTCGCCGGCGGTCGATGCCTCCCTGCACCTGGATTCAATCGTGTCCGGCCACATCAGGAAAGTGCTGCAGATGACCGAAGGGAAAGTCTTCGGGCCGCAAGGCGCCGCGCATCTGCTCGGCGTCAATCCCAGCACGCTGAGAAAGAAAATGTCCAAACTCGGGATCGATTACGGAAGAAAATTCAAAACGCGGGGTTGATCGCCGGGTCTTCTGAAAAAAATGATATTTCGGGACGCGGCCATTTTTACCGGAGTTTTTTATCCCTGGCATCCGGTATGACCCGGATCTGATCTTCTTCCAGGAACGTTTCGAAGGTGCCGTCTTCGGTCCGGTAGCGCACCGTGCACCTTTTTCTGGTGTTGACCAGCGGATCTC
>SBEK01000052.1 GCA_009668925.1 Deltaproteobacteria bacterium
GGGCGAATTTGTCACCATCATCGGCACCAACGGTTCGGGGAAATCCACCCTGCTCAATTTGCTGGCGGGTTCCATTGCCCCCGATGCCGGCAGCGTCTTCATCAACGGCCGCGACGTCACGCGGCAGAAAGACCATCAGCGGGCGCGGGTCATGGCGCGGGTATTCCAGAATCCGTTCATGGGAACCGCTCCGGGCATGACCATTGCGGAGAACCTGCTTATCGCCTCGCTTCGGGGCCTCAGGCATCACTTGCGGATGGGCCTTTCCGCCAAACGGCTGGCGCTCTTCCGGGAACAGATCGCGGGCCTCGAAATGCAGCTCGAAGACCGGATGGACAACATCATCGGCTCGCTTTCCGGCGGACAGCGCCAGGCCGTGAGCCTTTTGATGGCCGTTATCCGCAAACCCGACGTGCTGCTTCTCGATGAACATACCGCGGCGCTCGATCCCAAATCGGCCGCCCAGATCGTCGCCCTCACCCGCGCGTTTGTGGAAAAGGAAAATCTGACCACTTTCCTGGTGACCCACAGCATGCAGCAGGCTCTGGACCTGGGGCACCGGACCCTGATGATGCACCAGGGCCGGATCATCGACGATATCCCCGCGGCGGAGAAAAAGCGGCTCACCGTGGATGATCTTCTGGACAAGTTCGCTGAGCTGCGCAAGGCGGAAAAACTGACCGGCGAAATCGTGGAACAGCTCCGGAAAGAATACCTGTAGCGGATTATTTTCACTCCGACAAAAATATTTGACTCCCGCAGACTATGTGATATAGCAGCTCTCACCCAAATCCATTAAGGTGATTTCCGGAATAATGCGTTTTCTGGAGCATTATTTCATCGGGAAGAATTTTGCCGGGATTTCCGGCTATTTTGCGAGGAGAAGAGAGACAAGAAACATATGACCACACCTGTAGAGCAGAAAATAAGAGACAAGAAAAGAACCGCCGCGCAGATTGCCGATATGGTCCGGCCGGGCGACTGGATTAATCACGGAACCGTCGGCGGCGACTCCACCGTCTGCACTGAAGCCGTGGCCAAAAGGTTGGGTCCCGGACCCGGCCAGCTCAAAGATATCGAATTCTGGCTCCACGGTAATTCGTATCCCCATCCGGAATTGCAGGAGATCGATCCTTGCCAGCAGTATCACTGCGTTCACGAGCATTTTTTTTTCCCCTGGAACCGGAAGGCCCGCGAGGAAAACGGAGTCACGAGCTGGACACCCTGGGGCTGGGCGGGCGGCATCTGGGCGCACCATTACAGATTCGCCCATGGCGACAGGGCCAAACGCGGCATCGACTGGTGGTTCAACGCGGCCACCGCGCCGGACAACCACGGCTATTTCAATATGTCTTACGGGACCAACAGCTGCAACGTCTTCAGGCAGACGGCAAAAAAGATCGTGTTTGAAGTGCGTTCCGACTACCCCTGGGCGGAAGGCGGGAGGTTCAACACGATTCACATCGACGACATTGACTACTGGGTCGAGGTGGACTGTGAAAAATACAAATGGCCGCAGCTCAATGAAAAGGCCCTCGTGCCGCGGCCGGTGGAGCAGGACATCGCCCGCCACATCATGACGATTATGCGCGACCGCGACGTCGTCCAGCTGGGGGTCGGCTCACTGCCGTCGAGCTGCGTGGCCGCGATGACCGACGCCGGCTTCAAGGATCTGGGCATCCATACCGAAATGCTCAACTACGGCCTCATCAAGATGATCGAGTCGGGGCAGGTGACCAATGCTTACAAAAATCTGGACCGCGGAAAAAGCGTCTGGACATTTGCGTTCCCCATCGATGTGGACTGGTATTACGAAACGGTCCATCGCAATCAGGCCCTGGCCGTTTGTGATATCGACTACGCCAATAACCTCGACGTTCTGCGCCGGATCGACAATATGGTGGCCATCAACAACACCGTTGCCGTCGATTTGCTGGGGCAGATGTCCTGCTCGTTCTATGACAAGCGGCCGATTTCCGGCACGGGGGGATTCTTCCAGTTCATCATCTTCGCCGCGCAGTCGAGAGGAGGACGCAGTGTCGCCGCGATGACGTCGCGCAGCAAGCACAACACGTCGCGCATCGTGCCCTTCCTGCCGGCGGGTACGGTAGTCGATGTGCCCGCGCAGTTTGCCCAGTATGTCTGCACGGAATACGGCATTGTGAATTTACGGGGCTTAAACGGCTACGAACGCGCTTCGGCGCTGATTTCGATCGCGCATCCGGACGACCGGCCGTGGCTCGAGAAGGAAGCCCGCGAAAACGGACTTATTCCGCCGAAATTTCCCGCGAACTTCCATCCGGAAGAGGGCGGCAACCGGCGCTACCCGTCCTACGAAGAACGGCGTCATTACAAGATGCCCATGGGCAGCGCGCTGTGGGGATACGATTGGGATCCCTTCCAGTCCGGCAAATAAAAAAGTCCCGGCCAACCCGAAGACCCTCTCCGGCGGATTGTGCAGCATTTTCCGGTTCAGGCCGCAAGCCTGAACCGGCCCTCGTTTGAATCGGCCTCAAAAACACCCGGCCCAGTCCGGGTTTGTGTCTGGCGATTTCTTCGCCTCCGGCGTCTTTAAAAAATATTTGTTTCACCGCTTGCAAACCGTTTTTTAAAGGCTTATAAAAGCAAAAGTCAGCTTGAGAAACGGTCATTCATAGTCTTATTTCAATATATTTTAAACCAGGAGGGAAAGAATCATGGGCGCTACTTTCAATTTTTCAGGCAAGACGGCAATTGTGACCGGCGCGGGCCGGGGAATCGGCAAGGCGATTGCACTGGGGCTGGCCCAAGCCGGCGCCAACGTGGCGGTATGCAGCCGGAATCAGGCGGAGCTCGACGCCGTTGCGGACGAGATCCGCGCCAAAGGCGCAAAGGCGCTGGCGGTAGTCACCGATCTGACGGTCCATACCGACCTCGAGAAGCTGGTCAATGCGACGATGAAGGAATTCGGCCGGATCGACATCCTGGTTAACAATGCCGCGCGCAGCTTCCTGCGCGGTCTTCTCGATCTGCGCGAGGACGGCTGGGACAAGTGTTTCAATACCAACGTCAAGGCCGTCTGGCTTTTGAGCCGCCTGGTTGCCCGCCCCATGATCGAACAAAAAGGCGGCAGGATCATCAACATTACCACGGTCGGAGCGGACAAGGCCGAAGCGGGCATGGCGGCCTACGGCTGCAGCAAGGCGGCGCTCAAACATCTGACGCGCTGCATGGCGAAGGAATGGGCGCAGCTGAACATTAATGTCAATGCCGTTGCGCCCGGATTTACCCGCACGGAATTCAGCAAACCCATCTGGTCCAATCCCGAAGTGGAACAGTTGATCTGCAAAATGATCCCCAAGGGGAAGATCGGCGAACCGGAAGATGTTGTCGGAGCGGTGATGTTTTTAGCGTCCGATGTCGCAAATTATATCACGGGCGACACGATCTATGTGGACGGCGGCGCCATGACGTCATAGGAGAAGAACGATGAACCCAAAGGGGATTGTCAGTCCGGTCATCGCGGACATCCGCGCGGGCATGAAGCGGGGGAAAGTCGTCTCCCTTGACGACGCGATCCGTGTGATCCGGGACGGCGATACGGTGTGCCTCGACGGCTTTATCGGCGGCCTCGCCCCGGAGGAGCTGCTGATCGGCCTGGAGAGACGGTTCCTCGAAACGGGCGAGCCGAGAAACCTGACGCTGGTTTATGCTTCCGGCGTCGGTGACGGCAGGGACCGGGGCGCCAACCGTCTGGCACACGAAGGTCTGATCAAGCGCGTGATCGCGGGCCACTGGGGGCTGGTCCCCAAGCTCCAGCGCCTGGCGCTCGACAATAAAATTGAAGCCTACAATTTTCCCCAGGGCGTCATCACGCACATCCTGCGCGACAGCGCCGGCCATGCGCCGCGGACCATCACCCATGTGGGTCTGGGCACCTTCGTCGATCCGCGCATCCAGGGCGGCAAGGTCAACGCCGTAACCCGGGAAGACCTGGTGGATCTGATCACATTCGACGGCCGCGAGTATCTGGCCTACAAGACCCTGCCCATCCAGGTGGCGCTCCTGCGCGGGACGACGGCGGATATGGACGGCAACATCACGATGGAAAGGGAAGCGCTGACGATGGACGCCCTGCCGGCGGCCATGGCGGCCAAGAATTCCGGTGGCTTTGTGATCGTGCAGGTGGAGCGGATCGCCGAGCGCAAAGCGCTGAACGCCCGCCACGTGAAAATTCCCGGCATGCTGGTCGACTGCGTCGTGGTCTCCCAGCCGGAGAATCACTGGCAGACTTACGGCAGCCGCTACAATCCGGCTTACAGCTGCGAATTCAAGGTGCCGACGGCGAGCATCGAGCCCCTGCCCCTGGATGAACGAAAAATCATCGCCCGGCGCGTCGCCTTTGAACTGCAGCCGAACATGGTCGTGAACCTGGGCATCGGCATGCCCGAAGGGGTGGCCAGCGTCGCCAACGAGGAGGGTATTTTCGATTTTCTGACGCTCACCGCGGAAGCCGGCACGATCGGCGGCATTCCTTCGGGTGGCCTGGACTTCGGCACCGCCACCAACATGGACTGTCTGGTGGACATGCACTTCCAGTTTGATTTCTACGACGGCGGGGGCCTGGATCTGGCCTGCCTGGGCCTGGCCCAGATGGATGCCGCGGGCAATGTCAACGTGAGCAAATTCGGCCCCAAACTGGCCGGCTGCGGGGGCTTTATCGATATCAGCCAGACCGCCAAGAAGATCGTCTTTGCCGGAACGTTCATGGCGGGCCAAGCCGAACTCGCCGTGGAGGACGGCAAACTGAAAATCGTGAAAGAGGGCGCGTTTAAGAAGCTGGTGCAGGATGTGGAGCAGATCACGTTCAGCGGCCCCACGGCGCAGGCGGGCAGCCAGCAGATTTATTACATCACCGAGCGGTGCGTTTTTGCCCTGACGAAGGAAGGGGTTCTGCTCATCGAAATCGCGCCGGGGCTCGATCTGGAGAAAGACATCCTGGCGCAGATGGATTTTAAACCGATTGTCCGGCATCCGCGGCTGATGGACGAACGCATTTTCAAGCCGGCGCCGATGGGACTCAAAGATGATCTCCTGAGCATTCCGATCAACGAGCGGCTCATCTATGACGCCGCAACAAATATCTTTTACATCAACTTTGAGGGGCTGGCCGTCAAAACGAAGAATGACATCGAAGCGATCCGCGAGCGCGTCGTTGCAATCTGCGCGCCGCTCGGGAAGCGCGTCAAAACGATCGTCAACTACGACAACTTCTCCATTGCGCCGGAGCTGGAAGACGAGTACATCAAAATGGTCAAATATGTCGTGTCCACGTATTACAGCGATGTGACGCGCTATACGACCAGCGCGTTTTTGCGCATGAAGCTGGGCGATGAACTGAAAAGACGTCATCTGGCTCCCCATATTTTTCAGACCAAAGAAGAGGCCCGGCAGGCGCTGGAAAAGAAATAAGGTTCAAGGAGCAAGGTTCAAGAGACGAGGCCCAGGCGAACGGTCCGGGCTCTGAAATTCGTATTGAAAATATTTGGCCAAACGGGTAGAAGTGAACCCGGTCGCATCTGCAAAACTGCCTGCAAACTGCCCGAGGACAGTTTCCAAATAACCCGTAGAAAGAAGAGACGAGATTATGCCGATTGCAATCAAGATGGAAGGCCAGGTGGCCGTGATGACGCTGGATGAGGGGGAGAATCGTTTAAATCTGGATTTTCTGGGGAAGTTTCTTGACGCCCTGGAGGAGATTGAAAAGAAGACCGACGCCAATGTGCTGGTCGTGCGCGGCGCGCACGATAAGATCTTCAGCAACGGCATCGATCTGGAGTGGCTGATGCCGATCATGCAGAAGAACGACACGGCCACGGCCAAGAAATTCATTGAGACCATGATGACGCTCTTCCGGAAGATCGCGCTTTTCCCCATGCCGACCATCGCCGCGATCACCGGGCATGCGTTTGCCGGCGGCGCGATCCTGTGCTGCTACTTTGATTTCCGGTTTATGCGGTCGGACCGGGGCTTCATGTGCTTTCCGGAAGTCGACCTGGGCATTCCGTTTTTGCCGGGGATGATGACGGCGATGAAGAAGGCCATTCCGCGTTACAAACTCGATGAAATGGTCCTCACCGGAAAACGCGTTACGGCGCAGGAGCTCGCGGATCATCACGTCATAACCAAGGCCTGCCACATCGATCAGCTGATGGACGAGGTCATGGCTTTTGCCAAACAGCAAAACAAGAGACGTCCGGTGGTGGAGCTCATCAAAGCGGAAATGAACAAGGAGATCATTTACGCGATCGACCACGACGACAAACCGATTATAGAATCGGGGCGTTTTTACGTCTGATGACTGTGTATTGACGGGCAACACATTTTTATTGAGAAGCTCAAAAATACGATAAACGTTTAGTTCCATAGACGGAAATTATCTTATCTCTGAGGGACATTTTCATGAATGGAAATGCTCCCGGGAAAACGTTTCATCGTTTGTCTTTTTTCCTCGCGCTGATTCCGTTGGTCCTGGCGGCGTATCTTCTAACGCGAAGCGGCGTTCCGCTCGGCTGTCTCGAATGGATTGTGCCGGCGCCGGGCTTCGTGCTGTTTTTGAACTGCCTCGCGATGCCCGGTTCGATCTTGAGCCGGGATGATGATCACCGTGCCCGGCAACTCGCGGCTGTCGGGCAGGAATTGCATAAGCGCCACGCGGAGCTCAATGCGCTCAGGAAGATTTTAGAACTGGCCGAAGACACGCCTGCCGATCGGCTGCTTACCCCGCCGGATGAGCCGTGAGACGGCGATTTTTTATGGCGTAATTTTCAAGTGCTGAAATTATCAATATTGTCTGAGCCGTCGCTGAAGTAATGGATGCCTGGTGACTGGTCCGGGCCGAGATATGGCCTTGACACCGGACGTCTCGTTGGGTATTAAAGCACAAAAATTATAGGCGGATATTTTAATATTCATGGACATTTCCGGAAGAAAAAAAACGTTTCGCTTCGCTTCTTTCATTCATCATTTTTTAATCAAGCCACTTGCTTTGCTCAACAAGAATCCGGTGATCCTGAAAACCAGATCATTTCATCTGGTGTATTTCGGTCTTTTTTCAGCCGTGGGCTTCATGGCCAGTGCCAGTGTCTTTTTTTTCTATCTCGATTCGAGAGACGCCTTGGCCGGCCTGCCGATTCTACCGGTTGCCTTTTTTTATATTCTGGCCGACATGATCGGGGTTAAGGCTTTCTATTATCTGGCTTTGGGAAAAGAATTTTTCAAAAAACCAAAGTATTATCTAAATGAAACAACGATGTATAATCAAGGCGGTCTGTTTGGCATTTTGGCTGTTGGGATTACGGTCGCTTTGATTTATGACATCAGCCTGCTGATTATGTTCGATGCCCTGGCCCTTTCTTCTTGCATCGGTCTTTTTTTCGGCAGGCTCGGCTGCTGCAATTACGGCTGCTGTTTTGGTGTTCCCACGCAAAGTCCCATTTCCATAACCTATGAGACGCCGCATTCCAAAATACTTCGGACCAATCCCGAATTGTGTGGAGTAGCATTGGTGCCGACGCAAATATATACCGCCTACTTTGATTTAACGATGTTCATTATTTTTACCCTTGTGGCGAATGTTTATCCTGCCGACGGGATCATTACTTTAATTTTTATATTTCTTTTCAACGGGTTTAGAATCATTATCCAAAAATATCGTTTCACTGAACCGTCCGACCGTCTGAACTTCACCAAAACGGCGTTTTTGTATCTGGCAGCCGGTCTGGTGATCTGGTCAGGGGTGTTTGCAGGCAGCAAGGCAACGTTGATTCCCCGAATGAACAGCATTTTAATCACGCCAGTTTCCTGGGCTCAATTTATGGCGACATCGTTTGATGTGTGTCTGTCGGTTGTGATGATCGGGGTCATCGCCTTTCTTTTCTATGGATTGCACGGCCGGAAAATGGGAACTCATCTGAATCTGGAAAGTGAATAAGATGCTTCAAAGAGTTCAGATGACAAGCATGCCGGCGCATATCATTTGGATGATGGGACTTTTAGAAGCCGTTACCGTTCCGCTGGTCGTGGCTTTGCCTGCCTGGACCGGCACGGCATTAAAAAATCCGCTACACGGTCTGGTTGTCGGGTTTGCCGGTGTGGTTATTGTATTCTATTGTATTAGCCTGGCGCTCGATAAACTCAATATTTTCGTTCTAGGGAAGACAGTGGTCGGCATCCGTATTCTGGCCTCCGCTTTCTGGGGCGGGCTTATTCTGGCGCTGATCTTTGTTCTCCAGCAAGCCTTAAAATCAATGCCTGTTGTTGGCTATCCCTTTCGGGAAATGATTCTGGGGTTTCTTTCCGTAGGCGGGGCGGTATTTATTTGCGGTGCTGTTTATGCCAGATGCGCTCTCCTGATCCCTTTGCTGGAGATTCAGCTGCGGACATCGGACGGTTTACTGGCCATTCGAAAATTTTCTTTATGGCGTTTTGCGCTGTGGGCGGGATGTTATGAAGGGATCGCGCTGCCGATTATTTGGGCTTCCAATTTTTATCCCGGCCACAAACTTGTGGCGGCGATCCTGACCGGTTTTGCCGGTGGTCTTGCGGGAGCAACGGTGATCTGGCTTATGGCCAAGATTTTCAGAATCCTGCCTTTTATGCTTGTGGAGCAAGTACTCCAGGACGGGCAAATCACCGTTCCGAAAACGTCTTCATGAAAATTCGCCGCACGGGAATCTTTTACAGTCGTAGTCGCCGTATAACCTTCTAAATACAAACAAAGGCCCACCGAACCCATCTTGCATGAGCCTCAATCATTGCAAAAGGTTTATTTTCGGGAAATACTGCGTACATGCACCGAGTTGGCGTGCGCATCGAGCCCTTCCATCCGGGCAAACCGCTCCGTCGCCGAGGAAAGCTTCCGGAAAGCGGCGGGCGAAAAGGAAAGCACACTCATCCGTTTGTAGAAATCGTAGACGCCCAGCGGCGAGGAAAAGCGCGCCGTGCCCTCCGTGGGCAGAATGTGATTGGCGCCGGCCGTGTAATCGCCCAGGGCTTCCGGCGTAAAGGATCCCAGAAACACGGAACCGGCATTGCGGATCTGCTCCGCGACGCGGGACGGCTTTTCGACCATCAGTTCCAGATGTTCGGGCGCGAAGAGATTGGCGAGCTCGACGGCTTCGGTGATATCGGAAGTAATGATGATCGCGCCGAACCGGGACAAGGATTTCCCGATGATTGCTTTTTTGGGCAGGGCCTTAAGCTGCTTTTGCACCTCGGCGGCCACGGACCGGGCCAGATCGGGGTACGGGGTGAAGAGCACGGCAGCGGCCATTTCATCATGCTCGGCCTGCGCGAGCATGTCCGCCGCGGCAAACGCGGGATCGGCGCTGTGGTCGGCGATGATCACGACTTCGCTGGGACCGGCGATCATGTCGATGGCCACCTGCCCGAAGACGAGCTTCTTGGCGGCGGCGACATAGGCATTGCCCGGGCCGACGATTTTATCCACACGGGGAACCGTCTCGGTGCCGTAGGCCAACGCGGCGATGGCCTGAGCACCGCCGATCTTGAAGATGCGGTCCACCCCCGCAACGTACGATGCCGCCGCGATGAGCGGATGGAGCCGGCCGTCCTTCACGGGACTCACCAGAATGATTTCCCCGACGCCCGCGAGGCGGGCCGGAATGGCCGCCATGAGCAGCGTGGACGGATAAAAGGCCTTGCCGCCGGGCGCGTAAATGCCGGCCCGCTGCATCGGGATGATCCGCTGGCCGAGCTCGACGCCTCTTTCGTCCGTGATCTTGTACCCGGCGGCGATTTGCCGGGTGTGATAGTTTTCAATGCGCCTCGCGGCGAGCGCGATCACTTTCCGGTCTTCCGCCGAAACGCGGTCCGCCGCTTCCTGACGCTCCTGATCCGTCACTTCGACGGTCTGTGCGGTGAGCGTGCAGCCGTCGAATTTCCGTGTATAATGAAAAAGCGCTTCATCTCCCCGTGTCGCAACCTCATGAACGATTTCGGCGACTCCCGACAGAAGTTCCGGTGTAAAAGCGCCGCCGCGCCTGCGCAGGGCCTGAAAGAAGCCCCGAAATTCATCTGCATCGGATCGAATGATTTTCATTTTATTGTTTCACTCTCTTGATGTCCGCGCCCAGTGCGGAGAATTTTTTTTCAATCGCTTCGTAGCCGCGGTCGATGTGGTAGACCCGGGAAATTTCCGTCGTCCCCTGGGCGACAAGCGCCGCAAGAATCAGGCAGGCGGAGGCACGCAGGTCCGTGGCCATGGTTTGTGCGCCGTACAGGGTGGGCACGCCGCGTACGACGGCGCTGCCGCCCTGGATCACGATGTCAGCGCCCATGCGCATGAGTTCGCTGACGTGCATGAAACGATTTTCAAAAACGGTTTCTGTAATGACGGAAAGGCCGCTGCCGATGCACATGTAAGCCATGATCTGAGCCTGCAGATCCGTCGGGAACCCGGGATAGGGAAGCGTCTTGACATCCACGCTGTTGATTTTCTTGCCGGCCTTCACCCGCAGTCCGCCCTCAATCGGCGTGATTTTCATCCCCGTATCGCGCAGTTTGTTGATGAGCGCTTCCAGATGCTGCCCGATGCACCCCAGCACGTTGATTTCGCCGTGGGTCATACCGGCGGCGATCATGAAGGTGCCGGCCTCAATCCGGTCCGGGATGATTGCGGCTTCCACCGCGTGGAGGGATGTTACGCCGGTGATGGTGATGACGTCCGTTCCGGCGCCGCTGATCTTGGCGCCCATGCCTTTGAGGACGTCCGCCAGATTGACGATTTCCGGTTCGCGCGCGGCGTTATTGAGCACCGTCGTTCCTTGGGCCAGCGCCGCCGCCATCATGATATTTTCGGTGCCCGTGACCGTCGGCAGATCAAAATAAATATCCGCGCCTTTTAATGTATCCGCTTTTGCTTCAATGTAGCCCTCGCGCAGTTCCACGGTAGCTCCCATGTCCTGAAGCGCTTTGATATGAAGGTTCACCGGCCGCGCGCCGATGGCGCAGCCGCCCGGCAGAGAGACGCGGGCCCGGCCCATGCGCGCCACCAGGGGGCCAAGGACGAGGATGGACGCCCGCATGGTTTTGACCAGATCGTAAGGCGCTACGCAGTTCGTCAATTTTGCGCCGTTGATCTCTACGGTGCCGCCGCCTTCAATTTGCATTCCCATGTTGCGCAGAAGCTTATAAATGGTCTTGATGTCTACCAGATCAGGAATGTTGGTAAACGTGCAGGTCTCTTCCGTCAGAAGCGCCGCCGTCAGAACCGGCAGGGCGGCGTTCTTGGCGCCGCTGATCCGAACATCTCCCGTAAGCGGCTTGCCGCCGTGAACGACTATTTTATCCATTTATCTTCTCCTTCCCGAGATGACGCGCGGTAAGCCCGCGTAATCGGTTCTTACGTAAATACGGTCATAATAACCGGCATTTGCCGCCAGCATGGCCTGTACGCTTTCCTTCTGTCTAGCGCCGATCTCGAGCAAAAGCCAGCCATTTTCCTCGAGGCGGTCACGTGCCTGATATATCAATTTTTCGTAAAATTCCACACCTGTTTGACCGGCCCAAAGCGCCAGCTTCGGTTCAAAATTTTTGACGCCGTCTTCGAGGGTTTCGTATTCCGCGGCTCCGATATACGGCGGATTGGAAACGATCATGTGAAACGTGCCGGAAACCCGTTCCAGTAAATCACTCTCCAGAAAGGTGACGCCCTGCGCCAGTCCGAGCCGGCGGGCGTTCTTTTGCGCGGCGGCCAGGGCCGCGGGCGAAATGTCCGTGGCGGTGATCCGCGCTCCGGGTATTTCTTTGGCCAGGGCGAGCGCAATCGCGCCCGAGCCTGTGCCGACATCCAGTATCCGCGGCCGGTCCGCGGCCGTCATCCGGCCCCGGGCGAGCGCTTCTTCGACGATCACCTCCGTATCCGGCCTCGGGATCAAAACGTCGGGGTTCACCTCCAGGGTGAAGGACCAGAAGTCTTTCACGCCGGTGATATAGGCCACCGGTTCAAAACGCAGCCGCCGGGCGACCAGCCGCTCATATCCAGTCAGTTGTTCGTCGCCCGGACGTTTTTCCGGATTCTTGATGAAGTCGCTGCGTTCGCCGCCGAGACAAAACGCCAGAAGCACCTCGGCGTCGAGCCGGGCCGTGGGAATGCCCGCCGCCTCCAGCCGGCGGGTCGTCTGATGGATGATTTCGCGAACCGTCATGGGGCGCACTTTCTTGTTTCCATGGAGACGTCGACCTGCGTCGCGCTGCCCTTGTAAGAGTATTTGACCGGCCAGCCCAGTTCTCTTAAGACCTGCTTCATGGCGCGGTTGGTGGAATCGATCACGGAGACAAAACGGTCAATGCCGTGTTCCCGGCCGATGGCGAAGAGCCGCGCCAGCATAAATTTCCCCAGGCCGCCATGCTGCCAGTCGTCGCGAACGACAATAGCGAAGTCCGTGACCCTTTCCACGGGATCGTACCCGTAGCGGGCGACGGCGACGAAGGCCGGGCGGTCGTCTTCCTCAATCACGGCGGCCAGCGCGAAATTGGTCGTGTAATTGATGTGCGTGAGGTGATGGAGCAGTTCTTCCGGGAGCGTATGGACGGGCCTTAAGAAGCGCAGATAGATCGCATCGGGCGACAATTTGTTCAACAAATCGACGATCAGGCCTTCATCCGTCTGGAGGATGGGCCGAAGCCATGTGGCCCGGCCGTCTCGGAGCTGAAAATGCGTTTCATAATGAGCGGGATATGGACTGTTCATGGTCCGGACTATAACGCATCTTCAAAAAATGTCCAAGGGGGATTGCAGTTCTGCAAAGGTTTCAATCTGTTCAACCACCCGGATGAATGATTTCCTATAGCGAACGGGCTTATCCTTTTTTCGGAAGGGAAAAATAAAAAGATGCGCCTTCGTTCACCTTGCCTTCGGCCCAGATCCTTCCTTTGTGCCGGTGAATGATGCGCTGAGCAAGCGCCATGCCGATGCCCGTTCCTTCATATTCGGACGCATCATGCAGACGCTGAAAGACGCCGAACAATTTATCGTGAAATTCCATGTTGAAGCCGACGCCGTTGTCCTTTACATAATAGACGGTTTCTTTTTCGTCGTCATAGCCCCCCGCTTCAATCACGGCTGCATCCCGGGTCATTGTGAATTTAACGGCATTGGCGAGGAGATTGACCAGCACCTGCTTCACGAGCGCCCGGTCTCCGAATCCCTGCGGCATGTCTTTGATGTCGAAGTGTATCGTCCGATCGGGATAAAGGCTTTGCAGCTCCTGGCAGGTGCTTTCGACCAGCCGGCGGACGTCGAGCGCTTTGGCGTTCAGATCCTGGCGGCTAAGCCTCGACAGGTCCAGCAGGGCGTCGATCAGCTTCCCCATGTATTTGGCGCCTTCGCGCACCTGGTTGAACAGCCGCAGGGTTTCTTCGTCAAAGTGGTCCCGCTGCTTTCTCAGGATCATCTTGGAATAGCCGTCGATGGCCCGAAGCGGCGCGCGCAGATCGTGCGACACCGAGTAGCTGAAGCTTTCCAGTTCGGCGTTGGCGGCTTCGAGATTGGCGGCGTATTCCCGGAGCGCTTCCTCCGCCCGCTTGCGCTCCGTAATGTCGTGCGCGATGACGAGGATCGAGCCGGGATGGCCTTCGCCAAGCCGGGGCATGACATTGAGGGAGCCGTAAATGAAACTCCCGTCTTTCCGCCGGACACGGTACTCCACCTCAGCGTCAATCTTTTCGCCGGCCATCTGCTTCCTGACCCGTTCGCTGAAACGCACGCGGGCTTCATCGTCGAGGAGCGCCGCCGGGCCGATCGCGAATAATTCTTCCCGCGTATAACCCAGAACCTGGCACAGCGAGTCATTGACGCTTAGGAAGCGGCTGCCGGCTAAGTCCACTTCGTAGATGCCCGTCGGCGCGTATTTGATGAGGGCATTGGCCTTGGCTTCCGACTCGATGAGCGCCTGTTCAACTTTCTTACGCTCCGTGACGTCGTTGAAAAGGACGGCGACGCGACGGTCCCGGGGATTGCCGGTCCGGTGGGCAAACACTTCATACCAGCGATCCAGCGCTTTGACTTTATTTTCAAAGCGCACCGGTTCGCCGGTCAGGGCGACCTTCCCATAGATGTCAAACCAGTAAGCATCGTTGTCCGGAATCAATTCGCTGACCGTTTTCCCCAAAACGTCGTGCAATCCGGTTTGTTTTTCAAACGCCGGATTGATCTCCAGAAATCGATAATCCACGGGGCGGCAATCGGCGTCAAAGATCATTTCAATGACGCAAAATCCTTCGATCTGAGCGCTGAAAAGAGATTGGTAACGCTCCTCCGCATCCTTGAGTTTGGAGAGATCATTTCCGATCGCCAGGAGTTCCTTGAAATTACCCCGGTCATCGTAGATGGGCCTGTTGGTCCACGACATCCAGACGAGCCGGCCGTCCTTGCACAGGTTCTGATGGGCTTTGGTCTGATAGTTCTCGGGGTGCTCTTTAAGGTCCTGCAGCATTCCGGCAATGTCGGCGCCCCGCGAGTCCGCCAGGGGGACGATGGTGCCGAGTGCGCTCAGACCGATGATTTCCTCCGCGGTATAGCCGAAGAATTCCAGCCCGTACTGGTTCATAAAGGTAATGCGCAAATCCTGATCGGTTCGCAGGATGACGCTTCCGGAGCCCTCCACAAGGTGGCGGTACTGTTCGCGGCTTTCCCGGAGCGCTTCTTCCGCTTCTTTGCGCTCCGTAATGTCCTGGACGATTCCGGTCATTTTCTGAGGCTGGCCGCTTTCGTCCCGGTGGTGATTCCCCGTGGCCCATATCCAGCGGATTTTACCATCCGCACGCCGGATGCGGCAGTCAAAATTCCAATCCTCGCCCGTATGGATGGAGTGCTGGAATTTGGCGTCCACCTCAGTGCGGTCTTCCGGGAGGACATGCGTGAGAAAAGTTTTATACGTCCACCGGGGCTGCAGCTCCGAGTAGCCGAAGATGCGATCGTGTTCGAGCGACCGCGAAGCGCTGTGATCATTGAGGTTCAGTTCCCAGGCGCCCGTGTGGCTGGTTTCCAGGGCGTACCGCAGCCGCTCCTCGCTGGCCAGGAGCGCCGCTTCAGCCTCTTTGCGTTTGGTGATGCTCCGCCCGTAAATACGGATTCTGCGGGAATCCTCCATGAAGCGCATCGTCTGACCGTACCACTTGTCGCCGATCCTGACTTCCCGCGCTTTCAGGTCGATTCCCCCCCGAAGCGGCAGGGAGGAAGAACATTCCCAGCCGGCAAACCAGGGATGGGCAAATCCCTTTTTGCGAAGGTCGGGGAACAGGATTTCGGAAGCGGGGTTCAGGAAGTGAACCACTCCGTCCAGATCGATTTCGGTGACCGGGTTCGGGTTCAGCATGACGAAGGAAGCCACGTGTGCCATTTCCGCCTGCGCCTGCCTTTGCCTGGTCATGTCGCGAAAAACGAGTACGGCGCCCAGAATTGCGCCGGCCTTGTCGATGATCGGCGCGCCGCTGTTGTCGATCGGGATCTCGGCGCCGTCTTTCCGGACAAGCAGCGTATGATTGGCCAGGCCGACGATCGTGCCTTCCCGCAGGATCCGGGCGACGGGTTCTTCGATCCTGCGCCGCGTGCGTTCATCGATAATGTGAAATGCGCTCGTCACCGGCTGTCCCATGACGTCTCTTGCCGACCATCCCGTGAGCATTTCCGCCACGGCATTCATGAAGGTGATCCGGCCTGCGGCATTGGCGACGATGACGGCGTCGCCGATGCTGGCCAGAGTGGTCGCCCAGCGCTGCTCGCTGCGTTTGCGCTCCGTCACATCCCTGGCGACGGAAACGGACCCGACGATGTTTCCGGCCGCGTCCCGGACCGGCGATGAACTGACCTGCCGGTACCTGAGTTCCCCGCCTGCGGGCGTCCGGATGATCTCTTCCTCATTGCGGACGACTTCACCGCGCAAGGCCCGCAGAGGCGGCGCCTCCTCGACGGGTCGAATGCTGCCGTCGGGGCGATACACTTCCAGGCCCGCGGCCAGCGCGGTGACGTCCACGGTGTCCTCCCCAAGCCTGAACTCCTGCAAGGCCTGTGGATTGGCCAGGGTAAACCGCTTCTGGGTGTCCGCCAGCCACACTTCGTCGCTGATGCTGCCGATCAGAGCCGCGAGCTTGTCCTTTTCCTGCCGGACGGCGTCCAAGAGCCTGCGGGTTTCCTCTTCGGCTTTCTTGCGCTGGGTAATGTCGAAATTGACGCCCATGAAACGGGCAGCCCTTCTGTCGGCCGCCGGATCCTTGCCGTCCGGATTGTCCGTGAAGACAAACCGGCCTTTGCCGGCCAGCCAGCGTTCCTGCCCGTCGGCGCGGATGATCCGGAACTCCGTGTCCAGCACACCTGTTTGCTTGGCTGTCTCCCATTGCGCGGTCATCATTTCCTGGTCGTCGGGGTGAACAAACCGGAAAAAGGTGTCCGCGCCGTCCGGGGCGTCGCCGGGACGGAGTCCGAAAAGCTCAAATTCGGTTTCGTTCCAGTGCGCCTCGCCCGAGAGCAGGTCGACTTCGAACGTTCCCAGTTTATTGGCCTCCAGCACCATTCTTTGACGTTCTTCATTGCGGCGCAGTTCCTCTTCCATGCGCTTGCGTTCCGTAATGTCGATGAGCGCATGAACGGCGCCGCGCGGATTACCCGCATCGTCATAGATGGGAGTGCCGTAGCCCATCACATGCCTCTCGGTGTCGTCGTCAAAGACCAGGCTGAACTCGAAGTCCTTAACGGGATGGCCGCTTGCGGCGCGCTGCGCCGGCAGTTCATCGAGGTTGAGCTCCCGGCCGTCTTTCACTGCCCGGAAATGGTCGGGCCGTGAAGGGGCGGGCGCGCTGAGCGATGTTTCGGAACCGGGCGGCAATTCCAGCAATTCAGTTGCCGAGCGGTTACCGGTGAGATGCAGGCACTGCGGATCACGAGCGATAAAAATCGGGATGGGCACGGCATCCAGAAGCGCTTCGAGCTCCAAGGCCCGTTCACGCTCGTGGCGTTCGCTTGAAAGCAGGGCTTCCTCGATTTTCTTGCGTCCCTCGATTTCCATTTCCAGGTCCCGGGTTCTTTCCCGAACCTTTTCTTCCAGATTTCTGTGGATTTCACGAAGGTCGAGCTCCGTCTTGATGAGCTCCGTGACGTCGCGGGCCGCCGCGAACACACCCTGAACTTCGCCTTTTTCATCGGCGAAGGTCGAGGCATTATAAAGCACGTTCGTCACCTGTCCTGACGTGTGGCGCAGTTGCAGTGGATAGTCTTTCACCGCCCCTTCCAAAAACGCCCTCCGGTATCCCGCCCGGGCCTTTTCCGGGTCGGTAAAGTAATCCGCGAAGTCCTTGCCGATGAGCTGATCGCGGGGAACGCCGGTGATGTCTTCGGTCGCCCGGTTGACGTCCGTGATTTTTCCGCCGGGGCTGATCGTGACCAGAGGATCGATACTGGCTTCGATGAGGCTTCGTGCGTAAAGCGACGCCGCCCGCACTTCCTCTTCGGCTTTTTTCCACGCCTGATGCTCCGCGGCTTCCGCGAGGGCCCTCCGGACGGCGGGGGAAAGCCTGCTTAAGCGGCCTTTCATGACATAGTCTTTGGCCCCGCTGGTCAGTATTTCTATGGCGCGGTCTTCGCTGACGGCGCCCGTGACAAGAATAAATGGAATATCGGGACAGCGTTTTTTGGCTTCGGCCAGCGCCAGGGCGCCGGAATATTGGGGCAAATCATAGTCGGAAAGAATAAGATCAGGCGCAAAATCCTGGAGGCTGCGGACAAAGTCGTTTTCCCTCGCCACCACGCAGGCGGTGAAGTCGATGCCTCCCTCCGTGAGCTCGAATTGAACGAGTTCGGCGTCGGCAGGATTATCTTCGAGAATGAGAATACGGAGGAGCTTGTCCATATTATCTCTTTCAGGACCACAGAGTCAGAGTGACGGTTTGTCTGCAAAGGAAATGATTATGTTTTATAAAATATGCCTTGATGTTTGTAAAGCGTTTTCGAATCATATTAAATTTCCGATTGTCCGCTTAGCGGAGCGGCCCTAGGACGACCATCGTCGCTTTGGCCGTGCCTTTTATAACCACTTTACGGTATCACTGATGGGACACTATGCAATGCGCATAACATGGTAGGTTTATGGTAGGCAAAACCTGACAAAACGCTTATCAGCGCCGCCTCGCTCTTCCGGCGGAGGCCTTCAGGAAATATCCGCGGTTTGCCGGTTGCCGCTTGGACTGCTCGGGCTTCTCCGTCTCCATTACGGCTTTCGGCCCCGCCCGTTGTGAGATTCATCCGTCAGCGGATGCGCTCGCCGAAGATCGCGCGGCCCACGCGGATGATGGTGGCGCCTTCCTCGACGGCCACTTCGAAATCGTCGGTCATGCCCATGGAAAGGTCATCCATGATGATGTTGGGAATGGCGGCGGCTCTTATTTCATCGCGCAGTCCGCGCAGAGATTGAAAATAAGGGCGCGACGTTTCCGGACAGTCGGAATAGGGCGGCATGGTCATCAGGCCGCGCACCTGCAGATGGGGCAGCGCCGCTATCCGCCGGACAAGCTCGGGGACCGCCGCGGGGTCCGCACCGCTTTTGGAGGCTTCGCCGCTCACGTTCACTTCAATCAGGACATTCAGCGTGCGGCCGGTTTGCCCCGCGCGTTTATCCAGTTCGACCGCCAGATCTGGGCGGTCCACGGAATGAATCCAGTCGAACAAATGGACGACGTACTTGGCTTTGTTGGTTTGCAGGTGGCCGATCATGTGCCATTCCACGCCGCGGCCGATCACCGGAATCTTTTCGCGGGCTTCCTGAACGTAGTTTTCACCCAGGAGGGTAATGCCCGCAGCAATCGCCAGGCGCACACGCTGGGGCTCGACGGTTTTGCTGACGGCCATCAGACGGATGCCCTCCGGGTCGCGGCCGGCGCGGGCCGCGGCCTCGGTGAGGCGGCGTCTGATCCCGGCGATGTTTTCGGCAATGGATGCAGTCATCATTCACCTGTAATGAAGAGCATCGAGATGGCTCAGCTCTTCGAGAACTTCGCAAAGCGGCAATCCGATGACGTTGGTGTAGGAGCCCCGGATCGCTTTGATAAACGATGCGCCCCGGCCCTGGACGGCGTAGCCGCCGGCTTTGTCGTAGGGTTCATCGGAATCCACATACCACTCCATTTCTTCCGGACTGATTTCCTTGAAGGTCACGGCGGAGCGGACGACTTTTGTCCGGAAGATCCGGCGATCCGTCCGGGCCAGCGTGAAGCCGGTGTAGACCTGGTGCGTGCGATGGCTCAGCCTTTTCAGCATCCGGCGCGCCTCTTTTTTATTTTCCGGCTTGCCCAGAATCAGGCCGTCAATCACGACGATGGTGTCGGCGCCCAGCACCAGCGCCCGGGGATGTTCGGCCGCAACAGCCGATGCTTTACCCCGGGAGAGTCGTTGAACATGCGTGCGCGGGGTTTCTCCCGCGAGATACGTTTCATCGATGTGCGCCGGGAGAATTTTAAATTTTAGTCCGAGAGAGCGCAGGAGCTCTTCGCGGCGCGGCGAAGCGGAAGCCAAAATGAAAGGAGAGGATAGAGAAACGGCCATGTGATTTCTTTCTGTTCCAATAGTGAAGTTTTTATTCCAAATAAAGCGTCGTCTGTCAATTGTAAATTGCCGTTGCATCTTTCGGGGAGTTGGCGTATTTAACCGGCGAATCCAAAAGGAGAGTAGAGAATGAAAAAGATCGCGGGCTTTTTCCTGATATTCATTTTCGCGCTGTCGGTTCTTCCGGCCTTCGCGGCTGAGAAGATCGTTCAGATGACCGTACCCGGGTGCTATTCCTGAGGCGCCAGCAAGAGGATAGGGTCTATCCTGCAAAAAGTTGAAGGCGTCCGGAAGCATCAGATTCAGCAGCCGAACATTCTGTTCGTTGCTTTCGATGACGAAAAAACAAGCCTGGAAATCATCCAAAAGGCATTAAAAGAAGGTACGTTTCCCGTATCCGGCAAGCCGGTTTATGTGCGCGCCTTTCCAGCCGGAAATCAGAGCAAATGATTTTTCCCCTCCGCTTCCAGCGCGTCGACAATTTTCTTGACGTCCTGGGAGCGGCCTCTTTTACAGATCAGAAGTGCGTCTTTCGTTTCGACAACAATGACGTCTTTCATGCCGACCAGCGCGACAAGCTTATGAGGGCTGCAGACGAGGGCATTTTCGGTGTCCTCGAGGATGACGGAAGAATCGCGGGTTTTCGCATTGCCCTGAGCGTCTTTGCCGGAGATCTCCCACAGAGTATCCCAACTGCCCACATCACTCCAGCCGAAGGCTGCGGGGATCATCAGCACCTCTTCAGCTTTTTCCATGACGCCGTAATCGATGGAAACGGAAGCCAGCCGTTTGTAGATCGCCGAAACCGTTCTCGCTTCGGAATCTTTTCCCAGCGCTGCTTTGATGGTCATCAGTCCGGCATGGAGATCCGGCAGGAAGCGCTCAATTTCAGTGAGGATGGTTTTCGCCTTCCAGATGAACATGCCGCTGTTCCAGAAGAAATTGCCGCTTTGCAGAAAGGCCCGGGCCTCGGGGAGGTCCGGTTTCTCACGGAATGATTTTACGCTAAGCAGGGCCTGGCCGGAAACGGTTCCGACCCGGGCGCCGCCTTCCATGTAGCCGAAGCCGGTATGCGGGCTTGCGGGCGTAAGGCCGATCGTCACCAGTGCTTTTCCGGTTTGGGCGGCTTTCGCGGCTGCGGCCAGGACCTTCCGGTACCGGACGGGATCGGCGATGCCGTGGTCGGACGGCAGAACAACCATGACGTCGTCTTTGGCTTTCTTTTGAATATGCAAGGCGGCGAGCCCGATGCAGGCGGCCGTGTTTCTTCCGACCGGTTCAATGAGAATATTTTTCGCCGGGATTTCCGGCAATTGCCGGATCAGTTCGCGGGCGTGTTTCCGGCCCGTGACGATGAGGATATTCTGCGGTTTGATGAGCGGTTTGATCCGGTCGACGGTTTCCTGAATGATCGTTCTGTCGCTTACGATGTCCAGCAGGTGCTTGGGTTTCTTCTCCCGGCTGCGCGGCCAGAAGCGGGTGCCGCGCCCTCCGGCCATGATAACTGCATGCATAGGCATTCTCCTTTGTCCCCTCATAATACATTCCGGCTTGCTATTTCAAGCCCGAAACGCTAATTTGCCTGCCATGACGGAAATTAATTATCCCGAAATTATCTTGAAAGCCGGACGCGAGGCGGCTCTTTTGCGCGGACACCCCTGGGTGTTTTCCGGCGCGATCGCCAAAATAAAGGGGCATCCATCCGACGGCGATGTCGTCTTGGCCCTGGATTCCCGGAATCAGGCGCTGGCGCTCGGTTTTTTCAACAGCAAAACGGATATTTCCTTCCGGGTCCTCGAGCGCAACTGCGCCAGGGGTGTCGATGCGGCCTTCTGGGAGGAGCGGGTGGCTCGGGCCGCCGAGCTGCGCGAACGAATCATCGATGCGCGCACCAATGCTTTTCGCCTGATCAATGCCGAAGGCGACGGCTGCCCCGGCCTGATCGTGGATGTCTACGACCGGACTCTGGCCATGTCCATCTCGACCGCGGGCATGGAAAAGCAGAGGCGGAGCATTCTCGATGCGCTTGTCGGCCGGATGAAGCCCGCCGGCATTTATGAACACAGCGCGGGCCGCTCGCGCT
>SBEK01000259.1 GCA_009668925.1 Deltaproteobacteria bacterium
AATTATCTATGCTAATTATTTCTTGGACGCTTTTTTCTTTGCCGCCGGTTTCTTCACTGCCTTCTTCGGGGCAACGGGTTTCTTGACAGCCGGTTTTGCTTTTTTGACAACGGCTTTTTTCTTCGGTGCGGCCGCAGCTTTTTTGGGCGGCTTGGGGCCTTTGTTTTCCATCGGCTCATCGCAGCAGATGATATCGGCTATGGCACAACCGCATTCTTCGTCTACGATGACAGCAAGTCCGCATACTTCACAACTTAGAACATCACCAGCTTTAACTTTTGACATGTTCACTCCCTCCTCGTTGTTGATGGGTCTTAACTTCCGCCCTCCATTGTCCCGATGCTTTTTGATTTTAATTCAAATATTTCTTTCTTTCAAGTATTGATTGATCATTTATTCATTTTTTTGCACCGGTCGGAAAAATCCGCCACCCCTGAGGACAATGAGGCCGCGCCGACCCAGTCATCTTGCGGCAATCCGCACAAAACGCGGGCGGCGGGACAAAGGACAACTTGACTTTGCCCGGCGGTTTGATATGATTTTTTGAAGGAGACAAGCGCTCAATGCATCAGAGATTGAAAGCAATTCTGCAGATTACACCTCTGAAAATTACGTTTGTTGTGCTGCTGGCGGCCCTGGCGCTGTTTTTGATTGATGCGCGGTTTTTGCGGCTGGTGGAGCTCAAAACCCTGGATTTACGCATGGCGTCGCGCGGCGTTGTGCATCCCGGTCCGGAAACCGTCATTGCCGCCATCGATGAAAAAAGTGTCTCGGAACTGGGGCGCTGGCCGTGGCCGCGAACGGCCATCGCGAGGCTCGTGGACCGCTTAAAAAGGGGAGGCGCCAGGGTGATCGGCTTCGATATCGTCTTTTCCGAGCCCGACGCAAATGCCAGTCTGAAAACCATCGACGCCCTGACCGCCGAAATGAAAAAGAGCGGCCTGGGCCAGGCGGGCGTCCTGGAGGCGCTGGCCCGGGAGAGAAGCGCCGCCGACACGGATGCGATTCTCGCCGCTTCCCTGAAAGAAGCAAACAACATCACGCTGGGGTACTTTTTTCATTTTCCGCGCAAGAACAATGAAAAAGAACTGGCGCATATCACAGCGCGCCGCATCGCCGAGAATGCCGCCCGCATAGAGAATTCCCGCTATCCGCTGGTTAACTCGACAACGAATGCCTCGAGCGACGCCTTCCTGCCGCGCGCTTATGCTCCGGAGGCCAATATTGCCGTTTTGAGCAACGCCGCGCAAAACAGCGGCTATTTCAACGCCATGCCCGACAGCGACGGCTCCAACCGCTGGTCGCCGCTGGTCATCGCTTTCGGGAGCAATTATTATTCATCGCTCGCCGTTTCGCTTGTTCACGCCTATCTCGGTTTTCCGGCGCTGGCCCTGAATCTGGAGCCCTACGGCGTGAAGGACGTCGGCATCGGCGACATCCTCATCCCCACAGATGAATCCGGAAGGCTGCTCATCAATTATCTCGGACCGCCGCGGACGTTTCCCCATTACTCCATCGCCGACATCCTGTCCGGGAAGATTCCCGCGGAGACCTTTCGCAATAAGATTGTACTCGTCGGGGCGACGGCCGTCGGCATTTACGATTTGCGGGTCACGCCGTTTTCCGCAACCTATCCGGGCGTCGAAATTCACGCGACGGTTATCGACAACATTCTGCACCGCAGCTTTCTCAGCCATTCCTCTTTGACGCGCTTTATCGACATCTGTACGATTATCCTCTGCGGCCTGATCATCGGCCTCCTGATTCCGCGCCTCCCGCCGATATCCGGGATGCTTTCGGCCTTTCTCGTCATCGCCGTTTTTCTCGCCGTTAATTACTTCGTCTTTATCTCGCTGAATGTCTGGCTGAACCTGATCTACCCGTTCTTGACGATGATCGTCATTTATCTGGGCATCACGATCTACCACTATTTCAAAGAAGAGCGGGAAAAGAAGAAGATCCGGGGGGCTTTTCAGTACTACCTGACCGCGTCCGTCATCAACGAAATGCTGAAAGACCCGGCCAAGCTCAAGCTCGGCGGCGACAAAAAAGACCTGACCGTTCTTTTTTCCGACATCCGGGGCTTTACCACCATGTCGGAAAAGCTGACGCCGGAGGAGCTCGTCGGCCTGCTTAACGAATATCTCACGGCGATGACCAACCAGGTGTTCCAAAACGACGGTCTCTTGGATAAATACATGGGAGACGCCATCATGGCCGTGTTCGGCGCGCCGCTCGATCAGCCGGACCACGCCCGGCGGGCCTGCCTGACGGCGCTGGCCATGATGCAGGAGTTGAGGAGACTGCAGGAAAAATGGAAAGCGGAGGGGCGCCCGGCGTTTGACATCGGCATCGGCATCAACTCCGGGGACATGGTCGTCGGCAACATGGGCTCCGAAATGCGGTTTGACTATACCGTGATGGGCGACATGGTGAACCTCGGATCGCGGCTGGAGGGGACCAACAAGGAATACGGCACCAATATTATCATAAGCGAGTTCACGTATGAAAAAGTGAAAGACCTCATGTGCTGCCGCGAGCTGGACGGCGTGCGCGTCAAAGGCAAAGTCCAGCCCGTGAAAATCTACGAATTGCTGGGCCAGAAGAAAGACGAGCCGGACTTTAAAGCACTGCTCGACGCCTTTGCCCGCAGCCTGGCCCTTTACCGGGAGGGCCGATGGGACGAGGCGATCGCCGCCTTCGGGCAGGTTCTCGTCATCCGGCCCGGCGATTTTGCATCAATGATGTATGTTGAAAGATGCCGAAATCTCAAGGAGCATCCCCCGGCCGAACCGTGGGACGGCGTCTTTGTCATGACAAAGAAGTAAGGATTTGCAGGAGCGGTCCGGCCGCCGGAGGGCGACCGGATCTTCCCTGCCTTCGTTTGTCAAAAGGATTTAGCAGGGTGTTGAAAAAACTCTGCTTTACAGGCTGTTCGTCCGGAGGCGCGTTCCCGTAGGGAGGCGCAATGTGCTAAAGCCGCTTCCCTGCCGGTTTTGGCCGAAGGCCGAAACAAAAGGTTTAGCTGCAAGGCATCGCGAGGAGCGAGCAGCGGAGCGTACTT
>SBEK01000260.1 GCA_009668925.1 Deltaproteobacteria bacterium
GATGCGTTTCAGCGGGGTGGCGAGCTCCCGGTTTATGAGGGGAACCATCCGCATAAATAAAAAATGCCCGGCTTAAGGTAACCGGGCACTTTGGGTAACAGGGGAACGGGTATTACTTGTTGTTGAGCACTCTCACGGCCACGACGCCGTCGATTGAACTGATTTTTTCAATCAGATCCGGGCCGATGCCGCCCTCCAGGTCGATGATGTTGTACGCGATATTGCCTTTGCTTTTGTTGATCATGTCGGCGATGTTGAGCTTGTTGTCCGCGAGCAGGTGGGTAATCTTCTCGATCATGCCGGGCTCGTTGCGGTTCGAAATGGTGAGCCGGACCTTGCCCGAATTGTCCAGGGCGCATTCAGGGAAATTGACCGAGTTCTTGATGTTGCCGTTCTCCAGGAAGTCCTTAAGCTGCAGGGCAGCCATGATGGCGCAGTTTTCTTCCGCTTCTTCGGTGGAAGCTCCCAGATGCGGGATGGCGATGACCTTGTCCGTCTTGATGACTTCCTCATCGGGAAAATCCGTTACGTAACAGGACACGATGCCGTCAGCGACGGCCTTCTTCAGGGAAGGGGTATCCACGAGCCCGCCTCTGGCAAAGTTCAGGAGCACCGCGCCTTTTTTCATGACCGCGAATTTATCGGCATTGATGAATCCCTTGGTGTCCTTGTTCTGAGGGACATGCAGAGAGATGAAATCACACTCGGACAGGAGCTTGTCCAGACTCGGCGCCTTTTTGGTGTTGCGGGACAGCCTCCAGGCCGCCTCGATGGACAGGAACGGATCGTACCCCCAGACCGTCATTCCGAGACCTTCGGCGGCATTCGCCAGCATGGTGCCGATGGCGCCTAAGCCGACCACACCCAGCTTCTTGCCGAGGATTTCCGTGCCGACGAATTTTGATTTTCCCTTTTCGATCAGATCAGGGACCTTGTCGCCTTCGCCGATCAGCCCTTTCGTCCAGGTGATACCCTCCGCAGCGTGGCGCGAGGCCAAGAGCATACCGAGGATTACCAGTTCCTTCACGCCATTGGCGTTTGCTCCCGGGGTGTTAAAGACGACGATGCCTTTCTCCGAACATTTGTCGATGGGAATATTGTTGACGCCGGCGCCGGCGCGGGCAATGGCCTTAAGACTTGACGGCAGGGTCATATCTTTCATTTCCTTGCTTCTTACCAGGATGCCGTCGGGATCGGGGATATCGGCACGATACTCATACTTCTCGGTAAAAAGGCTGAGCCCTTTTTTCGAAATTTTATTTAATAGATCAATCCGATACATAAAATACCTCCTATTCCTTTCCATACATTTTTTATTTGAGAGTATTCTGATACCAGCGAATACTTACTTTGTGTTGCCCGGCACCGAAACAAATTGTTCTTATGATGATTAATAAGAACGTCCTTTTTCGTGGAACGAAGTATAAATGGGCCGTTCTTGCGTGTCAAGGAAATCTTGGCCGCATCCCGGCCGTAAAATGCGGGTTTGTGTGAACAAAGGGGCTGCGGCGGCAGGCGGACGGATGAGGTCAAAAAAAAGGTTCCCTCTCGGGAACCCTTGATTTTGGTGGGCCGTGCGGGGATTGAACCCGCGGCCAACGGATTAAAAGTCCGCTGCTCTACCGCTGAGCTAACGGCCCACTCATTTTGGCGTTATTTAAGAACAAGGCTCTCTAGCAGCTAGCAAGAGGCGTGTCAAGAAGAAACTGAATTCGCTATGTACATTCCCGCGGCTCTCTCAGGAGAAGCCGCGCACAGCTGATTCGTTCATTTTTCAAACGGATTTTCCATCTGAATGGTTTCTTCACGCCCGGCTCCTACGGAGACCAGGGCAAGGTCGGCGCCGGACAATTCCTTCAAACGGGTTAGATATTTCTGCGCATTTTGGGGCAGGTCGCTGATCTTCAGCGCGCCGGCAATACTTTCTTTCCATCCGTCAAATTCTTCATAAACCGGAACACAGGCTGAAAATTCATTTATGCTTGCGGGGGCGGTCTCGGTGAATTCACCGTGGGGCGATTTGTAACCGATGCAGATCTTCAGCTTATCGAGGCCGGTCAGGACATCGAGCTTCGTGATGGCGAGTGCGGAAATACCGGAGACGCGAACAGACTGGCGTACCAGAACCATATCGAGCCAGCCGCAGCGGCGCTTGCGGCCGGTGGTTGCGCCGAACTCCTGGCCGACTTTCTGCAGATGATCGCCGATGCCGTCTTTGAGCTCGGTCGGGAAAGGGCCTTCGCCGACACGCGTCGTGTAGGCTTTGCAGATTCCCACGACGGTGGAAATCGCACCGGGTCCGATGCCGCTGCCGCAGGCGGCGTTGCCTGATACCGTATTGGAGGACGTGACATAGGGATAGGTTCCGTGATCGACATCCAGATGGCCTCCCTGCGCGCCTTCAAAAAGGATCTTCTTTCCCTTTTTGATTTCTCTCTCCAGGATCAGCGAGGTGTCGGCGACAAAAGGTTTTATTTTTTCGGCAAAAGCCAGATATTCATCAGCGACGGCCTGCGCGTCCACCGGTTCAATGCCGAAGTAGTTTTTTAATAAGAAATTTTTCTCCTCGAGGCTGCGCCGCAATTTCTCCAGGAACAGGTTCGTTTCATAGAGGTCGACCACGCGGATTCCCGTGCGGGCGACTTTGTCTTCATAAGCCGGACCGATGCCGCGGCCCGTTGTTCCGATTTTTTTCCCCGCGCTGCGGGCCTCGCGGGCCTGATCGATGCTGCGATGATAAGGCATGATGACATGCGCTTTTTCACTGACGTAAAGCCTTGTCGAAGACGGGAACAGACCGCCTTCAGAAAGCTCCTGAACCTCTTCCAGAAATACTTTGGGATCAAAGACGACACCGTTGCCGATCACGCAAATCTTATGATCATGCAAAATTCCTGAGGGAATCAAGTGCAGAATCGTCTTTCTGCCTTTCACCACCAGCGTATGGCCGGCGTTGTTGCCGCCCTGAAAACGGGCGACAACATCCGCCTGTTCGGTATAAAGATCGACGATCTTCCCTTTTCCTTCATCACCCCATTGAGTGCCTACAACCGCAACATTG
>SBEK01000053.1 GCA_009668925.1 Deltaproteobacteria bacterium
AATCTATGATCTCTAAAGCAACGTTTGCGCCGCGCCCCTGCTCACCAGGAAGCGGGGCGGTCTCCGCCTCAGGCGCAGACGGGGGGAAGCCGATTCTTCCAGGGTCTCGCCTTCTCCAGCTGGGCCGCCAGGCGAAACAGCGTCGCCTCGTCGCCGAACCGGCCGACAAAATGAACGCCCACGGGCAATCCGTCCCCGTTCCAGAAAAGCGGGACCGACATGGCGGGCTGTCCCGTCGCGTTGGCGAGCGGTGTGAAGACCGCGTACGTTCCTGCTTCGATGAAGCCCGCAACCGGATTGTCCGGCTGCGCATCGAACGAGCCCAGCGGCAGGGGCGGTTTCGCCAAAGTCGGCATCAGCCAGGCATCATATTTTTCGAAGAAAGCGGCGACGGAGCGCGCGGCGCGCTGCAGCGTCTGCTGGGCAATCAGGTAGTCCGCGGCGTCGTTGGCCTTGCTCAATTCACACAGCCCCCAGGTCAGGGGCTCTACCTGTTCTTTTTTGAGTCTGAGCATCCTGACCAGCGAAGCAATGCTCGCGCACCACATCACCCCGAAGGCCCGCGAAACGGCATCCCGGTCAATGCGGGGAAACGCCTCTTCCACGGTATGCCCGAGGCTGGCGCACAATTTTGCGGCATCCTGCGCGGCGCGGATACAGTCCGGATGGACGGCGACGCCTCCGGGAAGTTCCGCGGTAAAGGCAATGCGCAGCCGTCCCGGATCCGTGTCCGCCTCCCGCACGAACGGCCGTTCAACAGGCGGCGCCCAGTAGGGGTCTCCCGGCAGGCTGCCGGCCGTTGCGTCAAGCAACGCCGCACTGTCCCGGACCGAAATCGTGAGGGCATGCTCCGAGATCAAGCCGCTGACCAGATCGCCCACGTCAGGCGCCATCGTAATCCTGGCCCGGGTCGGCTTCAGTCCGAAAACGCCGCAGCAGGAGGCCGGGATCCGGATCGAGCCGCCGCCGTCGCTGCCGTGGGCCATGGGCACCATGCGGGCGGCAACCGCCGCCGCCGATCCGCCGCTGGAGCCGCCTGCCGAATAAGCCGTGTTCCAGGGATTTCTGGTCGGGCCATAGAACTCGGGCTCGGTGGTCGGAAGAATGCCGAATTCCGGCAGATTGGTCTTGCCGATAACAATGAGGCCGGCCTTTTTGTATCGCGAGACGAGTTCGCTGTCATGATCGGGAATAAAATTCTGGAAGGCGCGTGCGCCCAGCGTCATGCGGGCGCCGGCGTATGCAGTGAGGACATCCTTCAGCAGAAACGGGACGCCGGTAAAGGGGCCGTCGGGAAGAGCTGACCGACAGGCGTAAGCTGCCAGATCATACATGGGAGTCACGACCGCGTTAAGAACAGGATTGAGCTTTTCGAGGCGGCTAATGGCGTCTTCGAGCAGTTCGAGGGGCGTGATCTCCTTTTTCCGGACGAGCGCGGCCAGTGCCGTGGCATCCTGATATTTCAACTCCTCTGACATCGCCATGCTATTCCTCCTTGTTTGATGGAAACGTGCGCCGGACGGGTCGGAGTATAGGAAAGCCGTTTTTACCCGTCAAGGACTATTTGGCAGCGGCAGATCCGGACGCCGAATTTATCCGGATGCGCCGGCAAAACGGCGGCAGTACCGCTCGAAGCGAACCAGAGCGCCGATCGCCCTTTCAAAGGACGGAAAGGCCGGAATCCCCGCTTCACAGAAGCGGCTCCGGAGCGCCGACCCTTTTTGCAGGAGTTCAGGATCGCCGCCGTCATAATCGACGGTAAAGACCGTGGGTTTGGCCTTTTTGTGCGTCTTGATGAAATCGACGATGCCCGGAACGGGATCCTCGGCCAGGTCCGGACTGTGGAAAGCAATGCGGGGAATCAGGCGGTCCGCGATCACCATGTGAATGCCTTCGTCCTCATAGGCCGCGTCGAGCACTTCAAAAAGGTAATCGGACTTCAGATAGGTCGCCCAGAAATCGAGCGGGTTCCCCGCGATGCTGCCGGCCACCGGGACGAACGGACGAATCCGGTCCATCCCGGTTCTTCCGAGCGCCGGCACATCCAGGCCCGCCCGGATGCACGAGTCGGAAAAGATCACACTGTTCCCGCCGCCGCCGCCGATAATAAAAACGCCCTTCCCCCGGGTTCTCGGCAGAAGCGAAAAGGCCAGGCAGGCGTCCACCCACTCATTCATATTGGTGACGGGAACGATTCCGGTCTGATCGAAAACCGCCTTCCAGATCTTCTGATCGCCGGCCATGCGTCCCGTATGGGACGCCACCGTCGCCGCGCCCTGCCTGGATTCGCCGCCTTTGAGCATGATGATGGGCTTCGCGGCCGACATGCCGCGGGCGATATCAAAGAAGCGCCGGCCGTCCCGGATGCTCTCCAGATAGACGGCAATCAGGCCGATGTCGGGATCGCCGGCCATGAATTCCAGAAAATCCGGGCTGTCCAATACGGCGGCATTGCCGATGCTCGCCGCCTTGCTCACCCCGACGCCCAGTGAACAAACGTATTCCGTAAACCGCTGTGTCACGCCGCCGCTTTGCGAAATGACCCCCAACCTCCCGTCGCGGCCCGGCACGGCGCCCCAGGCCGTGAGGCGACTTACCGGACTGTACGGCCCCATGCAGTTGGGTCCGATGATTAAGAGATGATGCTGCGAGGCGATGCCGGCAATTCTTTCTTCCAGCCGCCGCCCTTCTTCCGTGCCGATCTCGCTGAAGCCCGCGGTGAGAATGTGAATGAAACGGGCGCCCGCCGCCGCGCATTCTTCGAGCACGGAGGGCACCAGATCCGCGCGGACCGCAATCGTCACCAGATCCGGCACTTCGGGCAGAGCCGCGAGCGACGGATAGGTTTTAACGCCCAGCACCTCCGGCGTTTTCGGATTGATCGGGTAAAGGCGGCCGGCATATCCCGCGCGAAGCCAGTGATCGAGGAAGCTGGTGCCTCCAAAGGTGGTGTTTTCCCGCGACACGCCGATGACGGCGATGCTCGCGGGTTTGAAAAACCGCTCCAACTCGCGGGTTTGAAAACGCGGCATGGCTTCACCCCTGTTCAATTTCATAGCAGGCCAGAACTTCGCCGAAGTAAAGCGTATGATAATCCTTCTGCGGATAGAGGACCTGATCATAGTGCCGGTCGAGATGAACCGGATCCATCGCCTGTTTGAAAACGATTTTGCATTCCAGATGAATTCCCACAACCTTGATGATCGGCGAGGCGACGCACTGTCCGTCCGCCGTCTCAAGCTTGCAGGCCTGGAATTTGTCCACGTTCCGGCCCGATTGCGTTCCGCAAAAATCCGTTTCCCTGCGCATATCGAGAGCCGGGATCGAGACGGTAAAATCGGCGGCCTTTTCGATGATCTCAAAGGTGTAACGCGAATCGCGCACCGCCACCATCATGATCGGCTTCTGCCAGATAAAACCGAACGTCGCCCAGCCGATCGTCATCGTATTTTTCACGTCGCCGGCCTTAACCGTCAGGAATGCGCCCTTCTTGATTTTGCGGATGGCCTCCTCCGCGACACTCATATACTTGATATCTTTCATAACACCCTCCGGGGATGGATTTTTGTTTTACGTGCGGGGCTCGATTTCCTGCGGACGCTTGCACACCGCCCGCCGGATGTTTAAGACTAACAGCGATCCACCTGATGTCAAGAGAGAAATTGCGTCCGCCTCCCGGCGCCGCTGCCTGTCTCCGGCGACGCGGACACCGGCATCCGGCGCGGGAATCGGAGCGCCGCCGTCTTGAATAGCCCCGGAGCGTGCTTAAATTGAAAAGCGGGCGACAGCGGAATTCGGACCGGACCTGTGGTACAATCACCTTGAGGCAGACAAGTCCCGGCGCGCGCTCTTTCATTGATCCGCATCGCCTCTTCCTTAAGCTGCTTAAAACCGAAATGATCGGCTCACGGAGATATGCATCATGTTCACGGCCTTCTTAATCAACGATCCGTCGGGGGATCCGGGTGTGTACCTGGAGCTTAAATACCGCCGGGAAGCCTGCCTGTTTGACCTGGGCGATATTCAGCGTCTGCCGCCCCGGCAAATTCGCAAATTGAGGTATGTCTTCGTTTCGCACACCCACATGGATCATTTCATCGGTTTCGACCATCTTTTGCGCATCTGTCTGGGACGCGATCAGCACCTTTCTCTTTTCGGCCCGCCGGGATTCCTCGCCAACGTGGAGAGCAAGTTCGGAGCCTACACGTGGAACCTGGTCCGGAATTACACCAACGATTTTGAACTGGCCGCGACCGAAGTGCACGAGGACCACCGCGTCACCCGGTATTACCGCTGCCGTAACGGTTTTGCGCCGGAAGATGAAGAAGTCGGCGCCGGCGCCGCTGCGCAGCTCGTCGAGGAAGACGCCTTCGTGGTCCGCACGGCCTTTCTCGACCACAGCATTCCCTGCCTGGCCTTCAGCTTCGAAGAAAAGACGCGCCTGAACATCAAAAGCAATGTCTTGAGAGACATGGGCCTCCCCGCGGGCGCCTGGCTCGCCTCGTTAAAAGAACAGATCTTGCAAAACGAACCGCCAGACGCGCCGGTGCGCATCTGGTGGAAAAATAAAGAAGGCGGTGTGGACGAAAAATTCGTGCCGCTTGGCACACTGGAAAAGGCAGCGGTAAAAGTTACCCCCGGACAAAAAGTGAGCTACATTACCGACGCCGTCTGGAATGATGCGAATATCGAAAAGATGGTGGATCTGGCCCGGGGAGCCGAGCTGCTGTTCATCGAAGCCCCTTTCCTTGACGAGGATGCCGAGACGGCGGCCCGCAAGCATCACCTCACCGCCCGCCAGGCAGGAACTCTGGCCTCGCTGGCCGGCGCCAGGCGCCTGCGCATTTTTCATTTTTCACCGAAGTACAAGGGGATGGAGGAAGCCCTGCAGGAAGAGGCCGCCGGCGCCTTTCAAAAACCGGAGGCGTCTTCATCAGCCGATCGATGACCGTCCATTGCGCGATGCGGATTCATTCCGGTCTTGGGACATGCCGGTCATTTCGCCTTGTTCGTCGCCTACCGCTCGAGCCACCGAACACTTTGGCGCGCAATTCTTTCGTAGATCTCCGAGGTGGTGAGCCCGGAGGATTTCGGCACATTGAAGGAATGATCCGCGCCTTCGATCACCAACCATTGCGCCCTGGTTCCCAAATGTTTGAGGATCGGTTTCAGAAGGTCCAGATCGCACAGAGGATCGCGCGTCCCGGCAAAGAAAAGCATGGGGACCTTGATCTGATACAAATGCTGATCCCTCAGTTTCTCCTTGTTCCCCGCCGGATGAAGCGGATAGCCGAGGAAGATGATCCCGCAGGCTTGGAGACTCCCGTGGGCCAGCATTTCCGAGGCCACTCTGCCGCCCATGGACTTTCCGGCGGCGAAGATTTTTTGGAGAGAATAACCTGCTTTGCTCTTGACGAAATCCCAAACCTGCCGCCAGGTCTCTTCCAGAATTTCCGGCCGGTCCGGCGCCCTCCGTCCCCGCTCTTTATACGGAAAATTGAATCTCACCGCCAGATAGCCGGCGTCCGCGAGCGTGTCGCAGAAAAATACAAGCAGCGGGTTATTCATATCATTTCCGGCGCCGTGAGCCACAATCACCGCCGTTTCGGGTTGGGTCCGGTCGGGAATGGACAAAACCGCGGAAACGGTTTGTGTTTCCGAAACAGAAATGGTGACGCGTTTTGATTTCATAGGCAAATCCTCCGCGGGCGCTCTTTGTTCTATACTCCTCAAGGTAACCTGATGATCCCGGGCATCGAAATCAACAGGGATTCTTCAAAGGAAAGCTTCTTCTATCACCGGCCGGAGCAGGAGTGCCGTTTGGCTGCAGAGTCTGTCCGCCGTTTACGATCGCGGGAGCGCTTTTTGCGAGCAGGGAATGCAGATCAGCCCGGAGCGGGCCGACCTTCTCATCTTGGTGACCATGGTCATCTCGCCGCAGACGGCGCAGGGTTCGGACGGCGCCTGCGCCGCGTAGAGGATCTCTTCAAACGGCACACCGGCGGTTGTAAAAATTTCATCAAAGGGCCTGGACAGCAAATCGTCGATTTTCAGGCGCTTGAGATTTCGCCGGTCATTCTCCGTAGCGGTTCCGGCGGCAAGCGCCGCCTCCAGCCGGTCATATTCATGTTTATCTTCGCCCGCATAATCATAGCGCGACGTCCGGGAAAACCGATACGCCTGACGACCGGAGCGGCTCAGCACCGTGTAAACATTCTTTCCGTAATTTTGAATAATCAGATTGCCTTTGCCCGCTGAAGTCCCCAGCATGGTCTGCAGGGCATCAACGGCGCAGGAATCATTTTCGCTGATGGCGACAACTTCTTCATCAACGGACCGCGCGATGTTCAGCAAGTGCATGGCCTCTTTGGCCACCCGGTAGCCATAGATGAGGCCGGGGCAAATGTGCCCGTGAAACGAAACACATCTCTTCAGATCTTCGGGCATCTCCGGTTTGTCTTTCTCGTTGGCCATAAATCCCTCTTTCACCTCTGAACAGGCTTACACCTCAGCCGATTTCACTCTACCAGCTGGAGGTGCTTTTGTCGATGCCGTCATGATCGCCGCGGCGCCACGACTGGTCGGGCAGAATGATCTGAACTTTGTAGCGGCATTGCGGATCTTTGTCGTTTAGCCAGATAAAGGCCTGGTAGCCGATCTGCAAAGAAACGTAGCCTTGTGTATCTCCCCGGTCCCAGATCGCGTAATGATCAAAATAAGTGTAGGCTTTCTTTTCCATCACGGGCAGATCATCAAGACTCCTGATGATCTCTTCGCGGGGGTAGTCCGTGCAAACGGTCGCCCGCCCGATCACGTGGACAATGCCGGCCAGTGTCCTGTCCGGCTGCCCTTCGGGGTTCGCAAGCCTGATGATGCGTTCATAACGGTCCTGCGGGACATCCGCCACAAGCTGTTTTTGAATCATTGTGTGGCTGCAGCCCGTAAGCGAGAGAACAGCCATGCCGATCAAGGCTCGCCTGGCGATGTCTGTCAGCGTGTGATTCACCCCTCACCTCCGAAACATTCAACATGTCCTGCATTTTTCTTCAAGAACTGCGGCGCTGTTGATACATTGCCATGGCCGAGGCGAAGATATTCTTTTCCGGGACAAATTCATCTTCCTTTTCTTTACGGAAGACTTTAAGTGCTTCCATCGGACAATTGTAAGCGCAAACGCCGCAGCCGATGCAGCGATCGAGATTCACATGGGCAACCTCATCGAGCGTGATCGCCCCCATGGGGCAGCTCTCCAGGCACAGTTCACAGCCGGTGCACGCCTCTTCGTCAACACGGGCGAAGAAGCTGCTGTTCACCACCTGAGACGGATTCGCTACCGCTTTGCACGCCCGGAGAGGCCCGCAGCAGCAATCGCAGCACATGCACAAGGCTTGGGGCTCCTGTGATGCACTGAACTGGCAGACCAGCCCGGCCAGTTTGCCTTTCTTCAGAATCAGCATCGCCTCCTCCTGCGATATGTAGCGCCCCAGCCCGTTTTCCACAAAGTAATGTGATCCGCCGCCGAAGTGAAAACAAACCTCGACGGGGTGGCGGCAGGGCTCGTCCAGCAGGCCTTTGATCCTCCGGCACATGCAGTCGGAGATGGAAATAACCTTCGCGGACCGGATGGTTTCCTCGACGCTTTCGTAGGGCATCACCTGCGTATCGGGGGCCACCGTTTCCATGATGGGAATTGTGCGCAAATCCCTGGTCGTCCCCTTCATCCAGGTGGACCGGTAAAGGAGCGGTTCGAATTCCTGATAGTCTCTGGCAAACTCGGGCGTCATGCGGTTCATCTGAAATTCCACAATGCCCACCAGAAAGGCCGTCGCCATGTATTTGTATTTTCCTTCCCGTCCCGTGCGGAAGACCTGGCCCTTTTTGGACATCTCGAAGAGCTTTGGGCCGATTTCTTCCGCCGCGCCGCCGATCCGCGCCGCGATTTCCGCGGCGCTCTCCGGGACGGGTTGAAGCTGCATAAACATTTCCGCCTCATCGGGTGCGTAAATGTGTTTCAGAATTTTCAGTTCGATACCGGATTCGGTGTTCACGGGGAAGCGCTGAGGGAAGGTATCGAGAAATTCAGCCAGGCGCTGGTAGACGTCTTTCACGTGAGGACTCCTTTTCTTTTAAGATGATAATGAGAGTATACATCATGGCGATCACTGCCCCAACCCTGCTGACCGCTTATTGATTCCGAATCGTCACGGACGCCAATTTGTCCGGCCCCATCGCGGCAACCTCAGGCGCCCACCCATTCTCCGTAGCTCACCAGCGCCGCCATGACTTCGGCCGCCTCGTAGGGCATCTCGTAGCAGACGTTGCCGGTCTGCCCGATGGCGTGCAGGGTGCGCACCTCCTGTTCGGCCGATGAAATCAAATGTTCGGAAGCAACGACAACTGGCTTTTGGTGCTTGCACGCCAGAGTGTTCAGCTGTTTTACAACTTCAACCGAGGCCCGGATGATCGCATCTCCCCAGGCCGCCCCGGTCGCCCCTCTGTGCAGCAGTTCCTCCCCGGTGAATTTCAGCGCCGGCATCAGGCCGAGATAGATGACGCCGTCCACCTCGGAACCGGCCAGCACCATATCGACAACGCGCAGCACATCGTCGGGTTCACTGCCCGCCACCAGGTCCACCGGATTGCCCCGGTTCCACCAGGCGGGAAGAAACGCATCCATCTGCTTGATGGTTTCGGAGGAAAGCCCGGCCATGGTCAGCCCCAGCGACACACATTCATCCGCCGCCATGACTCCCCATCCGCCGCCCGCCGTCACAATGCCGATTCTCCGGCCTTTGGGGAGCGGTTGATTGATGAAGGCGGCACCCAGATTAAACAAGTGGTGCAGATTTTTCGCCCGGAGAATTCCCGTCTGCCTGCAGATACCGTCGAAAATTACATCGCTTCCCGCAACGGATGCCGTGTGGGACATGGCGGCTTTCGCGCCGGCCTCCGTCTTGCCCGCTTTGTAGGCCACAACCGGTTTCTTCTTCGTCACATCGCGGACGATGCGATAGAACCTCCCGGCGTCCTTGAAGCCTTCAATGTAACAGAGGATGGCGCGGGTGTGCGGATCATCCGCGAGATACGCCAGATAATCCTCCATGTGCAGGTCGGCCTCGTTGCCGCTCGCCACGCAGAGGCTGCACCCCATCCCTTTGATCATGAGCTGACGGGCCAGTCCGTCGACAACGCCGCCGCTCTGACAAACCAGCGCAATGCTTCCGGGCGGAACATGAAAACTGGGAAAATCAACATAGAGCTTTTCCCACGGACTCATGATCCCGTTGCAGTTGGGGCCCACCAGGACCATCCCCTGCGCGCGGGCCGTCTTCACCATTTCCTCCTGAAGCCGCCGGCCCTCTCCGCCCAGTTCCGCAAAACCGGCCGTGATGCAGACGGCCGCCTTAATGCCCTTGGCCGTGCAAGCCTGCACGGCGGCCAGCACCGCCTTCGGCGGAACGGCGATGACGGCCAGATCCGGCACCTCCGGAATATCATCCAGAGTTTTATAGACTTTTTTTCCCAGAAGTTCTTCCGAATCGGGATTGATGGGGTAAATGCTTCCCGCGAAGCCGCCATTGATCAGATTTTTCAGCATCACATAACCCCATTTTCTGGGGTTCGAAGAGGCGCCGATGAGCGCGACGGAGCGGGCCTTGAACAGAGGATTAAAACGTTCAGTATTCATAGAAGCAGACGAGCCTTATATCGTTCTTGCAGCCGAAAGCCCGGGGGCTTCGGCTGCGGACGAAGCATAAACGCTCACGGCTGATTTGTCAAAAGAAACTGAAGACCAGATGGCGCCCGCCGTTTTATCCGCTATCCGCCCGGTTTATCGCATGAAGCCGCCCCGGAGGCGGGCGTCCGCCAACCGGGCGGCGCCTTTTACTTAATCCGGCAGACGCATTATTGCTCCGGGATCACCCAGTCATGTCCGGCATCAGCGACAAATGTCTGTTCCACTGCACAGCCTGCGCCTTCCGCCGTGTCATATCTGAAAATCGTTCTCACAATCCAGCCGCCCGGAACTTTCAAACGGCTGCTTTGCGCATTGGGTTCGATATCCTTGAAACGCTCCCACATGGAATCACCTCGCTTTGATTTCTGTCGCACGAAACGATAAAAGGAAGGAAAACAAATGTCAAAAGAATAATCGGAGCGCCGGATGCCGGGATATCGCCCGCACCCAGCCGCTGATTTCGGCGCAGACCCAAAACGGGCATCCGGGATTCCAGCGGTCTTATTTTATTTGCTTTTCGCTCAAAAGATCTTTATTTAGCAAAAAGAGAAAATGAGGAGCGAAAATGCAGTACGGAACTAAACTGAAAGCCGGCGCCGTTATTGTTTTGCCGGCCCTTGTGATTCTAGGGATGCTTGCGGCAGGCCCGATCAACTCCGGGTTTTCCTCCGTCCAGGCGCTGCCCGCCTCGGACCACTTCGACGGCAAGCTCTTCCACAATCCCGCCGCCTTCCAGCCGCAGGCGTCCTCGCCACAGCCGCAGCCGCACCGCGGGATTTTTTCCTACGCCTGGCGCTGGATCTTCGCGACCGACCGCCCCGAGTGGCCGGACATTGAAAATGTCACCCCCGGGCCCAAGCCCGCTTTCCGCGTCGGCAGGGAAACGATCCGCATCACGCCGGTGGGTCATGCAACATTCCTTATTCAAATGGATGGCCTGAATCTGCTCACCGATCCCATCTGGTCCGAGCGGTGCAGTCCGGTTTCCTGGGCGGGCCCCAAACGCCATCAGCCTCCCGGCCTCCGGTTTGAAGATCTGCCTCCCATTGACGCCGTTCTGATCTCCCACAACCACTATGACCATCTGGACCGTCCGACGCTCAGGCGCCTTGTCGCAAGAGGCGTGACGCGCGCGCTCACGCCGCTTGGCAATCGCGAATTGATCCGGGGCGAAGGGATTCGTGATGTCACCGAACTCGACTGGTGGCAATCGGTCCGGCTGTCCAGCGATGTCCGCGTGACCCTGGTTCCGGCGCAGCATTTTTCTTCGCGGACGCCCTGGGACAGAAACGAAGCGCTGTGGGGAGGATTTGTCGTCTCCGGACCGTCCGGAAATATCTATTATGCCGGAGATACCGGCTATGGTGAGCATTTCAAGGAGATCGCCCGCCGCTTCTCACCGATCCGGGTCGCGCTGCTGCCGATCTCGCCTTTCCGGCCCAAGCAAATGAAGACTGAGCAGCCCCGGATCTTTTCCGTCGTTCACATGGGACCTCTGGAGGCCATTCAGGCGCACATCGATCTTCGCGCAGGGCGCAGCATCGCCGCTCATTTTCAAGTCTTTCAGCTGGGCTGGGACGGATTTGACGACGCGGTGAACGAACTTTCCGCAGACATGAAGAAACGGTCGCTGGGACCCGATGCGTTTATCGCACCGATTCCGGGCCGGCCCGTCGAATTCAGCACGACCCTTGCCGGAAGCACAAAGACCGTAACAGTCGCGGGGCTTCATTAGGCTGATCGATTTTTGATCCTTCTCCCGCATACCGCGCCGTCATTCCTTCATTCAAAGAAAAGTCTTTGAAAAGCCCCGGAATCGGAATATATTTCAGCAAAACGGCAGGACATCTCTGCAATTCTGCAATCGCCGGAAAGGAGATGAGGCCAATGAAAGCATGGAGCATGATGGTCGTGCTGATCATGCTGATCATGACCGGAATGGTTGCGGGGTGTTCCACGTCGGGGGTCATCTACGACCTGGCCGCGGACGAACGCAGTGCCACCGCGATCGTGTCGGATAACGTGATCAAAACCGCCATTCAGGGGTCGCTTCTGGAAGACCGGGAGATGAAAATCCTGGACATCTCGGTCTACTGTTACAACGGCAGCGTCTACCTGGTCGGCGAGTACGACAAGGACGCGCAAAGAGAAAAGGCCGTAAAGATAGCCAAAAGCACGAAAGGCGTCAAACAGGTCGAAGCCCGCCTTTTCCCGAAAAGACACAACGACGCCTGCACGCTGAAAGATAATCTGATCATCAAAGGAAAAATGGAGGCTCTGCTCCTGGCGGATGAGGACATCTGGACGCCCATCGACGTCAGCGTCGTGCAGTGCACGATCATTTTGCTGGGCATTACGGAAACACGCGAGGAGCTAAGCAAAGCCGTGATGAACGCCAAAAGTCTGGAAGGAACCCGCGGCGTCATTTCGTACCTGAAGTCGACGGAATGATTCTCCCGCTCATTCGGCAAGGCCGCCGGCACCGGCCGCGAATCACCGGTGACTTCCCCGGAAAACGGCCGGCCGGAAATCCGCTGACGCGATATCTTTTTGATCCTACAGCCCGCGCATGAATTCGGGCCTCAGCAGGCGCGGGTCTTTGCGGGATAATAAGGCGTTCAGCTGTTTGAGAATTTTGTCCTTGTCTTTGGGCATCGTCCCCCGGATCGCAAAATAATTGGACGCATGCATCGAACTGAAGAAACAGTCGGTGAACGTTGAATTCTCGACGAGACCTTTGAGCTCGCGCAAAGAATCAAAGGGCGTGACGAGCTCAAATTCGCCCCGCTCCCATTCCTTGTAGAGCGGCGTTCCGGGAATCAGCGTGAGCGTCAGCGCTCCCGCAAAGTCCGGGTCCATCTCGGTTAAAATTCTCGCCGTCTCCGCCACATGCTTTTCCGAACCTTTGACGCCGCCCAATCCCAGGATCACCGTCACCGAGATCAGGATGCCGGCTTCCTTCACTTTTCGGGCGGCTTCCACCATCTGATCGTGCGTCGCGTTCTTTTGAATCCGCTTCAGCACTTCATCATCGCCGCTTTCGACGCCCATGTAGAGAATGCCCAGCTTCTGTTCCTTGAGCGCCTTCAATTCCGCAACCGAGCGCCTCAAAATATCCTGCGGCGTGGCGTAGCTCGCGATGCGCTGAATCTTCGGGAACTTCCCGTTGAGATACTGCAAAGCCTCATGCAGTTTGGGATAGGGATAAACCAGGGCGTCGCCGTCCTGAAGAAAGACTTTTCTGCCGTTCCATTCCTGCAATATCGCATAGACAATCCGGGGCTGGCCCGGCACCCAAATGCCGCGGCTTACATACAGGGCCATGGCATCGATTTCCTGTTTGACATCCTCCAGATCGCGGATGCCGAGATTCGAAAAAGAAAAATTGCAAAACGTACATGAATTGTTCGAACATCCCGATGTCAACGGGAGATAATAACTGTCGTGTTCGCTGGGGGGACGGATAATGTCGGGTCTGACAAAGGACATGGCTTCACCTTAGTTATGATTATTTTGCACTACAGTATAAACGCCGGCCGCACTTGTCAAGGCCGGATCAACAGGGGCCAAAGGCCGCGGAGCTGACATAAGATTTGTTCAGTAGATACCGTCGGCAATGTCGCGCAGGAGCTCCATCGCAGTTTCAGCCAGCTGGGTTGACCGGTCCACTTCGATGGCGGCGGTGAGGTACTTCATGGCCAGATCCATCCGCCCGGTCTTGAAATAGGAGTAGCCGATGCTGTAAGCCGTCTGCTGATCCCCGGGGTCAACGGCATACGATTTTTCAAAACATTCGATGGCCCGGACGTAGTCCTCCTCCACCCCGTATAGGCTCCCCAGGTTGCGCAGGGCATAAGAATTTTGGGGCTGGATCTTAAGCGCCTTCATCAAGTTTTCTTTCGCCTGGGAATTTTGCTGGAGTACGGCGTGGACATAGCCGAGCGTTGCGTAAGCATCCGCATCCTCGGGATGATTCTTGATGCAATCGGAGAGCATTTGAACGGCTTTTTCCTGATTGCCCAGTTTGCTGTAACAAATGCCGAGATGGAAAAGAGCCTCCCGGTTTTGCGGATCGGACTTAAGAAGATCGGCCAGGGTTTCCCGGGCCGCTTCCATCTTCCCGTCCTTGATGAGCATGAGTGCGTATTCCAGTTCTTTCATGATTCGTGTTCCTTAGTTAAATCCCGCTTACGCGGGACGAGTGTTGATTCTCCGCGGCCGACCGCGAAAGAGCGGCGTTCATCCCATACCTTCGCAGCTTGCCGCGAGGCGGTCGATTATTGCGGCGGGTATTTTATTCGTCCGTCAGCCATTCCCTTGCCGGGAGCGCTCCGCACGGAACGAGCCCCCGGTAAACGCCGGAGTCAGACGCCCGCACATATCACCATCACCCGGAAATATCAATTCCACGTTCGCGAAAGCTCAGAATGCCGCGTCTCATTTATCAAGGGATTGAATGAAACAGAGGATTTCATCCTCCTATTTCGGGGGCAGCGTGCGGACAAACGCAACGCCTCTTTGCAGCCAGGTGTTGAGATCGTCGTCGGAGTCCAGCGCTTCGGACGAGATCATCACCCAACCCGAAAGCGCTTTGCCGGTAAGATCAAACTCTCTGGCATACGGCAGTTTAAGCATGGCCTGATATCGGCCGGCGCCGACGCGCACGATCAGATCATCTTTGATAATGCCGCAGACCATGTTGCCGAAAAGCAAGAAGCATAATCCGCCGAACATTCTCTTCTCATCAAATCCGGGTTCTTCCTCCAGGATCTCGCGCACCCGCTCGGCCAGCCCCTCATCGTAAGCCATCTTCGCCTCCTGCCGCGCTTCCCATCCCTTGCGGCAAACCGTCCACCTTTTTTAAGAACCGATTTCCCGGACGCCCCTTATTTCGTCATCTCCCGAATTTCGTCTTTCAGCGCCAGCTTATTCACCTTGCCGCTGGCCAAGAGCGGGAGCAGGGGGCGGATAAAATATTTTTTCGGCACCTTGAAGTTGGCCAGAGCGGATTTGCATAAAGCGCGCAGCTCATCTTCGGTTACATTCTGACCCGGCGTCGGCATGACAAAGGCCCATCCGACTTCCTGATAAATGTCGTCCGGAACCCCGATCACGGCGGCAAACAGCACGGCCGCATGCGTCTCGATGACCTCTTCCACTTCCCGGGGATACACGTTCTCACCGCCGCTTTTGAACATTTCCGAGAGCCTTCCGGTAATGTGAATGTATCCGCCTTCATCTTTGAAACCAAGGTCCGTCGTGTAATACCAGCCGTCGGAATCAATAACCCGGGCTGTTTCTTCGGGTTTGTTATAGTACCCTTTCATCAGGAAAGGCCCCCGCACGGCGATTTCGCCGATCACGCCCGCGGCAACCTCCCGGCGTTCCCCATCGACGATTTTCAGTTCAAAGGGCTCGGCAATTTTGCCGACGGTTTTGAGAAGCGTTTCCGTGCCGTCCGCAGGCCCGGTGTAGGTGATGAAACCGCAGACCTCCGTGCTGCCGTAACCGGTGATCAATTTGGCGCCCGTCTTTTGGCAGATCGGCGCGAGCAGATCGATCATCACCTTCGGCGCGGCCGCCCCCGCCCAGACAAAGGCCTTGACGTTGCTGAAATCACACGTCCAGAATTCCGGTTGTTTGAATTCCAGCAAAAACATCACCGGGACCTGCCCGACATGGGTTATCTTTTCGAGCTCGATGAGTTTCAGGGTCTCGAGCGGATCAAATTTGTCCAGGCACACAATGCAGCCGCCCGACATGATGGCGCCGAACCCGATCTCGACATCCGCCGCCACATGATTAATGGGAAAGTGGAGAAGCCCCCGCGAGCTTTCATCAAAGAAGAATTTTTGAACTTCCACTTTGATGTTCTCCACAATGCTGCAGTGCGTATGGACCACGCCCTTGGGCTTTCCGGTGGATCCGGATGTGTATAAAAGCAGGGCTTCATCCGCCGGCGCCACTTCCGATGCTCTTTTTGCAAGGGCCGCAGCGAAGTCGGGCCTGGGTTTTCCTATATAATCGGCAAAGCGCTCCGCGCCGGGAAACGGATCGCCGATCACCAGGACCTTTTTCAAAAACGGGCATTCCTTCTGAAGGGTGCCGACCGTTTGGGCAAGGTCACTCCCCAGATATTCCCGGAGGGTAATGAGCAGTTTGGGGCGGCAGTCGTTAAGCTGATAGCGCAGTTCGTCGAGCGTGTATTTCGGCGACAGCCCGAGCCAGATTGCGCCGACCTTGCCCGCGGCCATGTAGGTAGTCAGAAACTCATTGCGCGCCATGGACAAAAGCGCTACGCGATCGCCCTTTTCGATGCCGATTTCCAGGAATGCCCGGGCCACCGCGTCCATCTGGTCGGCAAATTCGCGCCACGTTAACCGTTCATCGCCTGCGACCAGCGCCTCGGCATCCGGCCTTGCCTCGGCCCATTTTTCCACGTAGTGCCACGTTTGATTCAGTTCTTTCCAGACCATGATCCCCCTCCTCCTTTTATTAGGGTGTTGAAAAACCATGTTATTGTAGGCTGTTCCTCCGGATGCGCGTTCCCGCAGGGAGTCGCACCGTGTCTAAAGCCGCTTCCGCGCCGGTTTTGGCCGAAGGCAAAACAAAAGGCTTAGAGACAAGGCGTCGCGAGGATCGAGCAGCGGAGCGTACTCAAACGAACGTGAGCATGCAAGAGCCGAAGCCAGAACGCAGTCTATGAGCCTTTTTCAACAGCCTGTTAGTCGGTCAATTGCATATAGCCGTCACTGACAGCCTTCTTCCCCTCGGCATTGTACACGGTAAAAAACAAATCCGTGCCGTTCGCCGTCTTTTTCCTGCCGGTCAGGCAGACCCGAATGGACGATCCGGGGATCACCATTCCGGAAAACCGGCAGTAAACCGTCGTGAGCCTGAGCGGATCGCCTGCCGCCTCTTTATTCAGGATGTCATGGACGGAAACGGCGAGCGTTGCCGTTCCCTGGTGGATGATTCCGGGAAGCCCCACCTGATGCGCGAAGCGAACGGAGGTATGGATGGGGAAATGAATGTTCGTGCATCCGTCGTAGATGAATGGAGCCAGCGGATCAATGGGGATAACCGATTCCCACAGGGTGGACTCACCTTCATGAATCGGGACGGACGGGATGGTTGAGCCGCCTCTTCCGGCATCGGCGCATATAACGCCTCTCATCATCGCGCCGATATGTTCCGTAAATATTTTATTGCCGCCGGCATCCTGTGCGTCATACCTAATCACGACATACGTCCCCGCCCGATGCGGCACAATAGCGGCAATGACGCCTTTGATGCTCAGCTGCATCCCGGGCGTAACCGGCCGGTGCAGGCTTAGATGCTCGCTGTAATGGACCTGGGTGAACAGCACCTCCTGAGGGAATCCGTCCGCCGGCAGGTAATCCGTAATGTGCTCCACGATGGGCCAGGTCAGCGCCACGGGAAACAGAGGCGGTGCGACAATCCCCTGCGGCTGCTCGTCATTGAAGTAGGCGGGATTCGCGTCACCGATTGCCGCCGCGTAGTTCATCGTCCAGCGGGCGTCCACCACGCAGGTGTATTCTCTAAGGGATGAGCCGACAAAATCAGAAGTCAATTGCATGCATTTTCTCCCGTCAGGTTCTTCGGACCATGATTATTTTTTATGGAATGCTCATTTGTCTGGTTTTTGAAACCGGATAAAACGGCGCAGTCACGGACCGCGCCCTACACATACGTGCTGCGATGGATCGCTTCCCCGTTACTGCGCAGGATCATTGAGTGGTATGTCTCCCGGATATGCCGTGTCTCCCCGATAGGCCATGTCCACCGGATACGCCACGTCCCGCGGATACGCCATATACTCTGAATTCGCCCCGACGCTCTGAGCATACGCAAAGACGGCGTTGACGTAAGCTTTTTGATGGTTGTAGCGATAGACGGCCTGGCGCATTTTTTTCTCGTTCCCGTTTTTCCAGCCCGCGCAACGGAGGTAATTGGCGACGCTGGCAAACGCATCGGGATACCCATACAAATCGGCTATCCCGTCTCCATCCTCATCCACGGCAAAGATCACATACGATGAAGGCATGAACTGGGGAATGCCGAAGGCGCCGGCCCAGGAACCTTTCACGGTGAACGGATCCATGTCCGTTCGCCGGCACATCTTGACCCAGGTGACGAGTTCCTTACCGGCCATGTGCACACGCTTGGCTCTTTTGCTGAGCATGGCCATCGTATACAGGGCATTGAAAACCCGGTATTGGCCGAGATGCTCTTTGAAGTTCGTTTCCACCCGGATGATCGCTACAATGTAATTGGCGGGAATGCCGTAAAGACTTTCCAGCTTCTCAAAGAGCTCTTTGTTTTCCGCTATTAATTTTTTTCCGGTTTCAATGGACTCGGGTTTGAGCAGACCGAACTCCTCATCGAAGTAACTCAGTTTCTTCTTTTTCTTCTCGCCGTCTTTCGGCGCCGCAGACGCATATACATTGTAGTGAATCTCGATGCGCTCGTCGGAAAATATTTCATCAATCTCATTTTGGCTGATTCCGGCCTTCCGGAAGGACGTCTGCAAAGCGGCCCTCCGTTGTTCAACGCTTCCCGTAATCACCGTCTTTTCTTTCTTTCCGGCGCGCTTCTTCTTTACGGAGGTCTGTTTTTCCGTTTTCTTGTTGGGGATTTCTTTGGTGATGGTTTCTTCCGTCCCGGCAGCCGTATAGCTCGCCAAAGCAGCGCTGCCGAAAAGACAGGTCAAGGAAAATAATACCGCGGCAACCACAACGCCCGTCTTCAGGATATTCATCTTCCTCCTTATCGGTTCTTAAAGAATGTTTCCCGCTCTACCGTCGCCGAAGCCCCAGCCCTGACCAAACGCATACGCGTAATTGAGATTTTACACGATTTTTCTTTTCCGCTCCAGAAAATAATCGATCCGCGGGCAATCCCGCCCCAACGGGCCCATCACATCATTCCAGGTTTTGGGTATGCCGATCATCAATAATCAGCCGGTTCCACCTTGCCTTCCGCCATGATCCTGGTCAGCACCCAGGCGATGTTGAAAGCGGCGGAATTCATGCGGCGGCTGAAACTGTTGCCCCAGCCCGACGCATAGGGATTGCCGGCCAGGCTGTTGATATTCACCGTCCCCGTAAATAGTTTCCTGCCGTCGGCGGCATTGGAAAAAGTGATTTTGCAGATATACTCATCGGGCCGGCCCGTCCAGGCATTCCAGTTGAGGATGATCTTCGTCACGGCCACCTCCGCGACGATGCCTTTATCCAATTTATCGGTCTTCTTAACCAGGATCACTTTTTTATTGGAGTTGGCTTCCTTGAGCAACTGCGGAAAGGCTTCGGCAAAAGCGGGGGGAACGGAATTCTTATCGGCATTCCACTCGTCATTATTGGTATAGCCCAGCTCTTTCGGATCAATGGCGCTGTAGTCAATGGGCAGGACGCTGAACTCCGCTGCCGCCTTGATCGCATCGGATGCCGCCTGCTGCTGTTCCATGGTGGTGTAATAGCGTGCCGCCTGAACCGTCACTGCAAATAACAGAATCATCATCCCAACCAGTACTGAAATCATTCTGAAGTAACGCATCATGTCCTGTCCTCCTTTAAGCAGTTTATTTGATCCGCTGTATTTCTTTTAACACATGTTAAGCCGGAGTACAGCATTTTTGATTATGCCGGGATAGATCGGATCAAGGTCATAAACCGATCGGGAACACCTGCACAGCGTTCCCATCACGCTGCTCCAATTTACTTCTCGGCGCTATCAGGACATCCCTTGCCTGCTCAAGAAATCTGAGACGGTTTGAAACCCAATCCGGCCGCCGCCTGCGTTATTTTTCAACCTTAACCGCCAGATGAGGTTTAGCGGCCCTGGCCACCGCGTAAACGGCGCCAACGCCGCCGCCGATCATTGAAAATGCCACATTGCCTTTCATGTTCAGCAGAATGCCGGGAAGGTTCCGGACAAACAACACCCAGTCAACGGATCGTCCGGCGTCGGTCACTTTAGCATGAATAAGGTATCCCGCGAAAAATATCATTCCCAGGAGAACCGAAATCAGCGTTGCGCAAAAAACAATGACCTGTATCGGAAAGCCGCCTTTGCCGGCAGCCTTCGTCGTACCCCATCCGATGGCCGCTCCGACGACGATGGCAATCGCCCAATACATCTTGTTTGTCGCAGCGGTCACCCCGCCCCAGAGCGCCGCGCCGACAAGAGCCAGGACAACCGCCGCCGTGATCCCCAGGGGGTAATTCACCGGCATTGCTTCATAAGCGGCTTTGACGTCTTCAACCCTTTTCTTCAGGGCCTCAATACAATGCGGACACAGGCGGTCAACCAGTCCGTTGACCAGAACGGGTCCATCGATTTCTGATCCGCATTCGCGGCATTTCAAACCCGGTGCACCGCACAGCGATTTCACCACGCCAAAAACGCTCAAATACTGCTTAGCAATCTTTTCCGGCCTGGGATATCCGTAAAAGACGATCCTGTTCCATTTCAGCCGGACGATGCCGTCGGCAACCTTGATATTTTTTGATTTTAATTTGCTTTCGATGACGCCTTTGTCATTGAACAGGGCATCCTTGATCAGCTTATCCTTGCCTGCCTCATCAAACCGGATAACGCCCCGGATCGCCGGGTTGCTGCCGTCGGAGCTTTCATAAAACTGAACAGGGAAATTATCTTTCATCGCGTAAAAGATTTTTTGCCCCGTGTTGGCGTTGATGCCGACTTTTGCCGCCACTTCCTGAAGCACTTCCAAGTCTGTCATCACACACTCCTTCCGATTCCGGCGCAGAATGTCTTCTTCCAGGACTGAACATCGCGGTTGCGTTGAAATCAATAGGTCAACAACGCCGCGATCGGACGCTGTTGACCTGAACCGTCTAAACTTTCACATGCTGGTGGTTGATGGAGGTTCCGCCGTCCACGGGAATCACCGCACCGTTGGTGTAGGCGCCGCCTTTGGAGCACAGATAAATGGCGACAGCGGCCATTTCCTCGGGTTTGCCGACCCGCTTCTCCAGGCTATTTTCTTCGATATCCGCCAGATGCTCGCCGAAGACGTATTCCGTCATCTTGCTCGGGAAGAAACCCGGCGCGATGGCGTTCACGGTGATGTGGCGCGGAGCGAGCGTTACCGCCAGATTCCGGGTTAGATGATGCACGGCTGCCTTGCTCGAGGTATAGGCAAAGGTTCCGGTACCGGAAACGGTCGGGATATGAAGGCCGTCCATGGAGCCGATGTTGATGACCCGGGCCGGATCTTCCGCGGTCGCTGCTTTCTCGAGCAAACGGATAAAGTCCCGGGTCATGGAAAATATGGCGCTGACATTCAGATGAAGGACTTTCTCAAAGGCCTCATCCGGGAACTTGTCGAATTCCTCACCCCAGTTCGTGCCGGCATTGTTGATCAGAATGTGGAGCTTGTCTTCTTTTTCGCTCACGGCCGTGAGCAGCTCCGCCCGGCCTGCGGCCGTGCCGATGTCAGACGCGACGGCGATGCACGGGCCGAAAACGGAAAGCTCGCGCGCCGCTTCTTCGCAGGCCGCCTTTTTTCTGGCCGTGATATAGACTTTCGCGCCGGCCTGCAGCAGCCCCTGGGTGATCATCTTGCCGATGCCCCGTGATCCGCCGGTAACAATGGCGACTTTACCCTGTAATGAAAATAGTGTGTTGAGATCCATCTGCAGCATATATAC
>SBEK01000054.1 GCA_009668925.1 Deltaproteobacteria bacterium
CAGGTATAGACTTACATACCGGGCGGATGTAAACGCCGCTTTCGCGCCACTCAATCAGGTTGCTCGGGCAAACATCAGATCTTTTCGAAGCGCGCCTTTTTGCGGTTGACCGTGCGCAGATACTTCACGTCGGGGTGACCGAAAACCATCATGAAGATCACCGCTTCTCCTTCTTTGATCCCGACCCGCTTCCTCAGTTCGGGCGACACGGCAAAGGCGAAGGTTCCAAATCCCATGAGGCAAGCGCCCAGGCCCAACGCGTTAATCATCAGCTCCAGGTGACCCGCGTTAAAACAGCCGTCCACCTCATTGCAGGTCCGGCTCACGACCAGAAGCGCGTTGGGGGCGCCGTGAAACAACAAGTCCCGTTGCTTCTTCTGATAGGCTTGATTCCAGTTGATCCAGATGGATTGAAAATCCAGGTACTGATACGGCACGCGCATCGCCTTCTTGTCCACACTGGCGATATCCAGTTCGGCCAGCGTCTGGAGGGCGATCGGCGTGATCTCGCGCAAGGTATCTTTCGTGAGGACGATATAGCGCAAAGGCTGCATATTGGCCCCGGTTTGCGTATACCGGCCCATCTCGATGATTTTCGCGATATCCGCGTCGGAGACCGGTTCTTCCGTATACTGGCGGGTGCTTCTGCGGAACTTGACGAAGTTCAGAAGCTGATCCGGGGCAATGGCGAACGTCCGCGGATCGTCACATTCGAGGACTTCGGCGGGATCGTAGTCGCCCGTCAGGACCGGCGCTTTCTGCCGGCAGACGGCCGTGCAGTGTCCGCATTCCAGGCAGAACCGGCCATGAACGGCCTTCCCTTCTTTAATGGTGATATTTCCGGCGGGACAATCCGCCTTACAAATCCCGCATCCGATGCATTTTTCCAAATCGACTGTGATCATGAAGATCTCCTTAATTTATTTCCTAAGCGCTTGAGCAGAAGTAAACCAGCGCGGCCGCAGAGGAAAGACATCCGTGTGCGGCACTCCGGCGCGGATGATCGGCATCACGCCTCTGCATCGGCCGGGCGCAGGAATAATCAACCGCTAGGGCTCGACCAGGATTTTGATCGCCGTTTTGCTTTTCCCCGCCAGAACCTCAAAGCCGCTCTTGGCGATGTCGGCGAGCGGGATGATATCCGTGATGATGCTCTCGGGCCGGATACTCCCCGTTTCCAGCCATTTCATGGCCAGAGGCGGGTTGATGAAATTCGTGCCGATCATGGTGGTTTCACGGGTCACGAATCCCAGCATGTGGACCGCTGCCCGCTCGGTGAAGATGCCCTGGACGATGACCATCCCCTGGTAGCGCACCGAAGCGAGGCAATCCTTGAGCGTCGCCTCGATCCCGACGGCTTCGATGGATACATCCACGCCACGCCCGCCCGTCAGTTCCTTGATCCTGGCGGGGCTTTTGACTTCCGCGGGATTCCAGACCAGCGTCGCACCCAGCTCCTGGGCTTTGGCCCGCCGGTTCGAAAGCACATCCGTGATGTAGACGTTTTGGACCCCCATCGCCTTGAGGCCCAGAAGAAGCATCAGGCCGACCGTGCCGGCCCCGGCGATAAAAACCGTGTCCGTGGGCTTAACGTGACCGCGGTCAATGGCATAAGCCGCACCGGACAGGGGTTCCAGCACAACTGCCCGGAGCCAGTCCATGTCGTCCGGAATTTTTAAGAGCCGTTCCGTGGGACAGACGACGGCTTCGGCGTAAGCGCCCGGGATCAGCGTGCAGACCCGGTCTCCGACGGCGAACCCGGCAACATCGGGCCCCACGGCTTCAATCGTTCCGCAGGCCTCATGACCGAAGGGGCTGAGCGGAAAGGGGCCGTGCAGGTACTCGTGCAGATCGGAGCCGCAGATTCCGCAATATTTGATCTTAACTTTCACTTCGCCCGAACCCGGCACCGGATCGGGAACTTCCTCGACGCTGATGTTGCGGATGCCGTGATAAATTGTCTTTTTCATCAAATTATTTTCTCCAAAATTGAAATCGTTTTTTTTACATTTCTGCCGCAGCGAGGCGGTCAGCTGCCTGCAACAGTCAGCAGTCCCTCCCTTCGACCGCGGGAAAATCCATATCCCGAATGCAATGAGGGATCTTTGGATTTCTCAGTCACTTTGTTTCTTACCCTAATAACCTGAAGGTCACGCGAGGGCACTCGTCGGAATGACACCTTATTTTTTACAAGCGGGTGCTCGTGTGGCGCCTCTAACGCTTCTTCACATATTCCTATTCCGTTTGCGCTGTCTGCCACAAATCCGCGCAGCACAGGGGCTTGCAACCTCTTGTTCCGGCATCTTGCATCAGCAGCAGCGCCCGCCTGTGCAATTCAATCGCTTAAACCGGAACGAAATCGGCCGGCCGGGTCTCTTTGAGCTTCAGGGCCTCCGTCGGGCAAACCACCGTACAGACGCCGCAGCCCAGGCATTTTTCCTCATCCACGGCAGCCAGATCATCTTTCATGGACAGCGCATCAAAGAAGCACCGGTCGAGGCACGTTTCACATCCACTGCACTCGTCACTGTCGACGCAGGCGACGAAGCGGCTGGGAGCCACCCATTTCTTCGGCCCTTTCATGACCTGCCAGTTGAGGCAGCAATCATCGCAGCAATTGCAGATCACATGGCCGACCGTCTGGCGATTGTCCACCACATGCACCAGTCCCTCTTCCCGGCACTTTTTCAGAATGTCCACGGCCTCGCTTTTGGACAACGCCCTTCCTGTGCCCCGCTCGATATTGTATTCGGCGGCGCGGTCCACCTGCATGCAGACTTCCAGCGGCATCTTGCAGTTGCCGGAAATCACGCGGCAGGAACAATTGGTGACCGACAGAATTTTGGCGTCCATAATAATTTTCACGACATCGTCGTAGGCCAGAACCTGCGACTGCGGCTCGATGCTTTCATTGACGGGAACAACCCGCATGAGCGAACCGGGCACAACGTCCATGATCTTCTGACCATAGTCGGGCCACTCCTTCTGCATATACTCATGCCAGAGGTCGAGCACGTGCCGGGAGATCCCCGGCGTCAGACTGGTTGAATCGTGCATCTGCGGAATGGTCTTCACGCGGTAGAATTTCTTTTCACCGCCCTTGGTGGCTTTAAAGATCAGCCCGCGATGAAAGAGCGAATCCATCATCGCCGAGACGGTATCGACAGACAATCCGGATTTCTGCGCTAGATCTTCCACCGTTGCCGGCGGCGCCGCGAGCAGCATCACCCTGGCCTCATCGTCGTTTACAAGCGCTTCAAAGATCCGGGGAACAAGCGGCGATTCCCCCGCCCCGACCGCCTCCGCCAGTTTCCTGCACAGTGCCATATCAACCATAGTCTTTATCCTCCCTTCCGATAATGACGCAAAGTATCGGGAAAAAAGTTCTTTGTGTCAAGGACAAACGCTTGTTTCGTATAAAATTCAATATATCTCAGTCGGTTACGCATTGCGATCCACCGTATTCTCCGGAGCCCGTGCGTGGAAAGAACGGCACGGGCCGGGCGTCATCCGGCACATACTGTTGATATATCAACTATTGACAGATAAACAATAAAGGGATACATGGACTTCGGCATCGGCCATCGGGGCAGGATCGGCCGGCCATGGACTTAAGGCGGAGGCTATGAAAAAGGAACGGCGCTTCATTTTTCTCATCGGACAGGCCAGACACCGGCTGATGACCCGCCTGGACCAGGCGCTCATGGAAGCGGCGGGCATTACCGCGGCCCAGTCCGGCGCCCTGTATTACCTGAAAGAAAACGATGGATGTCTTTTTACGGAGCTCAGCCGCGCCCTGGGACTTGACAAATCGGCCATTACCGGACTGGTGGACAGGCTGGCGGGCAAAGGGCTTGTGGAACGCCGTGCGCTGCCGTCCGACCGCCGGTCGATGAGCATCGCGCTTACCGATGCGGGAAGAGCGGCCGCGGCCCGCTGCCTGAAGATCACAAAAGAATTCAACAGCGCTATTACGGAAGGGCTCTCGGAACGCGAGACAGAGTCCCTGAGCAAAGCGCTGCAGAAGATCATCACCCGATTTTCATAATACCTTTTCCGGAAAGAGCCAAAACCCATGAATTCCCCTTTCGGCCTCATCAGAGTCATCCCGGGAGAAGACAGATGCCGATTCCCTCATTGCACATCCGTGTTTATTGATGATGAGCTCAAGGTCCTCATTGATCCGGGCGCCGGTTTGCAAACACTCACGGCCCTCAGGCGGGAAACGCCCGTCGACGTCGTGCTCAACACCCATTATCACTATGATCACATCGCGTATAATTATCTTTTTGATGAGGCGCGGATCATCATCAATTCTCAGGAAGCCCCCTGTTTCACACAGAGGAAAAACCTGGGAGCGCTTCTGGGCATGAACGAGGTTTACGGACCGCAGTGGGTCGACGGATGGATCGCCCGGATTGCCGACCCCGCAACCGAGCAAAGTCCGTTTTCCCCTCAAAACAGACACGAGTGGTGGCTTTCGACCGCCCGACCGGCTCTCGAATATCAATGGGGCGACGTCATGGATTTCGGCAGGACGAAGATGGAGGTCATCGGCACACCGGGGCATTCCCGGGGATTCAGCTGCATGCATTTCCCCGGCCAGGGAGTCATGTACGTGGCCGACATCGACCTCACATCTTTCGGGCCCTGGTACGCGGGCTCCGACGGCGATATCGATCTCTTCATCTCCTCCTGTGAGAAGCTCAGGGCAGTCGACTGCGAGTATTTCATCACGGGCCACGAAAGGGGCGTTCTGGGAAGGAAGGATTTTCTGGCCGGGCTCACCGCATTTATTGATAAGATTGACGAGCGGGACGAAAAAATTCTGTCGGTCCTCACGCGGCCGCTGTCCCTGCCGGAGATTGCCGCCTGCGGCCTCATCTACGGCAGCAAGTATCACAGCGATGCCTGGGTCTATATGTGGGAATTCATCACGATCAAAAAGCATGTCCACAGAATGATCGACCGGGGTCTGATTGCGGACCTGGGCAGCCGATTCGTTGCCGCCTGATTGCCGGACGCTAAGCGACATCAGAAATCGTTCTTCTGTTTTACTGAATAACGTGCAACGGCCGGCCCCGCTTAGCAATCGTCTCGTCTTCACGCCCTTTGCACATCGGGTCAGACAATTTCCCGGAGGTAGTATTCCTCATACATATGCCACACGGCCAGGGCCAGCGACATGATAATCGGCCCGAAGATAAATCCTGTGAAGCCGAAGACGACGATGCCGCCCATGGTGGAAAGAAAGATCAACAGAGGGTGCATGGAGACCCCTTTGCCCAGAAGGATCGGGCGGAGAAAATGATCCACCATGCTGATGACCAGGGAGCCTGCGGCCAGGATAAAGACGCCGGTCCAGAAATGGCCCGTAATCATCATCAGAAGGCCTGCCGGAACCCAGACGAGCGCGCAGCCGACAACGGGAATCACGGCCGTAATCACCATGACCACTCCCCAGAGGATCGCCCCCTGAATGCCGGCAGCCAGAAAAAGCAGCCCCCCCAGAACACCCTGGATGCCCCCGATGATCAGGGTCACCTTGAGCGTGGCGTTCGCCGTCTTCTGGAAATGCGCCAGGAGAATCTCATCCCGGTCGTCTTCCAGAGGCAGGAGCTTCAGAATTTCCCGGAGAAATTTTTGTCCATCGCGGATGAAATAGAACAGGGCATAAATCATGACGCCCAGTTGAACGATGAAGTGCAGTGTATTTTGCGTGAAATTTTTCAGACTTTCAAAAAAATAGCCCGCCACGCCCTTGGACAACTCCGTAATTTTCGCGGTCAGCGCGTCGTCATCAAGCTGTAAACTATCCGTGTACGGATTGTGTTTGGCCAGATCCATCAATTTCTGGACATAGACATTGACCTGGCTGTTGTCGGTCGTCAGCCCTTGGTAGAGATCCATCGACTGCTTGAGCAGCAGACTGATGATGAAACCGAAGGGCAGAATAAAAATGAGGCAAATCAAAACGACGACAATCGTCGCGGAGAGCGTAGGCCTGTGCAGTTTCCTTTCGACTCTCGTGTAGACGGGCATGAAGAGCCCCGCCAGAATCGCGGCCCAGAGAAGGGCATAGATGAACGGCTTCATAATGAAGAAAACCGCAACGGTAACGATAAGCAGGATCACGAAAAAAAGGACGGTCTGCGCTTTGGGCTTCTGCATAGGCGGATGCTCCTCCATTGGATGCGGGCCATTATAACAGATTCTTTACTGAAGGCCAGCATCCTGTTTAACGACCATCCAATAGTCCTTGACTTGCCCGAGCTATTCTTCTATTTTTTACCGCAGCTGATCGGGGCAATGATTCTGCGCTTCTAACCGCCCTCATTTTACGACCATGAATAAGGACAACCGACGATGGATGGCCGCATCCCGGAAAATAAGGCATTTTGCTGTGAACGTCAGGAATTGCAGGATATAGATGAATCCCAATATCATGTGATTCTGAACCACGCGAACGATCCGGTTTTCATTCACCACCTGCCCCGGGACCGGAATGTGCCGGAAAAATTTATCGAAGTAAACGACGCGGCGGTGAGCGCGCTGGGGTATACAAAGGAAGAGCTTCTCCGGATGAGCCTCGCGGATATCGTCGCGCCGGATACGGCCGCCCTGACGCCCGCGAATATGGAAACGCTGTTGCGGGACAAGCGGGCCATCTGGGAGGGAACGTATGTCAGCAAGGACGGCCGCAGAATCCCCGTAGAAACGCACAATGTGCTCTTCTATCTCCATCGCCGGCCGGTGATCGTCTCCACGGCCAGAGACATCACAAAGCGCACGCAGGCCCAGGAGGAAATCCGCAGAAAGGCCCAAGAGCTGAAGTTCATTGCCGAGCACGTGGGCGACATCATCTGGCAGATGGACTCGAGTGTTTATTTTACCTACGTCAGCCCGGCCATAGAAAGAATCCTGGGCTATCCACCGTCGGAGGTTGTCGGCCGCAACCTGTTTTCGTTCCTTACGCCGCGGGGGGCAGAGAAGGTTTCGGCCGTCTGGCTGGAATGGTACCGGCAACTGTCCGCGGGTGAACAGCGCGACGAACTTCTTTTCGAAATGGAAACCGTCCGCAAGGATGGCCGTATCCTCTGGATGGAAGTCCAGGCGCGTCCTTTGATCGACCGCACCGGCGGGATTATCCAGTATCACGGCGTCTCCAGAGACATCACCCAGCGCCGCCAGGGAGAGCAGGAGCGCCGGCAGCTGCAGGAGAGGCTGGCGCGCGCCGAAAAAATGGAGTCCCTCGGGATTCTGGCGGGAGGCGTTGCCCATGACCTCAACAACGTGATGGGGGTTATTGTCGGATATGCGGAATTGCTCTCGCGAAAAATGCCTCCGGATGACACGCTTAACAGGTATGCCGCGAACATCTTGAAATCCAGCGAGAAAAGCGCGGCCATCATCTCGGACCTTCTGACCCTGGGCCGCAGAGGGGTGACGGTGCGTCAGCTCATAAATTTAAATGCCGTGGTTATGGAATATCTCCAGTCGCCCGAGTTCGAAAAACTGAAAACGTATCATCCGGGCACCGTCTTTACAGCCGATCTTGCCCGGGATGTCATGTCCATCGAGGCCGCGCCTGTTCACATCGGCAAAACCGTTATGAATCTCATGTCCAATGCCGCGGAAGCCATTGCCGCAGACGGAAATGTGACCATCAGGACGCAGAGATGTTCCTTCGACAAGCCTCAGCCGGGATATGAGGAAATTCAACCGGGGGATTATGTTGTCCTAACGGTGTCCGACGACGGCCAGGGCATTTCCCGGGAGGACATCGGAAAGATATTTGAGCCCTTCTATACAAAAAAGGTCATGGGCCGGAGCGGGACGGGTCTGGGGCTGGCCGTCGTCTGGGGGACGGTGAAAGATCACGGAGGCTACATCGACGTACAAACCGGAGAAGGGAAAGGAAGCTCTTTCTCCGTCTTCTTCCCGGCCGCCAGCGGAGAGATCGCCAGCGATGACAGGAAGACGGAGCCCGCTTCTTATAAGGGCCGGGGGGAATCCATTCTGGTCGTGGATGATGTTCCGGATCAGCGAGAAGTCTCCGCAGCTATGTTGAAAAACCTTGGCTACAGCGTCCGGACCGTGTCCGGCGGAGAGGAAGCCATGGCCTTCCTCCGCAATCAGTCCGTTGATCTGGTGGTTATCGACATGATCATGGCTCCGGGCATGGACGGCCTGGACACTTACAGGGAAATCATCCGGATCCGGCCGGGGCAGAAGGCGATCATCGTCAGCGGTTTTTCCGAAACGGACCGCATCAGAGAAGCCCGGCAACTGGGGGTGGGAGCCTATCTCCATAAACCTTACACGCTGGAGAAGATCGGCCAGGCGATCCGCAGCGAACTCGACCGGTAAGCCCTCGGCAAGACGGCACCGCGGCCGCCGCTTAATGAACAGGAAACACGGCGAAGATCACGGCGCTCCAGACCGAGTGGGAAATAATCACCATCGTCAAATCCCGTTTCCACAAATAGAGCGCGCCCCAAAACGCACCGGCGACGTAGGCCGCCATCGTCAGCATAAAGTTCAGAGAAAAAATGTGGATGCTGCCGTAGATGAATGTTGTGAGAATAAAGCCGGCGGCGTTGCCGTATTTGCCCATCAGGTTCTCCTGCAGAAAACCGCGCCAGAAGATTTCTTCGCCGGGGCCGGTGATCAATAAAAGAAGAAAGAAGATGAGCGCCTTGTTCGTATTCGTCCCCATACCGTAAATGCCGCCCACCTGCGTGGTCGCGTGCGGAACGATATAGGGTGAAAGAACAAAGCCCAAATAAAAGATGCCGTAAAGAACGGCTGCGGATATCAGACCGAGGACGGCCGACCGGAGGGAAAAAACGATCTTCGGTTTTTGCCAGTAAAAGGAATAGGCGCAGATTAACACGACGGAGAAACCGATTTTCGCCCAGAAGTTGCCCCAGGCCAGACCGAAGGTGAAAGCCCAGCACACAACGGTCAGGGCCACCGCGCCCCAGATCTTCATAGACGAACCATCCAATCCAGAAAGAGCGCCAGCATCAACAGAACACCGAACACGGTGTCAAACTGGGCGGTCAACGCATCCGCCATGTCCGGCGTTTCGCGCTTAAAGGTTTTAAGCAGACTCCAGGCCTTGGGCACGGAAAGGAAAATGATGAGTCCCCACACACTCATCATGCCCAGGACGATCATGCCGAAAACGTAAATGTAGGCGGCTAAAATCAATCCGGCAAAGATCAGAAAACTATTCTTGAGTCCCACCATGATGCTGACCGTTTTTACGTTTTGCCGGGAATCAAAAGCGATATCCCGCATGTTGTTGGCAAAAAGGACCAGGGCGACCAGAATGCCGAAAGGGACGGAAACAAGCAGCGGCTTGAGCGACAGGGTCTGGATTTGAACCGCATAAGCGCCCGAAACCATGAGAGGGCCCCACATCAGAAAAACGGCAATCTCGCCCAGGGCGCGGTACTTGAATCTAACCGGTCCCGCGGTATAGAAGATGGCCGTCGCCAGACCCACCACACCGATCCAGATGACATGCCACGATCTCATCCACGCAATCACAAGACCGATCGCGGCCGTGAGCGCGAACAAAACGATAGCTTCCGTCAAAACCTCCCGGGAGGTCAGCATCCCGGAAATGATGGGCTGCGGCCGGTACTTGGCCGTCGGCGCATCCGGTGTATCAATTTCATTTTTTGTATCAAAATAATCATTGATGACATTGGCCGCCGCATGAAAAAAAACAATGCCCACGGCGGTGGCCACAAACCACGGCCAGGATACCTCTCCGACCTCGGCCGCCAGCAGCGTGCCGACGGAAACGGAAATGAGCGACATGGTGAAGGACCAGGGTCTGGCCACAAGGATGTATTTGCTAAACTGTTTCATAACCTTTTTCCTTTTGAAAATCTTGATCCCTACGCGGGACGAGTGTTCATTCTCTGCAGTTTACTGCGAAATATTATCATTCAATTCATGCCCCGGCAGCTGGCGGCGAGGCCGTTTTAATTACCTTGTGGAGGTTTTCCCTCGCAAGACATGCCGGACCTTACGCAGATCAAAACAACAAGGTAGCGAAGTCTAGTGATATCTATTTTCCGTGTCAAGTTTTTTGTCGTCAAGCGTCCCGGCCCGCGAAACCGCGATATCCGCCGTGCACGGCGCCGGACTGAAAAGAATCGTCTCCGCTTGTTTACAGCACCTTCTGCCAATAGCCGACATCAATCCACCGGCCGAACTTAAATCCGACTTCCTCAAAGTGGGCCACCCTCCTGAGGCCGAATTTTTCGTGCAGTGCAATGCTGCGTTCATTGGGCAGGGCAATTCCGGCGACGGCGACATGCACCCCTCTGTCCCGGAGAGCGGCAAACAGCGCTTCGTAGAGCTCACTTCCCAGGCCGCAGCCAACATGATCTCTGTGGACGTAGACGGCGGTTTCGACGGAAAAGCGATAGGCCGAACGCGTCTTCCATGGGTGGGCATAGGCGTAGGCGGCTACCTGCCCCGAACGATCCGCCGCCAGCCACGGCAAAGACGAGGAAAGCACTTCGCTTATCCGGTCCGCCATCTGTGAGGAGGTCACTTCCCGCTCCTCAAAGGTGATCACCGTATGGGCGATATAGGGATTGTAAATCCCGGCGATGTCGCCGGCGTCATCGACCGAAGCCATCCGAATCATGCCGCCTCCTTCCTGCCCCGACAAATGAATTCTCCCGGATGATACCCCCGACCTTCCGCTTGACAGGCCCTGACAATTTCTATAATCATCCTGCAAAAAAATCTACCTGTTTCGTCTCGAAGCATTCGCGTTCGCGGACCGAAAGGAATGAACCATGACCATTGATTTAAGGCCTTTATTTCATCCCGAGTCTATTGCCATTATAGGAGCATCAGCGGATAAAAGCAAATTCAGTACGCTCGTTGTCGCGGTCATGGATATGCTGGGATACAAGGGCCGTTTATACTTGGTCAATCCCAACACCAATGCCATCTTCGGCAAAAAGGTTTATGCAACCGTATTGGACATTCCCGACCCGGTGGATCTCGCCGTTATCTTCGTTCCCTCCCGCTTCGTCATGTCGGCCATTCAGGACTGCGCCGGGAAAGGGGTGAAAACCGCCATCATCCACAGCGCGGGATTCGCGGAACTTGGAGACGAAGGACGGTCCCGGCAGGAAGCCATCACCCGGGCCGCCGCGACTTCGGGGATGCGCATCGTGGGACCCAACTGCATGGGTGTCACGTCGCCCTCATCAGGGATCAATATGGTGACCGCGCATTCTCCCAAAGTCTTTGCAGGGAATGTGGCTTTCGCCGGTCAAAGCGGATGGGCGACGGAATACGCCATCGTTACGGGCACCGAAAGAGGCCTGGGGTTTAACACGGTCGTATCCTGCGGTAATCAGGCAGATTTGAGCATCACCGACTATCTCGATTATTTTGGAGCCGACCCCCAGACCCGGGTGATCGGCGCTTATGTTGAAGGATTCAAAGACGGCGCGCGCTTCGCTGCGACAGCTCAGGAAGCCGCCCGCCGCAAGCCCGTTATCATCTGGAAAGCGGGGCTAATGAATTCCGGCGCCCGCTTTGCGCGGTCGCATACGGGATCGCTCGCGGGGAACGGAGAAATTGCCAGAACGATTCTCCATCAGATAGGCGTTACGGCGGCCGTCGATATCGAGGATGCGATGGATGCCATGGTGGCCTTTAATACACCCTACCTTCCCCAGGGCAGGAGAGTAGGCGTCATCGTTTCGACGGGCGGCATCGGCGTGGCGGCCTGCGACGCCTGCGAAGCCGCGGGGCTGGAAATCCCGGATCTTCCCGGCGATGTCCACGAACAATTGATGGATTTCTTAAGGCAATACCTCCCGCCTTTTGCGGGAAGTTCGAATCCCATAGACCTCGTCTGGGCTCCCGCCGGCCAGAAGCAGGAAATTCTCAGCCGCTCGCTGGAATTGATGGCGCCCTGGGTGGATGCTCTCATCTGCGCGATCTATCCCAACGGGGAAGATCATCATGATGAGTTTGCCGGTTTCTTCGCTGAAATGGTCCGGCAAATCAAGAAACCGATTCTGACCGTGCCGCCTTACGGGTATGCCATGCAGACATTTATGCAGTATAGCACCAGGTACGGCGTGCCTTCTTTCACCAGCATCGAGAGGGCCGTCCGGGCGCTCGGCCATCTCATCCGCCGCTCGGAATGGTTGAAGGATGTGCCGGGCTGAAAAGGCCGGGAATATCCCGCCGTCATCCGCCGCGAAAAAACACATAAAGAAAGATGATGATCGCTAAGACGGAGATGCCGATGATCAGTGTCCGTATATTAAAACCGGCGGGTCTGATGACGGCCGGCTTTCCCGTAGAGATGTTTGTGAACAATTCAGGCCCCGCCGCCGGATCACTTCCGACAGCCGCTGTCAGGATGTCGTCGGGCGCAGTCCCGGTTTGGGCCGCCTTTAACACGTTTTCGTAATGCCTCCGGACATCCTGAGGCATCGCGTCAATGCCGCCGTATTCTTCGCCGTTGAAAATAATTTTGGTCTGCACCGCTACGGACGGCATGAGTTTGCCTAAGCCCGTGTGAGAAGCCATGGCCTTTTCGAAAGCACTCCGGATATCAGACGGCATCTCTTCGACGGAGTCATATTCTTTTCCGTTGACCTTGAATTTGCGTTTCACGTTTACACTGACGCTCATCACGTTTCCTCCCCGATGTGTTAGTCACGGACAAAAAAATACAGGGGATCCGCAATGCAGGCGATGCAGGAACGCGCGCTTTTAACAGCGGTCCGTTTCACTTCACCGGTTCAAGATCCCCGGAACCGTCAATCTTTCGCCGATCGTCGCCGGGCAGAGGCTTAAACGACTCCGATTTCTTCAATGCCGGCCGGACGCCGGATCGAGGGAGCGCCTGCGGCTTCACCGGCGCCTGCAATCCCTTTCGGGGCTCAACCGCAGGCGGGGTTTTTCTTCCGGAGATCCCGCCTTCCGGCTCGCGCAAAGCGACCGGTCCGGCAACGGCGACGGTCGAAAGAACGCCCAGACATAAGACGGCGGTGAAAATGGACAAAATGGTTTTCAAGATGACCCTCCTGAAGTTTAGTCAGCAAGCCGCGCTCAGATGAAAGCAAACAACCATATCCGAATATTTTTTTCAATACAAAGTCACTTCTTGCTTTTGCGTGAGGTGCACCTGTCTTCAGGTGGGGGCACAATGGCGCGGCCCCCCGTCGAGACTGGAATTGGCCGGCATCAACCGCTCCGATCACGACCATTCAAAATGCATCAATTGATATCTTGAATCACATCTTCTATTATATTAAAATCACTTGTAAAATTGGAAAATAGTTGCTAAGTGAAACGTCAATGAGACGAAGTGCAATTGAGCCGAAACCATAACTAGGGAGGGGTGCTGATGAAGCAGTATTTCCGTATCGGTTTTTATTTCGTGCTGATTTTGGGCTTTGCTGTTTCAGCACACACACAAGCTGCAGCATCGGGGAAAATCAACCTCGCAAAGATATTCAAGGAGCCTGGGTTCGGTTACACGATTGATCTCCCCCCTGATTGGGTTTATGACATCCAGCCGGGAAAAACGATCGTGTTCAGCGGACCGTCCGGCACAAAGGCATGGTTTTCTACGGTGAGCATCCAAAACCTGCGCTCCGTAAAATCAGGCGGGAAGTATGCCGATGTAAATGCCCTGATCAATGAATTCAAGGCCCAACTCAGGGCTGCTGGTGATACCAAGTTCTCGGACGAAGAAATCGTCTACTATCGCAAAAACAATACAAGCCTCCAGGGCAAGCAGTTCATGGCCGAATACACCACGGACAAAACGAGGTTCAAACAGTGGCTCATCATTATCCCGAGGTCGAATGGAGACCTATTCCATGCGTGGTTCTACACCTCCCCCATAAACCAATATAATGACTTTTTGGATATTGCGAAGGCCATGCTCGACTCATGGATGCTGATCGAATAGCAAAGTCGATTCGCCAGGAGGCCGCAATAACCGGCGCAAAACTGGGGTCCGTTGAAATATCAGTTTTCAGCCAGAGCCTTAATGACCTTGCTCACAGTCGTTTAATGAATTTCCAGATGATCCGGCCTCCTTGGGGGACGCCCCAAAAATTCTAAGTTTCAAAATCCAAGCAAGGGCTGTTATTGAAAATAATTCGCCCATTCAGCCGAAGAACCGGTTGAGCAGTTTCATCGGGGCATGCCGTGAGTGAATATGCCTGAAACGTTGTGGCTCTCGGCGAACCACGGCAATGAAAAATGGTATTTCTCATTGCCTCCGCTGTGCGGGATTGTTCAACTTACCAATTCCAAGTATTGGAATTGGAGTTTTACGAATGGAGCATCAGACAGCCGAACTGTTTGAGCCTAAGGGGCGAGTTTTTGGCTGTCGCGGAATGAGGTTAGCGCCACAGTTGAAGGCTTTGAGCAAAAGACACGTCCCGGTGCAACTGCCACCTCATAGTTGTTTTTTTATCCTAGATTCCCGCCTGCGCGGGAATGACAACGGAACTGGATACCGGCCTTCGCCGGTATGACGGTGGAAGAAATGGCTACAGACGGCGTCCCTGCAGCGAATGCGCCGGATTGCCGCGCAGACCAAGGATGCAAGGTTATGATGATCCCTGAGATTGCCACGGCTCCCAAGGGTCGCCTCGCAATGGCGAGGAAGAGACCACCTCCCCCTGCACCCCCTCCGGAGGGGGACATTATTCCAACGCAAAAGGCCTCACCGCCGGAAGGTGGTGAGGCCTCGCATCAAGCATTCTTCAAATTTTTTGTCACACAACGCAAAATCAGAAACAAGAAATGAAGTTTCCGCTATCTGGCATAAAGTGCGTTAATCTCTTTCTGGTATTTTTCAAAGACCTTGCTTCTCTTCAATTTCATGGTCTGCGTCAGCATGCCGTTCTCCAGCGAAAAAGGCTCCGCGATGAAAATGAATTTTCTGGGGATTTCATAGCTTCCGTAAGTGGTCTTCAACTGATTGACGATTTCGGTCTCCAGAAATTTCTTTGTCTCATCGCGTTTCAACAGTTCGGCATGGTCCCTGGGCAGATTATTCTTTTGTGCCCATTTGTCCAGGGCGGCAAAGTCCGGAATGACCAGGGCAATATTAAACTCCCGGCCGTCCCCGTAGATCATGGCGTTTTCAATGTAGTGATTGAGCTTCATGTCTTCTTCAATGGCCGCCGGGAAAACATATTTCCCGTTTTCGAGTTTAAACTGCTCTTTGAGCCGTCCGGTAATAAACAGGAAGCCTTCTTCGTCGAGGCGCCCCCGGTCGCCGGTCCGGAATCCGCCGTCCGGCGTCATGACGGCCGCGGTGGCTTCGGGTTTGTTGTAGTATCCCTGCATGACGTTCGGCCCGTAAATGATGATTTCTCCGTCGGGGGAATCCGGCCCAACAACGGATTTATCGATCTTGATGGTACTCATGCCCATGAAGGGACCCACGCTCCCTATCTTGTATTTCGTCGGGCGGTTCATCGTTGCCCCGGGCGACGTCTCCGTCAATCCGTATGCGTCATAAAGCGGCACGCCCATGTCCCAGAAGAACCGGGAGATTTCCGGATTCATGGCGGCGCTCCCCGTCATGACGCCCTTTAATCTGCCGCCGAGCTTTTCTCTGATTTTCTGGAACACCACCGCGTCGGCAATCTTGAATTTCAGATTGGTCAGGGCGCTGGATTTACCCTGGGCCGCAAGCTCATGTTTCTTCTTGCCGCTCTCCACTCCCATGAAAAATAGTGTCTTGGCCAATCCGCCTTCTTCGTTCATCTTGGTTATTAAGCCATCGTATACCTTATTGAAGACCCTGGGGACCGCGGTCAGGAAGGTTGGTTTTACAAGCGCTAAGTCCTCTCCTACTGAAGAGGCGCTTTCCGCGAGGCCCGTTGAGCCACCCAAAAGACAGTATACAACCAATTCCCCCAGTCCAAAGACATGCGCCCAGGGCAGGATGGATAGCGACCTGTCATTTTCATCCATTTCGGGGAAACAAACGGTTGTAGCGTGTGCGTTCGACGTAATGTTGCCATGGGAAAGCAGCACTCCCTTGGGGTCGCCGGTGGTGCCCGAGGTGTAGATCAGGATGCAGATATCCGATTGCGCGGGATAGATGCTTTTCACGGGCTTTGCCTTGCCCTTCTTTTCCAGATCGGCCATCGTGTCCGGCCCGTCGCCTTCCATCACGATCACTTTCTGCAACGTGGGGATTTCCGCAAGGGCGTCTTTTATTTTTTCGTATATGGCTTTTTTACTGATAAAGAGGATTTTTACCTTCGCGTCTTTGACAATATATTTCCAGACCGAGACCAGTTCTGCTTCATACATGGGAACAAACCGCGCGCCCAGGCCCTCGGCGGCAAAGAAAGAGATTGCCCAGTCGGTACTGTTGTTGCAGATAATGCCGACGGCGTCATCCTTTTGAATCCCCAACTGGCCGAGGCCGCCCCGCAAATTATCGACGCGCTTCCCAAAGTCGGCGAAGGTAATCCATTCATATTGCTTCAATTGTTTGTTCTTCGTCCCGAGAAAAGGCCGCCCGGGAAATTTGGCAACTGACTTCTCCAATATTTCCACTACATTGTCCGGTTTCATCAACTGATACATATATTCCCTCCTCAAGTATTTGGTAAATATTGCGTGAGCTGGAAGACGGTGAGTGCTTTCATATTGAATGAAGACGTGTAACAGATAAATGAAAAGGGTCAATCTATATAATCTATGGGAATAATGTGGTATGATATCCTATATTATTGACGAATTCTAAGTCAGGGCCAGCAGGTAAGATCGGAGATTGGTATCCGAAGAGACGAGGTTCAATTTCTCGCGGATACTGTTGCGATAGGAATTGACCGTTCCGACGGACAAATTGAAGACCTCGGCAATGTCTTTGGAGCTTTTTCCCTGCTTGATCAGAGCGGCCACCTGCAGCTCCCTGGGGGAAAGACTTTTATAGGACATGGAGAGCTTGTTGATGAAGGGCGAGGCGATATTATGGAGATTGGCTTCCAGCACATTCAGATATTCCAGCCTCTGCTTGCCCGAGTGGGTGCCGCGCAGCTTCTGAATGTAAGGAATCACGAGTTGGTGGATGTTGGACTGCAGGGACTCCTGAAGGCTCTTCTGGTCTTCATCACGGCTTTTTAAAAGAACGCGCAGGGTCGTGTTGATTTCCTGCAGTTCGAAGGTGCGCTCCTTGACGCGCGTTTCCAGTTCATCAAGCGTTTTCTGCAGATTCTCCTCCGCTCTTTTTCTCACTGTGATGTCACGGATGCCGAAAACAGCTCCCAGAAAATTCCTTTGCGGGTCGAGCATGTAGGCCCCTGTGGCTTCCAGCCAGATATATTCGCCGCGCGCATGCTTGTAGCGGCACTCGATCTTGCCCGGAGAAAATGTGGCAAGCGAGTCTCTCAAAATCTTTTCAATAGCGGGAAGATCTTCCGGATGGATAAAATCCGTGAGCGACTTCCCTTCCCTGTCCCTGGCCTCATACCCCATAACGCTTTGTACGGACGGGCTGATATAAACGATTTTAAAGTCCCGGTCGGTCATGACAATAATGTCTTTCATATTGTCCGTCACCAGGCGCAAACGCTCTTCGCTCTGGCGCAGCGCCTCCTGAGCCCTTTTGCGATCCGTAATATTGAGCTGCGTGCCCGTAAATCTGAGCGGCTTCCCGGTTTCATCCCAGCTCACCACGCGGCCGCGCCCCAGAACCCAGATCCAGTCACCCGACTTGTGGCGCAGACGATATTCCATTTCCACCAGCTGGCGGTTGCCGGACATAATTTCCCGAACTTTTTCCTTGATATCTTTCAAATCATCCGGGTGGATCATTTTCATCCACGCCTCGATGTTCAGGGCCGAAAAGTCCTTCCGTTGATACCCGAGCATGCCGAGATAGCGGTCGTCGACATAGGACACGCCTGTCTTGCTGTTGATGTCGTAAAGGCCGAGTTCCGCCCCGGCCAGCACCAGTTCCATTCTCTCCTGGATGCTGCGGATGGCCTCTTCGGCTTTTTTGCGTTCGGTGATGTTGTGATAAAGGGTGCGGAATCCGGCGGGCTGCCCCTGGCTGTCCCGGATCAGGCTGACCGTGCATTCATACAGGTTCTTTTCCCCGGCTTTATTGACCGATTCCAGTTCGGAGCGGGTCGAGGGGAGGCCCGTTTTATAGACTTCGTTATAAATCCGGAAGGCGGCGTCAATCTCCTTCGGGTCGATATAGCTTTGGTAGTTTTTGCCCTGCAGCTCCTCGCGGCTTAAGCCAATGGCTTTGGCGTAGGCTTCATTGAAATACAGGGTTTTGCCGGCCAGATCATGCTCGGCATAGGGCTCCGAAATGGTTTCGATTGCGGCGCGATACCGCGCCTCGCTTTCCCGCAGGAGATCGTCCGGAGAGATCCGCCCGCTCTTCTTTTGCGCTTCCGCAAGGCGCGCCCGCAGTCGCTTCAGTTCGTCGAGAAGCTGTTCTCTTGTTTTTTTCTGATCTTCCATAACTTTTTCGCTGCGGAAAATAAAATTGCCGAGCGCGCCTTCCCTACTTCGCAGGAATTGCCGCCCCGCGCTTCTTATGGTAGCCCGCAAACTTGCCGAGCGCCTGAGCCGCCCGCTGGATCGAGGGGAAGACGGTGATTCCCATGCCGGTCAACGCCTTGCCTGCATCCTGAGCCAGCTTCTTCATGGCCGGAGAGCTGTAGCTGTGCAGGATAACCGCCAGCGGTACGTTCATCTCTTTTTTGACTTTGCCGATCAATTCCAGGAATACCCCGATCGTAAACTCTTTGTCCTCCACGGAAATCAGGCCGAAATGGTCAAACGCCACATGGACGATGATCAGATCCGCTTCTTCGGATTGATCCAGGGTTTTCATGATCTTGAAGAAAATCTCGGCGCTTTCAAAATTGTTGAGGTCGATGGGATTCTTAAAAATCCGGCCCGCCTCCGTGGAAAATGATTCAATAAGGCTCCGGCGCAGTCCGTCGCTTAGTCTGGGCAGCGTCAGTCCCGCATGGGCAAATTCATCCGCGATGAGAACACTCGCACCGCCGCCGATGCCGATTACCGCGATTCTGTTCCCCGCGGGCGCCGGCAGATGCTCAAAGGCCAGCGTGAGATCCATCATTTCTTCGATGCTGCCGGCGCGAACGGCCCCCGCCTGCCTCAGAACGCCTTCCCACACCCCGTCTGCACCGGCCATCGCGGTGGTATGCGATACCGCCGCCTCGGCGCCGGACGCGGAGGTGCCCACTTTCAAGATGATGGTGGGTTTGGTCCCGGCGGCTTTTTTCAGCGCCTGGAAAAAGCGCGGTCCCTGCCGGACGCCTTCAATATAGGCGGTGATGATCTTCGTTTCCTCATCATCCGCCAGATACTCCAGGTAGTCCGATTCGTTCAGATCGGCGCCGTTTCCCATGCTGATGACCTTGCTGAACAAGACGCCCCGGCTGTTGCCTTCCTGCACGCAGTGCGCGGCATTGCCCCCGCTCTGCGAGATCATGGCAACCGGACCGCTCGCCTTCTCAAAGTCGGCATTAAACGTCAGGCCGCCCGAAGGACAATAAAGACCCAGGCAATTGGGCCCGACAATACGGACCCCGCCAGCCTTTGCTCTGGCCATGATGTCCGCCTGCAGGCGCTTGCCATCGGCGTTTTCGATTTCGCTGAAACCCGAGGTAAAGAAGTGAATGGCTTTGACGCCTTTTTCGGCCGCATCGGCCACAAGCCGCGGGGTATATGGTGCGGGAATGGCGGAAATGATGAAATCGACCTGATCCGGAATATCTTTGACGCTTTTATAGATGGTCATTCCATTGATCTCGCCGCCCGTGGGATTCATCGGATAGATCTTGCCTTTGAATCCGAATTGCATCAGGCCTTCGAGGAACTTCAGACCGGCATTGAACTGTTTGACTTTCTCCGACACACCGGCGATGGCGATTGTTTGAGGATGAAACAGGAAATCGAGATTTTCGGCATTTTTCATAGCAGATATCCTTTCTCTTAAAGAACTTTCCATGGGAGATGCAAGTTCACTTTAGGGTCCGCGCAGAGAGTCCTATTTTGGGCAATCAATTGTCAAGCCCAAAAATTGGCCCCTGTCCGGTTTGCCGCGCCCGAAGCCGGCGGGCGGCGAGCTTGACATTCTTCTTCGATGCTCCAATTTAAACAAGAGAAGGAAAATGAGGAGGACGGGAGATGAGAAAGAAAATAATGATTGTTCTTCTTCTGGCGGCTCTTGCCGGCTGCACGCCTTATCTTAAACAGGATTTTACCAGTTACTCTTTTAACGGGAAAGAAGTGAAGTTGGGAATGCGCGCCGGTGAAGTCAGTGAAATCGCGGGCCCGCCGGCAAAAGTAACGATTCCGGAGCCGGTTTCGGACATTGCCAATAACACAATGTTTGCAAATGACCCCGCCTACCTGTATCTGTCCCGACATCATTCCTCCCGCGAATACTGGCAATACGGCAGTTTCGAGCGCGGCGACAAAGAGCAGATCAGGATGACGATCGTCAATGGGAAAGTCACAAAGATCCGGAAATGCACGCTGAAGTAACGCGTTACTTATCAGGCTCACCGGCAGCGGAATCGCTAGGGCCCGTCTATCCGGACACGCGCCCGAAAGCTGCGCCGTTTGGCCTCGCCCTTTGTCGGTCAAAGGAAGATTGGCGGTCAATCCCTCCATCTGGGCCGGACGCCGCTTGTTCATTTTTGCCGTCCTGATCCCGCCCCTTTGGAAAATCGAATTTTATACTAAGACTGTCTTAATAATATTTAAAGACCCCAAAAT
>SBEK01000261.1 GCA_009668925.1 Deltaproteobacteria bacterium
CTATTCAACTTCGTTAATTTATGTCACCATTGCCCCCTGTCAATGATCGATTCTCCCTTTATTGCGCGAAGATCACCCATTTCCATTCGTCTTCTTTTGGAGTATTCTGAAACCCGCAACACACAGAAAAGGAGATTGAATCTATGATGAAATGGAAAGCCCTGTTCTTTTTCGTCGGTCTGTCTCTGGCCCTGCCGGCGGCACTCTTCTCGGAAAGAATGACGGATAACTGGCATCTGACCGGCTATACAAAATATCGTGACGCCGTTTTTGCCGACACGGGCCGCCTCGGCTCCCCCGCCCCGGGCATAACGGCCATCTGGATTAAGATTGCTCCGGCGCAGAAAAGCAAATATCTGGGGATGATCAACGAATACTTGAGGTCGGTGCACAAAGAGGGCAAGGGTTTCCGGTCCATAGAGATCCTTTGCGAAATCAATTGCGCAAATCACCTGATCCGCTTTGCGAGGTTCGTTTATCTGGATAACGACAGAAACATCATCCACGAAGCCCATGAAGCCCGGCCGACGCAATACCTGATTAATGAAGGCAGCGCCTGGCACCCGGTGGAAAAAAAAGCCTGTTCAAAAAGGAAGTGACACCGGATTTCCGCCTGCGAGATTGTGCCGCAATCCAGTATGGTCATTGCGAACGTCCTGCCCCGGCGATCAATCCACGATGGTCATTGCAAAGCGCGCCTCGCGCGCTGCCGTGCCACCCGAAGTGGTGGTGGCAATCCTCGTCTGTCATTGCGAGGAGCTTAAGCATAGCCTGCCCCGGCGAAGGCCGGGGTGGCAATCTTGTCCGTCTTTGCGAGCGGACCCTCGGTCCGCGCGGCAATCCCACGGATTCAGCTGCTCACGCGTTTGCCACGCCGTCTGAGAGACGGTTCGCAATGACGGAGAAAAACCTCTGCGCCGCCTCGCAGCGACAGGTGCATACTACGCAAACGCTTCGCATCGTTATTGTCCACGCAGTGCGGCAATCAATTTGACCTGGGCGGTCAGATTCGTGAGATAAGCGGCTCTTTCCTGATAAATGCCGCCCTTGACGTCATATTCGGTATGCGCCATGTTTTCAATCGCCAGGTTTACATCGCCCCGAGCCCCGTCGAGATAGCTTTCGATCAACTCACGAAAGCGGTACGTCTCGTCAAGCGATCTTTTGAGAAACGCCGGTGCATCCTCACCGCTCAACACCCAGCCGTGCGCCAGACAGATCCTTTCCGGCTCCAGTGCCGTCATTCGCTTGAGTGACCGGACATAGTCTTCGAAGGAAGACAGAAACTCCACCTGCATTGCACTGCCGGTTTCGCCCTGCAGGACGCCCACGGCCTCGCTCGGAAACAGGGTTTTAATTTCGGGAAAAAAAAGTGAAAGCGAATCCCGGGTGTGCCCCGGCGTCTCATACACATGGCAGCTAAGCCCGCCCAGGTCACATTCGTCGCCCTCCTGGAGAATGATGTCAACGTTAAACGACGCCAACGTGAGGTCTTCGCCGGCGGTGTTGTACTTGAGAAGCGCGGTATGGCTGGCGCTCAAGCCGTTCATCATCTTCAGCACCGAAGGTTTGGCCAGCAATCCGGCAACCCGTTCATGAGCTCCGATCTTCAGGCCGGGAATGTGCCGTTTCAGGTAGGCGGCCGCGCCCACATGATCGTAATGCGAATGCGTTAGAAAGAGATAATCGAGCCGTCCTGAACCGCCGAGGATTTCTTCGATCAAGGAAAGATACCGGGGACCCAGAAGATTCACGCCCGCGTCAATCAGGAGATTTTTTTCGTTACCCCGCACGATATAGATCGGATACCAGCTGTTGGGTATTGCGTGAATCCGCTCGTGCACCTGTCCTTTTGCCTGCTGCTTCATTCCAACCTGCCTTCCTGTTTATGATGTATCGCATCCGCAAAGCCAAATGATTAAGGCCTGACGATTGCTTCTGTGGCTCAATTCGCGACCGATGAACATTACCTGAAGGAAAACCTGATTGCGGCAATGACATCTTTCGCTTTCTGAATCAAAGACCGTCTGATGTTGACCGTCAAATAAAGCTCTCCGGCTTCTGCCCCGCCGCGGCCGGGCTCTCCCATCCCCTTGAGGCGCAGCTGCTGTCCCGCCCTTGTGTTCGGGGGAATCGTCACCATCAGATCTCTTCCCGTCTTCTTGCTTGAATAGTGGCTCTTTCCCCCCAGCCTGGCCTCGTCGGGAGAAACCACGACAACATCCTTTAAATCCCCGCCCTTCTCGGGCAGTTCCACGCCCCATTTCTTTTTTAAGCCGTACCGGATCAGTCTTTCCAAAAGCCTGACACCCGGGGTGCTATTTCCGGCACCCTGCCCGCCTGAGACGCCGCCCGTAAAGACCCGGCTAAAAGCGCCCGGCCTCCGGAATTCAAAGGTGCGGTACCCCGCGCCGTACGACTCCCGAAAGATATCTTCAAAGCTCCGGTAGCCGAAAGCGCGGCTCAGCTCATCTAAGATCTGCCCGATGTCCGACCCTCGGAAAATATCCTGATCGGAGTGCGTCTGCCGGAACTGGCCGTAGGCCGATGATCCATAGGTTTTGCGGAGCGCGTCATATTCCCTTCTTTTGCGCGGATCGGAAAGCACGGCGTAGGCCTCATTGATCGCCTTCATCCGCTCCGCCGCTTCCGGATTATTCCGGTTTCTGTCCGGATGATGCCTGAGCGCCAGCCGGCGATAGGCATCGCGAACCTCCTTGTGGCCCGCATCCTCTTTCAATCCCAATATATCGTAGTAATCTTTTTGCTCCATGTCTTCCCTTCTTAGACACTTGCGACAGTCTGTCTGCAAACTCTGCCCCGCCGCAAATGACAATGTGCGTGATATCCATATTCGACTCTATCGAAATTTTCAAATTTTATTCCACTACAAATCTCTGTGTCCCCTCTGGAGGGGCTTCGGGGGAGGTTCGGAGGCGCAAGTTCGGCGCATGCCGGAG
>SBEK01000262.1 GCA_009668925.1 Deltaproteobacteria bacterium
TTTGCGGGATCGTGGCCGAACCACCGGCGGAGTTCGGTGCTGGGCGCGATTTCTTTGAGCCAGAGATCAATCCGGGCGTCCGTCTTCGACAGGCCCCGCGGCCAAAGCCTGTCCACGAGAATCCTCAATCCATCGTCCGGATCGGGGGTTTCATAAACCCGCTTTAATTTGATCCGCATCGCCCTACCTCCTCAACTTCGCAAGATGGACCCTCAAGTCGTTTCAGCGGCATTGTTTTTCCAGTTCGGCCAGGCGCGAGCGCAGGTCGCGTTCTTCCCGAAAGCGGGCCGTTTCATCCCGGATGATTGCGGCGGCGAATTCGATGTTGCCCTCTTCGGAAGGCAACAAGGCAATCGTAAAGGCGATGGAGAGCGGATGACCGTCCTTGTGAACAGCCGGGACACGGAGCACCTCTGTTCCATACCGCGTCCGGCCTGTCTCAAAGACCCGTCGATATCCGGTCCAATGCCTTTCTTGAAATCGCTCCGGGATGATCAGGTTGAGCGACTGACCGACGGCCTCCTCCTCTTCGAACCCGAAGATTCGCTGGGCCGCCTTATTCCACAACAGAATCTTTCCGCCGGCGTCGGCGGCGATTACGGCGTCTCCTGCCGCCTGAATCAGCGAAAATAAATTAATCGTCTGGCTCATAAAAAGACCTTTTATAGGTTAACAACGTTTAATTTATAATCAAGATGGCGGCGGTCAGATTTGCTTTTTGAGGACAAGGTCGGCAAAGTACTCGAAGGATCGGTTGTAGGTTTTTTCGGCGTCTTCCGGGAAGAAACATCCCGGCAACTGCCTTTTCGTTAGGTGATAGGTGATGCAGTCGCAGCAGACGCCTTTGCGCCGGCACGGTTCATAGGTGCAGTTGCACCTGGTCAGATTTTCTTCTTTTTTACAGTCCATGGCTCGTTTTTGCAAAAGAGCCCGGCGGTTCAGCCACGCCGGGCCTCATCTGTAAGGACAGTCTGCAGACGAACTACCTGTCCTATTTCAGCACAATCAGCGCATCGACCACCACCGGTTTGGAGCCGTTCAAGATAACCGGGTTGAGGTCGATTTCCATCACGCTGTCGTAATCCAGACCGATCCGGCCGAGGTTGATGAGCATATGGGTGAGCTGTTTCTTGTCCGCCGCTTCCATGCCGCGGACGGCGTCCAGAATTTTGTGACCTCGGATTTCCTCCATCATCTCCTGCGCGTCGCGGACTTCCAGCGGCGCACGACGGAAAGAAATGTCCTTCAGGATTTCCGTAAAGATCCCGCCCAGACCGAACATGACGCAGGGGCCGAACTGCGGATCGCGCGTGAGGCCCATCACCAGCTCGCGGCGGCCTTTAATCATTTCCTGCAGCAGAACGCCGCCTTCAAATCCTTCCATACCGGCCATGATTTCGCGGAAGGCCTTTTTCGCCTCCGTGGCGGTGCGGATGTCCACGTGAATTAATCCCTTCTCGGTCTTGTGGGCGATTTCCGAGGAGCAGCCTTTCATCACCAGGGGGAAGCCGATTTTCTGGACGGCCTTTTCCAGATGCTCTTTATCCTTGACCAGGATTTCCTTCGTGATGGGGATCTCGTACGCGGCAAGGATCAGCTTGGCCTCGTATTCGGACAGGGTTTTTCGCCCCTGCTTAAGAGCTTTGTCGATGATCTTCGTGGCTTTTTCATTCTTCATTTTATTCTTCCTCCATAGTAATGATTGATATGGGATATCGCCCGGATGGCGTCGTGCAGCTCGTCAAATACCGGGATGCCGCGGGCAATGTATTCTTGCCTCGCCAGGGCGATGAGTTCCGTCACATCTATACTGTCCAGTTCTCTTTTCACGTTGGGCAGCACCGCGACGACCGGTTTGCCGGTCTCATCGACAACATCGCGCATGCATTGCACCAGCTCCTTGTATGGTGCCACGTCTTTGACCGGTTTGTCAAACATTCTCGCGATTTGTTTGTAATGAAATAAAAGCGAAACGATGATTTGCAGTTCAATCCGATCGTCCTTGGCCGCGCCCACCATGGCTTCCCTGAGAATAGGCGCCGGGACAAAAGGATTGGCAACGTCAATCGGATTATTCGCGCTGGACCCGGGCCGGGGAAGGATGGAGCCGATGCGGTCCCGAAGATCGGGAGAAAAGGGCGGGACGTCGATGCCGTATGTTTCTGCCGTGTCGCAGGCGGTCACGCCGATGGCTCCGCCGCCGCCGACAATGGAAATGCCTCTGTAGGATCGGGGCGGCAGCATGGAGAAAGCCATGCTGACTTGCGCCAGCTCTTCCGTGTCGTTCACCTGAACGGCCCCCGCCTGTTTCAGGATGGACTGCCAGATCACCCGGCTGCCTCCCATGGACGCGGTATGACTGGCCACGCTTCTTGCGCCGGCCTCGGAAAGTCCGCCCTTCAGGACAATGACCGGTTTCCGGGAAGCGGCGGCTTTCAGTTCGCCGAAGAAATTTCCGCCATTCTTAATACCCTCAATATACATGGAGATGACCCTGGTTTCCGGATCACCGGCGAAGTAGTGAAGAAGTTCCGCTTCACGCAGGTCCGCGCCGTTGCCGAAACTGACCATCTTGCTGAAACGGATGCCCAGCCATTTCCCGGCGTGCGCCAGATCAATGGACATGCCGCCGCTTTGCGCGACAAAAGCCACCGGACCGCTCTCGCGGGAGAGATCCGGACCCGGGAGCAGCGTGAGGCCGCTTGCCGGACAATAGATGCCGAAACAGTTGGGGCCGACCACGCGAATGCCCCGGGCGGCGATTTCCTGGATTTCCCGTTCCAGATCTTTTCCCTCCTGGGTTCCCAATTCGCTGAATCCCGAAGACAGAATCTCCGCTCCGGCTGCGCCTTTCGCGAGGCAGGCCGCCAGCGCCCCGGCGACGTGGCGGGCGGCCACGGCGATGATCGCAAAGTCGATGGTTTCCGGAATGTCTTC
>SBEK01000263.1 GCA_009668925.1 Deltaproteobacteria bacterium
CGATAAAATCCCGCCCGATGACCGACAAATCGGTAATCAACTCAAAACGCCCGCACACCTTCTGCCCTCGCCCTTCCCATTATTTTCCAACCGAACCATTTAATAGTTGCGATCCTTCGCCCAAAGCCACTTCTGCCTCGGCTTTAACGTCGGACTGACTTTGGACATCGCTTTGTAGCGTTCAAATTCTTCCTGGCTCCTGGGCCACCAGGCATACAGCTCCGGCGGATCGGCCTTGCCCTTCGTCCGCTTCTGCACGATGCACCAGCCGTAAAACCGTCCCTCTTCGTTCATGCCCAGCGATTCGGCCGGATATTTGTCGCCGGCCATCGGAAACGCTTTCGGCAGGGCCTCCCGAATCTTATAAACGTCATGGGGCGTCTGCGCAATGGCGATCGCCTTGGCCAGCGCATGCATGTAAACATAGGGAACCGTGCACTCCCAGGTCGGCTTGCGATTACTGTAGCGCTTGCGGTAGCGCTCGCCGAAATTCTGTCCGGGGTAAGGAGGAAAAGCGTCCAGACCCGCTACACCGATCATATCGCCCAGCAGTGCTTCGTTTCTCAAGAGCTCGGCAATATAATCCTGCTTTGCCTGGTCGATCATGATGAACCCTCCTTTGAAACCCAGCGCCCGCGCCTGTTCGATGACGAGCGCCGTCGGTCCCGAGGGTCCACCGACCAGCAGACAGTCGGGTTTTGTCGCCAGCGCCGCGGTCAGAGGCGCCGAAAAATCCGTTTCTGCATAGTAGTTCGCGGGTTTTTCAACCGTAATCGTTCCGCCTTTCTTCTCCCAGGCGGCGCGAAACGCCGCCCGCCATTCGTCGCCATAGGCGCCCAGCGTAATCAAGGTCGCGCAGGTCTTCCAGCCTTTCACATAGCGCGCCCAGTTCGTATGAATCTCGACATAGGACGTGAAGGGCTGAGGCATGACCATCAGACGGTTGGACGTTTCAGAAAGTTTGGGCGAACTGGTGTAGGCGACCAGGATAAACTCTCTGCCCTTTTCGGTGTTGATGCGCGTCATGGGCGCAACCGTGGTGAAGACGGAATTAAAGACGGCAATGGCGCCCTGCTCCTGGAATCGGCGGGCGTTGGAAAGCGCACGGGTGGGGTCCACGCGGTCGTCGAGTTTCTCCAGGCGAAGTTTATAAATCTCGCCCTTAATTTTTATCCCGCCCGCTTCGTTGACCTCCTGAACGGCCATTTCAATGCCATTGCCCACATCCTGACCGTATTCCGCAGCAACTCCCTGCAGGGGGCCGGAATAGCCGATCAGGATATCTTTGGCCAGGCCCTGGCCGGCTGAAAACAAGATCACCAAAACAAATAGTAAAACGATTGCGATTTTCGAGTCTTTCATGCTTCCCCTCCCCCTGATCATCTTAATCACCCACCTCGCAGCAAGCTGTCGAGGTATGAAGTGAAGGCCGTTATTTCGCGGCAAGAGACGGAGAATTAACGCCCGTCCCGCTTAAGCGGGATTAAATAATTTATGATGGCTTTCGGAAAAAACGCTCAACGACTCATCCGTTTTCTTTCGTCTGATCCTTTCAATACCCTGTAATTCCGCCGTCGGCGGTGACAACGGTGCCGGTAATATACTGCGCCCGATCCGACGCGAGAAACGCGACAACGTTCCCGATATCTTCGGGCAGGCCCGGCGGCGGATCGGCGGGCATCAGCTCTTTCCAGCGGGTCGGGTCGTTGAATTTTGACTGCGCCAATCCTTGCAAAAGGGTCTCCAGCCTCTGCGTCTGAATAAAACCGGGGTTGACCGCCACGACGCGGATGCCGTCTTTCAGGCTCTTTGCGCCCAGCGCCCGGGTAAAGGCCATGAGCGCTGCATTGGCCGTTCCCCCGGCGATGTAGTCCAGGCGCGGCCGTTCACCCGCCGCACCGATGATGTTGATGATAACGCCACAGCCTCGCGCTTTCATCTGCGGATAGACGGCACGGCACAAATTGATATAGCCGAACACCTTGAGGTCCCAGGCCTCGCGCCAGCGCGTCTCTTCGATCTGCCAGAGGTCGCCCCGCGGAATCGCGCCGGCGTTGTTCACCAGAATATCGATATCGGGCAAAGCCGCAGCCAGACGACGTGCTTCATCACCGGCGCTGAGATCGACACGATGAATATCCACCGCCACGGCAAAGCGCGATTCCAGATCTTTTTTGGCGCCAAGCAAGTCGGATTCGCTGCGTGCCGCGAGATGCAGAGGACAGCCCTCCGCCGCGAGCGCCCGCGCACAGGCCAATCCAATCCCTTTCGAGCCGCCGGTAATGAGCGCAGCCTTTCCGCGCAAATCTAAATCCATCTCCTTACTCCTGTTCGAGTTCCACCTGCAGTGTTTCCAGGATCCGGCAGACCATTCCATAATAACTGATGGCCGTGGTCAGCTCCACGATCGCTTCTTCGTTTAAAAAGGACCGCGCAGCGGCGAAGGCCTCATCCGTCACGCGGATTTGCAGCGTCACTTCATCGGTGTAACGCAGCACTGCTTTTTCCTGATCGTCAAATTCCGGCGAGTTTAGCCAGTACGGCAACGCGTCAATCTGAGATTGACGGACACCCACCCGGAGCGCAATCGTCACATGCTGCGTCCATTCGTAGCTGGCTGAATACAGGTTGCCCACGCGCAAAATCGCCAGTTCACGAAGCGTCTTGGGCACGACTCCTTTGAACAAAATGGCATTCCCGAGTTGCAGGAACTGCCTGCCGACCTCCGGAGAATATGACATGATTTTGAAGAGGTTGAGAACCTTTCCGCCTCTTTCGCGAATTTGTTTGTAGGTACTTTGAAATTCCGCGGAAGCGGCTGCTTCGGAAGGATACGTTAGACGTGCCATGGAGACCTCCTTCAAATAAGACTGTAGGCTATTAGGCTGTAGACTATTAGGCTGTTAGGTCTATTTTGTGGCCTGC